>JBKBIC010000173.1:0-10487 GCA_046299435.1 Saprospiraceae bacterium
CTTGGGCGTGGACACGCTGGACTCGCCGTACAAAATCATTGCCGCCGATGCCAACAAGTCGGGCAGCATCACGGCCTTCGACATTTTGGAGCTCCGCAAACTCATCCTTGGCATTTACAACGACCTGCCCAACAACACGTCGTGGCGGTTCGTACTCAAAAGCCATGTGTTCCCGAACCCGCTGAATCCTTTTGTCCCGCAATTCCCCGAAAGTGTCAGCGGGCCGTTTTCACTCGGCGTGACCAACCATTTCGTCGGCCTGAAAGTCGGCGACGTGAACGGCAATGCCCTCGCCAACAACCTTTCCGGCAACAACACCGACGACCGAGCCACTGCCTCATTTTCCATTGAAAACCAATCACTTGCGCCCGGCGAAACTGCCCTCGTGCCCGTCCACACCAGCGAAAACAGCGTGTGGCTCGGCTTCCAGTTTTCGCTCGGTTTCGACCCGGCGCAGCTCGAAATCGAGGCCGTCGTCCCCGCTGGTGTCTTGCCGGATTTGGCTGCCGACAACTTCGCGCAGCCGCGCCCTGGCCAATTGAACGCCAGCTGGCACAGCCCGGCGGCCACGGAAATCTCTTCCCGCGAGCCGCTTTTTTACCTGAAAATCAAGGCATTGCAGCCCGTCCAAGTGGGCAAATCCCTGTGGCTGTCATCCAACATCTCAAATCTGGAATCTGACATCTGGCATCTCAAATCCGAGGTGTACGATGCCGCCGAAACTCGCCAGCCGCTCGGTCTCGTGTTCCGCGAAAAAACCGCGCTGGCCGCCGCGCCACAGCTCTCCAATTTGCAGCCCAACCCGGCCAGCGACGCAGCCTTTTTCACGCTGGAACTGCCCGGAGCAACCAGCATCCGCCTCGAAATTTTCGACCTCGCCGGTCGGCAACTGCGTTCGCAAACCGCTGATTTTCAGGCAGGCACGAGCCGCGTGGAAGTGCGCGTCGGCGATTTGCCCAGCGGGCCGCTGGCCTACCGCGTGACCGCTGCCGGCCAAACTTGGAGCGGGCGTTTTGTGAAAAAGTAGGCCAACCGAAAGGTGGATTCTATCCAAGCTTACCCTCAATTTCCTCCGTGAGCCTCTGCGTTTCCTCTGCGAATCTCTGTGTAACTATCTGTGCCGCAAACAGTTACACAGAGGTTCGCAGAGGAAACGCAGAGGCTCACGGAGTTCCAAAGGTATTGATGCAAAACACCAAACTCCTCGCCGCCGTCCGCACCCTCACGCCGCGCGAACGCCAACGCTGGCGGGAGTTTGTCTTTTCCGATTTCGTTTGCAAGCACCTGAAAACCCGCGAGTTGTGCGAATTGGTGCTGGCCGCCGCGCCCGGTTTTGATTCGCCCGAACTTGACAAACGCACGGCCTTTGCCCGAATCTTCGGTGCGTCGGAGGCGTACAACGAATTGAAAATCAACAACTTGATTTCCGATTTACTGGCCTTGCTGCACGATTTTCTGGCCTACGAAAAATTCGCCACCCGCCCCGCTCTCCAAAAACCTGCCCTGCTCGATGCCTTGCTCGAACGCGATTTGGCAGCCCACGCGCCGGATGTGCTGGCGCGGTTCCGGCAGTTGCTCGACCGCGAGCCGCACCGGGCGGCGGATTGGAGCCGCGACGAGGCTGTTTTTTACGAAAAAGCCGAGCAACTCACTGCCCACACCGCCCGCCGCGACCACGACGAGAACCTCCAAAAACTCGGCGACGCGCTCGACCGGGCGTTCGTGCTCGAAAAACTGCGCGTCGGCTGTGCCATGCTCAGCCGCAACTCGGTGGCCGTGATTTCGGCGACTTACCAGCCGCAGCACTTGGCCGACGTGCGCCGCTGGTGCGGCGAATCTGCGACCCTCGCCGACGAGCCAGCCGTGCAGGTTTACCTTGCTTGCCTTGATTTGTTGGAGCGGCAACAAGACGCTGATTTCCAAGTGTTTAAATCGAAATTGGGCGAGCACACCGCGCTGTTTCCGCAGGCGGATTTGCTGGCTTTGTACACCTACGCGCTCAATTTTTGCATCCGAAAAATCAACGCGGGCGCGGTGGCTTGGTACCACGAAACGCTGGATTTGTACCAGACCCTGCTGGCGCGGGGCATCCTGCTCCAAAACGGGCACCTATCGCAATGGTCGTACAAAAACATCGTGACCGCCGGGCTGCGGAGCCGGGCGTTCGGGTGGACGGAGGATTTTATCCGCACTTGGCGCGACCGCCTGCCGCCCGACGAGCGCGAGAATGCGTTTGCGTACAATTTGGCCGCGCTGTTTTTGGAAAAAGGCGAGCATCGGCGGGCACTTTTTGCCCTGCAAAACGTGGAGTTCACGCACCATAGCTACCACCTCGGCGCGAAAATCATGCAGTTGAAGAGCTATTTCGCACTGGACGAGGGCGACGCGCTGCATTCGCTGGCCGATGCGACGGACAAATACATCCGCCGCAACCGCCAATTTTCGGGCTACGGCAAGGCCGCGAACCTCAATTTTTTGAAGTTGTTGCGCCGTGCTTTTCAGGTCAAAAACGAGCTGCCGCTGCTGCGCGACCCCAAAAAAATTGCCCGCCTCGACAAGTTGAGGCGGGCAATCGGGCAGGCCAATCCGCTGGCAAACAAGGATTGGCTGGCAGCGATGGTGGATAATTTTTGAAGCCAGATTCAGCCGACGGCAATCGGCTGCGGCACATAGTTTTTGTACGCCCCGGCCTCCATTTTGGCACGGACGGCCGAGAACGCTTCGAGCGTCTGTTGGATGTCGGCCTCGGTGTGGGCGGCGGTCGGGATGAGGCGCAGGATGATCATGCCTTTCGGGATGACGGGATAGACGACGATGGAGCAGAACACGCCGTAGTTCTCGCGCATATCCTTGACCAGCGCCATCGCTTCTTCCACGTCGCCTTTCATGTAAACCGGTGTGACACAGGTGTTTGTGTCGCCGATGTCGAAGCCGCGTTCTTTCAAGCCGGACTGCAAGGAGCGGACGTTGGCCCAGAGTTTTTCGCGGAGTTCGGGGTGGTCGCGGAGGAGTTCGAAGCGTTTGAGCAGGCCTTCGACGAGCGGCATGGGCAGCGATTTGGCGAAGATTTGCGAGCGCATGTTGTATTTCAGGAACTGGATGATTTCGGGGCTGGCCGCCAAAAAGCCGCCGATGAGGGCCATGCTTTTGGCGAACGTGCTGAAATACAGGTCAATATCGTCGGTCACGCCTTGTTCTTCGGCTGTGCCTGCGCCGGTTTTGCCGAGCATCCCGAAGCCGTGCGCGTCGTCAATGAACAGCCGGAAGCCGTATTTTTCTTTCAATGTGCAGATTTCGCGGAGCTTGCCTTGGTCGCCGCGCATCCCGAACACGCCCTCGGTGATGACGAGGATGCCGCCGCCCGATTCGTCGGTGAGGCGTTTGGCGTTGACGAGGCATTTTTCGAGGCTGGCCACGTCGTTGTGCGTGAAGGCGAAGCGTTTGCCCATGTGCATCCGCACGGCATCCACGATGCAGGCGTGGCTTTCGGCATCGTACACGACCACATCGTGGCGGGTGAGCAGTGCGTCAATCGCGGAAATCACGCCCTGATAGCCATAATTGACGAGCAGGCCGGCCTCTTTGCCGACGTGGTGGGCGAGTTGTTGCTCTAATTTTTGGTGGAGTTTGGTTTCGCCGCTCATCATGCGCGCACCCATCGGGTAGGCGAGGCCCCAGCGGGCGGCAGCTTCCGCGTCGGTTTTCCGCACTTCGGGGTGGTTGGCGAGGCCGAGGTAGTTGTTGATGCTCCAACAGACGACTTCTTTGCCGTTGAACATCATGCGGTTGCCCAAATCGCCTTCCAGTTTCGGGAACATATAATAGCCTTCGGCGACTTCGGCGTACTTGCCCAGCGGGCCTGCTTTTTGGAGGATTCTATCAAAAATATCCATGTTTATTTTGAGTGATGAGTTGTGAGTGATGAGCGATGAATGGTGTGCCATCGGTCGGCCTTTTTATCGCTATCCGTTTATTTCGGTCATTAGTTTTTCGGGGTTTTGTCGGGTGTCAAAAACAAGTACCACCAACACGATTGGCTCCGTTTCCAAGATTGTGTAGAGGATTTTGTAGCTCCATTTTGATAAAAAACGATACTCGACGGGGGCATCTGCCAAATAAGGTTCCAAAGGGTTGCGCCGGGGGAGCGTTTCCAAAGATTGAGAGAGTCGCACCAATTCTCGAACGGTATTCTTTGCTCCTTTTGAGGAACTTTTGGCAATGAAATCGTGGATTTGGCGCAAGGACTCGTAAGCCTTTTCGGTCCAGACGTCGGAATAATCAGCCATGATTACCAAGTATCAATTTCTTCGAGCAATGCTTTCGCCGGGATTGTTCTTCCTTGCAAACCTTCGGTGCGCGAAGTTTCGGCGCGTTCCAGCAATTCTTGCCGGGTCAAAGGCTGACCATCCGTGGCGAAGCCGACGATGCTTGGGTCGTATTCTAGATAACCTTTCATCATTGAATACACGGAAGAAAGCAATCGCTCGTCGGCATCAGCGAGCATTTTTCCGATTTCTAACCGCAGTTGGAGATTTGACATGACAAATAGTTTGAGTGGTGGCATTGAATAAGATGCGAGACTGGGTGAGGAACTCATCATTCATCACTCAAAACTCATCACTCCGAAATTTACGCAGCCTCGGTCAGCACCGCGTTGGCGCGTTCGATGGCTTTGCGTTCTTTCCAGCGTTTCCAGCCGTCGCCCCACACGGCGTTCATGCCTTTGTCCACGACGAAGTGGCGCGTGATGTTCCACAAGCCTTTGGCCTGCGTGAAAACCGAGTCGCGCGAGCGGAGGCTGAGCGAGAAGCCGCCATCCATGTACACGATATAGTGCCACCAAAGCGAAGGGATGAACAGTGTTTCGCCGTGCGTCAGGATGGTTTCGTGGCCGACGGCGTGGGCGAGCGCGGGGTATTTTTCGTAATCGGGTTTCAGGGGGTTGACGTGGCTTTGCACTGTGTACGGGTGTTGGTACAGCGAGCGGTTTTGCTGCTGGTCGAAGAGGATGATGTGCTTGCGCGTGTGGAAGTGCGTGTGGAAAACGTGCGAGCAGTCAATGTCGTAGTGCAGGTTGGTCACGGCGCCGGCGCCGCCGAAGAACATGAACGGGTAATTATCCACCCAGCCGTCGCAAATCGTTGGGTTGGATACGTCGTGGACGAGTTCTTTGGCGTGGTCCATGATGTTCCAGAGGAAGATGCGGTACTCCGTCGGGCCTTTCTGGATGAGGTCGAGGTAGTCGCCGAATTTCATGGTGATGTTCGACTTCATGTAGTTCGGCCCCGGCTTGTGGTAATCCGGGCCGATGACGGGCACGTCCAAGTCGCCGTGCGTGTTTTTCAGGTAATCGAACGTCCACTTTGTCGTGGCGGCCCAGTCTTTGGAAAGGTCGGTGAACACGACGGGCTTGTGCGGTTTGAGGTAGTTTTCGATGAACTCCTCGCGGGTCAGGCCCGTGCGGCGTTCGATGGGAAGCAGTTTGAGCATAGGAAAATAGTTGGGTGAATCCGGTTGAAAACAGGGTGGTTTTCCGAATCCGTCATTTGGATGGGGCAAAGGTTGTGCGTGCTTGTGAACTGAAAATCAAGCTTCTGTCAAAATCGGCACGGCGGCCTCCACGGGCTGCGCGGCGGGCATGAAGCCCTGCGCCTGCATCCATGCGTCGCTGTAAACTTTGCTGACGTACTTGCTGCCGTGGTCGGCGAAGATGAGCACCACGAGGTCGTCGGCGGTCAGTTCGTCCTTGATTTGTTCGAGGCATTGGAGCGCGGCACCGCTCGAATAGCCAGCAAAAATCGCCTCGTTGCGGGCCATTTCACGGGCGCGGAACGCGCTCGCCTCGTCGGTCACTTTCACGAAACGGTCAATGAGTTCAAAGTCCACGTTGCCGGGCAGGATGTTTTTCCCGGTGCCTTCGATGCGGTAGGAGTAGATTTCCTTTTCGTCGTAGATGCCGGTTTCGTGGTATTTTTTTAGCACCGAGCCATAGGCATCCACTGCCACGACTTTCAGGTTTGGGTTTTGTTCTTTCAGGTAACGGCCTGAACCACAGAGCGTTCCGCCTGTGCTGGCCGAGCCAATGAGCCATGTGATGCGGCCTTGCGTTTGCTCCCAGATTTCGGGGCCGGTGGTCAGGTAGTGCGCCTCGCCGTTGTCGGGGTTGTAGTTTTGGTTGACGTAGAACGCGCCGGGGATTTCCTTCGCCAGTTGCTCTGCGCGGCGGTAATAGGAGCGCGGGTCGTCGGGTTTCACGTCCTGCGGGCAGAGGATGACTTCCGCGCCGAGGGCCTTCAAGTTGGCGATTTTGTCCTCCGAAATCTTGCTCGTGACCGTGAGCACGCATTTGTAGCCCTTGTAAGCCGCCACCATTGCGAGGCTGAAACCTGTGTTACCGCTCGTCGCATCTACCACCGTGCCGCCGGGTTTGAGGAACCCGAGCCGCTCGGCCCGCTCAATCATGTGTAGCGCGATGCGGTCTTTCGCGCTCATGCCGGGGTTGAAGGATTCGATTTTGGCATATACCGTCGCCGGGATGTGGCTGACGATTTTGTTCAAACGCACGAGCGGGGTCTCGCCGATGGTTTCGAGAATATTGTTGTACACCATGCTCCGGTTACTTTTTTGCTTTACTTAAATCGTTGGAAACGAGCGGATTAAACGGACGCTTGCGTCAAGGACGGAATGGGCGCGATGTCGAAAGTCTTGGTCTGCTGCCGGGCAAAATGAGCGTGATTGCCGATTGTGTGGATGGGACAGCGTTCGGTCGGATTGGCGGCAAAAGTACGTTGCCGCAGCATAAATCCGGGACGTGCGCGGGCCGTTTTTGAAAATTGCCCGCCCGCCCTCCGCTTTACAAAAAAATAACGCCGATTGCGAACAAGTCTGGAATATGATTTCAACCTTTGTGCGGTTGTTCAATATTTTATCTCGCTTTCCTTCAAACACTCATGGTTTAATTCAAAAACACACTTTGGCTTATGCTCATTCTCTACGTTGCCCTCGCGTCCATTTTTTTCGCACGGCTGCTGCCAAAAGCCGCCGAGATGCTCGCCTCCGGTTCGCGCCGCTGATTTGCCGAGCCACCGCACAGCCGAACCGCCCAGAGGCGGTTCGGCTGTGTTTTTTCTGGGCCGTCTTGTTTTCACCAGCCTAATTCTGCTACTTTTGCCCGTCCCTCTTTTGGTTTTGCGGCTTCGGTTTCCGCACGTATTAGTCTCTCCACTAAAAAATAAGTTCGGCAGCATGGCTGTTTATGCCGTGCCCAAGCATTTGAACAAGAGGCCGTTGGCCTATGCTCGTCGAGCTTGCACAGCAACATTAACTTGTCAAACCAATCTACTATGACCATGAGCCTACGCACATGGGCTTTTTCCGCCCTGTTTTTGGGCGCACTCTCCACCGCCAAAGCCCAAGCACCCGCCGACGAGCTCCGCCGCGCCGATAAGCAATTCAACTTGTACGCCTACAACCTCGCGCTGAAAAGCTACCAAGCCATCGCGGCCAAAGACCCCGCCAACGTACACGCGCTTGCCCGCATCGCCGATTGCTACTTCCAGCTCAACCGCCCGGAGGAGTCGCTCACTTGGTACGACCGCGCCACGTCGCAAAGCGAGGTCAAGCCCGACGTGCTGCTCCGCTACGGCCAAGCCCTGATGGCCACCGGCAACTACGCGGCTGCAAAAAAGTGGTTCCTTTTTTATGCGGAACACAACCGCGAGGAAGGCCGCCACTATGCCGATATGTGTGAGTATGCCTTCGCAAACAGCCAAAAAGAGGCTCTTTACCAAGCCAAAAACGAGGCCATGAACACGGCCGCCGCCGATTTCGGGCCTGCGTTCTATGGCAAGCGCATCGTGTTCGAGTCGTCGCGCACCGATTTGGCCCGCAGCAAAAAAGGCACGAGCACGGAGGATTGGTCGGGCAGCGCGTACAACCAGCTCTTCGTCACGCAACGGGACGCGAACGGCAACCTCCAAAAGCCCGCCTTCCTCAAAAACGACCTTTCCAACGCTTACAACGAAGGCCCCGTCAGCTACGCCGCCAACGGCAAGCGCGTGGCGTTTTGCCGCAACAACTTCGTGGACGGCACCCGCCAAATCGCCGCTTCGGGCATCAACATGAGCCTTTACACTGCCGATGTGGCCGACGGCGACTGGGTCAACGTCAAGGCGTTCCCGTACAACGGCAGCGATTACGCGACGGGCTTCCCCTGCCTTTCGCCCGACGGCAACACGCTGTTTTTTGCCTCTAACCGCCCCGACGGCGAAGGCGGCTGGGACATTTACAAATGCATTTGGAACGGCAAATCGTGGTCGTCGCCTGCCAACCTCGGCAAGCAAGTCAACTCCAAAGGCAACGAAATCACCCCGTTTTTCGACGGTAAAAACCTCTATTTCTCCTCCGATTGGTTGCCCGGCCTCGGTGGCATGGACGTGTTTCGCGCCGAAAACGTGGACGGCAACTGGGCCAACGTCTTTCACCTCGGCCCCGGCATCAACTCGCCCCGCGACGATTACGGTTTCATTTTCAACGCCAACGAGAACATCGGCTACCTGACCTCCAACCGCGCACAGGGCAAAGGCAACGAAGACATCTGGAGCATCCGCAAAAAGACCGACGACTTTTTCGTGAGCATCGTGGATGCCGCGCAAAAGCCTGTGCCAGAGGCCGTTATTGATTTCTCGAACTGCAACGGCGGCGAGTTCACGGCGGACGCGGCGGGTAAGTATATGTTTTCCGTCACCGCCGGGCAGGCCAACTGCCGCGCCACCGTCCGCAAAAAAGGCTTCCGCGAGGCGGTGGCCGAGTTCAAATCCACAGGCTCCAAGCAAATCGAGGTCGTGCTCGAATCCGATGCGAGCGGGAAATTCGTCGGCAACGTGCAGGATTTCCTCACCCGCAAGCCCCTCGCCGAAGTGGTCGTGCGCGCTTTGCCTATGCCAAAAGGCGAGGTGGTCACTGCCGAGACGGGCAACGACGGGCAGTATTCCCTGCTTCTGGAGGCCCGGAAAACGTACAAACTGCAGTTCTCCCGCGACGGCTACGCCGATACCGTCGTCACCCTGCAAACAGGCGAGGCCAAAGCCCTCAACGATGTGCAGCCCGTGCTTTTGCAAGATGCCGGCGCACTCGTGGCCGACTCGAAAAAGCCCGCCGCAGGCACCGCCGCCGCGCCCGCCCCGGCAACGTACAGCGCACCGAGCACAGCCAAGCCTGCGGAAAAAGAGGCCGAAAAACAAGTGACCAAAAAAGGCGACGACGCGCCCGCCATGGCGAGCAAAGAATCCGATAAACCCTTGACAACCAGCAAAGAAGCCAAAACCGCCCCGCAAGAAAGCCCGATTATCAAGATGCTCCGCGACGAGGTCGCCGCTGAATCCAAGACCGCAGTCAAAGGCTGGGCCGTGCAAATCGCCGCCCTGCCGGGCAATCCCGATAGCGACAAAATTGCCAAATACGACGACCTCCGCCCGCTCGGCAACATTTACACCCAAGCCGCCGGAGGCAACACCAAAATCCGCCTCGGCGTGTACGAGACCCGCGAAAAAGCGGAGGCGGCCATGAAAAAAGCGGTCGCCATGAACTACCGCAACCCCTTCGTGGTCGAGGAAAAAGCAGTGGCCGAAAGCCTGATTTTCCCGGCAAAAAAGCCCGCCGAAAAAATGGTCGCAAAGACCGCCACAACCGCGCCCAGCAAACCGGTCGAACTTTCGCAAAAAGCAGCCGCCGAACCCGAAAAGCCAGCGGCAACCGCCGAAAAAACACCGGAAAAAACTGCTGCTGCGCCCTCTACCGTTCGTTTCGCGGTGCAGTTGGCCGCGCTGAAAAACGACAAAACCGTGAACCTCGCGCCGTTCGTCAAGGCCGGCGATGTCGGCAACCTGTACACCAGCCCGGCCAATGACTTGGTGAAAATCCGCGTCGGCATTTGGGAGACAAACGAGGAAGCGGAAGCGGCGCAGGCGCGCGTGGTCAAGTTGGGATTCAAGGACGCGGACGTGGTCATCGAAAAAATCACGCCCGAAACAGAGCAATATTTCATCAAAAAAGAAACCGCTCCGGTCAGGCCAGTCGAGTCCGCGAAGCCCGTCGAGACCCCCAAAACCACGCCCAAAGGCGACGCGACTCCGGCCAAGCCCGCGCAGTATTCGCTCGAAACACCGAAGAGCATTGCGCCCGTCGAAGCCGCCGTACCACCGAGTGTCGCCTCGATTTACAAGGTGCGCGTGGCGACCTACGCGGATGCCGACAACTTTGACGCGGCCAATATTGCCGACGTGGGCGGCAAACTCGAACGCAAAAAATCGGGCAAACTGACCATCTTCTTGCTCGGCAGCTTCCCCGATTTGGAATCGGCGATCAGGGCCAAAAACGCCGTCCGCGCACGCGGCTACCGCGATGCCCACGTCGTGAAAGACGAAAGCGGCAAACTGACGCGGATGCGGTTCTAAGTTGAAAAGAGGAAGGGTTTAAAAGTTGAAAGG
>JBKBIC010000174.1:0-10475 GCA_046299435.1 Saprospiraceae bacterium
ATCTCAAATCTGGCATCTCCCAATCTGGCATCCAAACTCTGCTATGCCAAAAACGCCTTCCGACAAACTGTTCCGACTGGTGAAATCGCTGACCCCAGCGGAGAAGCGGTACTTCAAGATTTTCATCAAAAACAAAACCGAGCGCGAGAGCAAGTACGCCCGGCTCTTCGACCTCGTGGATGCGGCGACGGAATTCGACGACGAAAAGCTGAAAACCAAAATTTACAAAAGTCAGCCCGCCGACGGCAAAAAATACCCCGAACTGAAAGCATATCTGTACGATTTGGTGCTGAAAAGCCTGCAATCCTTCGACGAGCAACACACGGTGGAGGCTCGGCTGAACCACTTGTTGCAGGGCGTGGCCGCGCTCTTCAAACGTGGGCTGTACGACGATTGCCGCGAGCTGCTGCAAAAAGCGGCCAAAATCGCCCGGCAATACGAGGTGTTCGGGCAGCAATTGGAAATTGTCCGCTGGGAAAAACAACTGGCCTATACGCGCATGGACGTGGATTTTTTGCAGAAGGAATTGGAGCGGCTGAACTTCGAGGAGAGCCGAGCACTCGAACAGCTGCAAAACATGGCGCAATACCGGCAGTCGTTTTTTCAGGTGTACACGACCATCCGCAGCGAGGCCCTGCACCGGGGCGTGGACAAAATGGCGCGGCTGCGGGCGCAGGTCGGGCAGCCCATCTTCAACGACCCCGACGCGGCCCTGTCGCACCGGGCGCGGGTGCTGTACTACCGCACGCTGAACCTGTACCATTATGCTTCGTTGGAGCAGGAACAGTTTTACGAAACGGGCAAAAAACTCATCGAACTCATTGAATCCCAGCCACATTTCCTGCGCGAAAACCTGTCGGACTACATTGCATCGTTGAGCAATTTGATACTCAGCTGCGGCCTGCTGCGCCGCTACGACGAGGTGCGCGAGTGCCTCGAAAAACTCCAAAACCTGACCCCCATCACCGAGGACGACCGCCGGAAAATCCACCGCCAATACTTCACCAACAAGTTCGCGCTGTGCATCTACACGGGTGATTTCGAGGAGGGGCGGCAAGAAATGGAGCGACACTTGCGCGAAGCCGGGCTGATGGACGCGCACGAAACGGCCAGTTTTTTCTTCCAATATTTCTGCATCTGTTTCGGCTGCGGCGATTTTGGCCGCGCGCTCGATTTCCTGAACGAATGGCTGCGGCAGCCGCGCACCGTCGAGCGGGCGGATTTGCAGAGTGTGGCGCGGGTGCTTTCGCTCATCATCCACTACGAAATGGGCAACACGATGCTGCTCGAATCCGTGCTCCGCTCCACGACGCGCTATTTGCAGAAGAAAAACCGCCTCGAAGCCCTCGAACTGCGCTTCGTCCAGTTCATGTCCGAACTGGTGCGGACTCCCGCCGGACGCGAGCGGGCGGCGGTTTTCCAGCGGGCAAAAGACGATTTGCATCAGCTTTCGGAACAGCACGAGGCGAAGGCCGTGCTCGATACCTTCGACTTGGTGGCGTGGGTCGAGAGCAAGATTTCGGGCAAAACCTTCGCCGAAGCGGTGCGGGCGAAGGCTGGTTCCCACAGTTCCCACAGATGAATCTGTGGGCTGAGCCTTAAAATCCGCAGGATTTTGTTTTACAGCCCACAGATTCATCTGTGGGAAAATCGGTTGCAAACTCCAAAAAAGAAGCGGCTGAATGAGGCGTTTCCCCATTCAGCCGCTCCAAATGCAGCCCAAAACCGGCGGATTCAGCCGCCTTGGCTGGTGTTCGCGGCGTTGTCGGCTTCCACGCGGGTGTCCACCGAAGTCCAGCGCGAGCGGAAGGTGTAGCGGCGGCCTTTGATGATGGCACCGCCTTTGACGTTTTCTAATTGCTCTTGTTCGAGCGCGGTGAGAAAACTTTGCACCTTCAAGTCTTCCAATTTGAGTTTTTCTTTAGCCATGACGACGAGAGAGTTTGAAACAGTGAACGAGAAATTTTGCACGATTAAAAGTACCGTAAAATTAAACCCGCCTGCAGCGGCTGCTCCACCAAATTTTTTCAAAAGTCAGGTTTCTGGCGACCCAATAAACCCTGTCAAACAGGCGCAACGACTTTCACAGGGCCAGAGGGTATCGCCAAAACCAAACGCCAGCGGCATAGTTTTGCTGCCAGTTATCCGAAAGGAATTCTTCGGACATTCATCATCCCTCACTCTTCATCCCTGACAATGACTTTGCACCACCGCGAATTTGGTTCTGGCCCGCCCGTCGTCATCCTGCACGGGCTGTTCGGTTTTTCCGACAACTGGCAGGGCATCGCCAAGTCGCTCGCCGACCACCACACGGTGTTCACGCCCGACCTCCGCAACCACGGTCTTTCGCCGCACGCGCCCACACACTCGTACCCCGAAATGGCGGAGGACGTAGTGGAATTCATGGGCCAAAACTGGCTGTTTCATCCCGCCGTCGTAGGCCATTCGATGGGCGGGAAAGTTGCCATGCAACTCGCGCTCGCGCACCCCGACATGGTGAGCAAATTGGTCGTCGTGGACATGGCCCCCGGCCAAGCCGGCGACAACCACCGCGATATTTTCAAATCGCTGTTCGACCTCGATTTTTCAAAAATCAAGACCCGGCAGGAGGCCGACGATTTTCTCCACAACCGCGTCCCGGACTTCGGCACACGGCAGTTTTTGCTCAAAAACATCACCCGGCTGCCCGGCGGCGGCTTTTCGTGGAAGATGAACCTGCCCGTGCTCTGGCGCGATTACCCGAACGTGCTGGCTCCGGTGGCGGGCGAGCCGTTCGAGAAACCCGCGCTTTTCGTGCGCGGCGCGAACTCCAATTATGTGAAAGACAGTGATTGGGCAGGCATCAAAGCACTGTTCCCGGCTGCCGAACTCGTGACCATCGCGGGCGCGGGCCATTGGGTTCACGCCGACAAACCCGCCGAATTGCTGGCCGCGCTGCGGGAATTTTTGGGTTAAAGTTGTCTCGCAACAAGCTGAAAATTAGCCCAAGTTGCCCTCCCCCCGGCCCCCTGAAAGGGGGAGGGATTATTAGCCCATTGCCTCATTTTTCCACATTCGCAAATTCAACGTCATGTCTGCTTTCGCAAGCATCCATCAAAAAATCCAGACCACCGACACGCTCCGCCAGACCCTCGCCCGGTGGCGGGCCGCCGGGCAAAAAATCGTGTTCACCAACGGCTGTTTCGACCTGCTGCACTTTGGCCACCTGCGCTATCTGGCCGATGCCCGCGACCTCGGCGACCGTTTGGTGGTCGGGCTGAACAGCGCGGCCAGCGTCCGGCGGCTGAAAGGCCCGACGCGCCCCATCAACGATGAGCACACCCGCACCCACGCCCTCGCCGCGCTGCAATTCGTGGATGCGGTCGTCATTTTTGAGGACGATACGCCGCTCGAACTCATCCGTGCGGCCATGCCCGATGTGCTGGTGAAAGGCGGCGATTGGCGACCGGAGCAAATCGTCGGTGCCGACCTCGTGCTCGCCAACGGCGGCGAAGTCCGCAGCCTGCCGTTTGTGGATGGCTACTCGACTACTTCGCTCGAACAAAAAATTTTGGCGGGGGGCGGTTGATTGGGCGATTGGGGGTCGTCTCGAATCGCCCAAACCCCGAATCCCCAAATCAACCAAAAATGGCACCGGGTTGCCCCGATGCCACTTGCTTCATACGATACAACGGTTGGAAAAAAGCGGACGTTGGTGTGCGTCCGAAATGTCTGTTTCACCCAATGATGGAGCGGTCTTTCGAGAGGTGCTGGGCGAAAAGCATAGCCGCTCCGGCGAGGGCGATGTCTTTCAGCACGTTGGTCATGCCACCTTGGCTGCGGATGGGGTTCGAGGAATCCATGGCGTTCGGCGCGTGAATCATCACGACCATCAATAGCAGATAAACGGCGAGCAGGGTGGTGGCGAGCTTGTCGTATTTGCCGGATACGATGCTGATGCTGGCCGCAATCAGCCCCGACCCGGCGAGATAGACCCAGATGGCTTTGGCAGGCATATAAGTCGGCACCATTTGGTCGGCCATGCCTTGTGCGTTCAGAAAATGGAAAAGCCCGAAAATGGCAAACGGCAAGGCAAAAAGCCAGCGGCCAAGCGAGAGAAATGCGTTCATGATGATGTCGTTTTGATTTGAGTGAGCGGCTTGGCGGGGCGAAGTTGGTTGTCCTGACATCAAAAAATCTGGGGCGAAAGTAGCAGGTTCGTTTTTTCAAAAAATCATTTTGCCAAAAATTGTTGCCGCCTTTTTCCAAAACAACGGCATATCATTCGGACATGGAAAAACTCGAACGCTGGCGGCTCGTGCTCGGCAAACAGGCCGACCCGGAGCAGGACGTGCCACTCGCAGCCGACGCGGCGGGCATGGACAACACGCTGGACGCGCTTTACGAGGCCGCGCAGGATAGGCGCGGCGGCTTGGGCCGCTCCTCGCCGAACATCAACCGCTGGCTGGGCGACATCCGGCGGTACTTCCCCACGCCCGTCGTGCAGGTCATGCAGCGCGACGCGCTCGAACGCCTCGGCCTGCGCCAAATGCTCCTCGAACCCGAATTGCTCGCCAGCATCGAACCCGACGTACACCTCGTGGGTACGTTGCTTTCGCTGAACAAAGTGCTGCCCGCGCAAACCCGCGACACGGCACGGGCCGTCGTGCGGCGCATCGTGCAGGATTTGGAGCGCAAACTGGCCGCACCGCTCCGCGAGGCCGTGCAAGGCGCGCTCAGCCGCGCCGTCCGCAACCGTCGGCCACGCCCGAACGAGATTGACTGGAACCGAACCATCCGCCAGAACCTGAAACATTATCAGCCTGATTTACAGGCGATTATCCCCGAACACTTGGCGGGGCACGGCAAGAAAGGCCATGCCCTCCGGCACGTCATCCTGCTGCTCGACCAAAGTGGTTCGATGGCGACTTCGGTCGTGTACTCAGGGGTTTTCGGGGCGGTCATGGCCTCCATTCGTGCGGTGCGGACGAGCGTCGTGGTGTTCGATACGGCAGTGGTTGACCTTTCCGCGCATTGCCACGACCCGGTGGAACTGCTTTTCGGCACCCAACTCGGCGGCGGCACCGACATCAGCAAAGCACTCGGCTACGCCGAAACGCTCGTCCGCGCACCCACTGACACGATTTTGGTGCTCATCAGCGACCTGTTCGAGGGCGGCAACCGACTGGAAATGCTGAAAAAAATGCAGGCCCTGTGCCAATCCGGCGTGAACGTGGTCGCGCTGCTCGCCCTGAACGACGAGGGCGCACCCGCCCACGACCACGAAAACGCCCAAGCCCTCGGCGAGTTGGGCATCCCGGCTTTCGCCTGCACGCCCCCACTTTTTCCCGGTTTGATGGCTGCGGCCATCGGCAAGCGCGATTTGCGGGCTTGGGCCGGGGAACATGGGGTTGCGGTGAAAAATTGAGCATAATTTAGGATTCGCAAACCACAATTTCACATGACCACCCTGCGCCAAATCTACTATTCCTTCCCCGTCCGGCTGTTGGTGCTGCACTGGCGCAATCACTTGGTACTCATTGGGTTGTGGGTGTTTTTGGCCTTGCTGATGACGGGCACAATCGGGCGGCAGTTCGGGACGCATTACCTCATGCTCACGCCCGAATACCGGGGCGAAGTGGGGTTTTGGAGCTTTGCCATCACGGGCGCGGCGTTCGGGGCGTTTTTCATGATTTGGAATTTGACGGCTTATCTCCTCTGCGCCGACCGCTTCCCGTTTTTGGCAACGCTGGACGCGCCGTTCACCAAATTCTGCCTGAACAATGCCATCATCCCGCTCGGTTTTTTTGCCACTTTCTTGGCGGCCAGCGTCTGGCTCCAATGGCACGACGAACTGACGACGACCGAGGCTATCGCATTGAATATCAGTGGGTTCATCGCGGGAATGGCCCTGCTGGTGGCCGGGCTGTCGTTCTATTTTTACCTGACCAACCACGACCTCATTTACCTCAACCGCCTCGGCAAATTTGTACCCAAAGACGGCGGCAAACTCCTCGCGCCCGGCCAGCGGCTCGCCACGCTCCGCGAAATCCGTACCGGCGAAACCCGCTGGCGCGTGGATACCTACCTGAACGAACGCCTCCGCCCGCGCGCCGTCCGCAGCGTGGCGCACTACGATTTGGGCATTTTGCAGGGCGTTTTCCGGCAAAACCACCTGAACGCGGTCGTCGTGCAAGTGGCCGCCATGTTGTTGCTCATCACGCTGGGGCTTTTTATGGAAAGTGAGTGGTGCCGAATCCCGACGGGCGCGACGGTCTTTGTGCTGGCGAGCATGGTCATGGCGGCGTTCGGGGCCATCACTTTTTGGTTTCGGCAATGGGGTACGCTGGTGTTTTTGGTGGTGGCTGCGCTGGTCAACTGGTTCACGAGCATGGGCTTCTTCAACTTCCGAAACCAAGCCTACGGCCTTGATTATCAAGCAGAAAAACGCACCGAATACTCCTACGCCGCGCTCGAAAAAATGTGTAGCCCCGACCAAATCGCCCGCGACAAAGCGGCCACCATCGCCATCCTCGAACGCTGGCTGGCAAAAAACCGAACCCCCGAAAACCCGCGCCCGAAAATGGTCTTCGTGTGCGTCTCCGGCGGCGGCATCCGCTCCGCACTTTGGACGATGCACGCCATGCAACAGGCCGATAGCGTGACCGCCGGGCGTTTCCTGTGCCAAACCGCGCTCATCAGCGGTGCGTCGGGCGGGATGCTCGGCGCGGGCTACATCCGCGAGCTGTACCTGCGCTTCACGAGCGGCGAGCATCATAGCCACCTCGCGCCCGCCGCGCTCGACCGTATCAGCCGCGATTTGCTCAACCCGGTGGGCTTCGGCATTGTCGCCAACGACCTGTTCGTGCCGCTGACGACCTTCCGCTGGGGTGGCCATCAATACCGCAAAGACCGAGGCTATCTCTTTGAATATCAATTGGATGAGAATTGCCAGAACGTGCTCCGCAAACCGCTGGCCGCTTACCGCGCACCTGAAATGGAGGCGCGAATCCCCATGTTTTTCATCACGCCCTACTTGCTCAACGATGCCCGCCGCCTCGTCATCAGCCCGCAGGGCGTGTCGTACATGATGCGCCCGCAGGAGGCTGAAAACAGTCCGCTCGGCCTCGAAATTGACGCAGTGGATTTCGGGAAACTCTTTGCCGAACAGGACGCTGATTCGCTGGCGTTCACCTCCGCCCTGCGGATGAACTGCACCTATCCGTACATTTTGCCGAACGCCTTTTTGCCCACGCGCCCGATGTTGGAGGTCATGGACGCGGGCTTCCGCGACAATTACGGCATCGAGTCGGCGGCGCGTTTCCTGCACGTTTTCCGGGACTGGATTGTGGAAAACACGGGCGGCGTGGTGGTGGTGCAGGTGCGTTGCTGGGAAAAAATTGATTCCGTCGAAGCTACCGACCGCAAGGGTGTGCTCAGCGGCCTGTTCTCGCCCGTGACCGCCCTCGGCAACCTGACCATGATGCAGGATTACGAGCAGGACAACGCCCTCTCGCTGTTGGGCGACCTGCTCGGCGCGGGCCAATTGGAGGTCGTGCGCTTCCTCTATCGGCCCGTGAAAAAAGACCGCGAGGCTTCCATGAACCTGCACCTGAGCAAGTTGGATAAGCTGGATTTGCATGATGCGTTTTTCAGCCCCGAAAATCAGGCGAGCTTGGAGCGGCTGAAAAAGCTGCTGGGCGGGTGAGTTGGTTGACTGGGTGACTGGGTAGGAATTTAGATTTTTGAACCAATCACCGAATCAACCAATCAACCAATCAACCACCCCCCCGGCCAGCCGCCAAATGCCCCAAAACATGAGGCCGAGCAGCCCCAAAAACAGCAGCACCAGCAAGGCCACCGACCAGCCCGCGTGCGGTTTGCGTTCGCCGGAGGCGTAGTATTTTTTCAGGAGTTCCACATTGCGGCGGTTGGCTTTGAAGCCAAAATCGAAAATATCGCCCGCCAGCGGCACTGCCCCGACGATGGCATCCAAGCCCGTGTTGCCCAGCATTTGGAGCATGATGAGCGGCCCCGCGCCCCGGCGCACCATGATGGTCGCCAGAAAGCCGCTGACCAGCAGCCCGATGCCGTCGCCCACGCCCGGAATGAGGCCCAAAATGGAGTCAAAACCGAAGCGGAAACTCGTGCCCGGCACCCGGAAAGCGTTGTCCATGAGCGAGGCCACGAAGTCCAACCGTTTCAAATCGGGGTCGTGGGGCGGGGTGTTTTCTGTTTGTTGCTCAGCCATTGAAAGGAAAAAAGTGAAAGGTGTGGGCAAAAGTCGCAAAAACTTGGACAGCGGCTTGGTTTCGGCGGTGGGATGCCTCGGCAAGCACCGATTGAGACGAAACACATTTTTGGCACCCAAACAACTACTTTTGGGCCGCCTGCGCCGGGCGCGCGGGCACAGTTTTAAAGTCGCCATTTCACCCAATCATCATGCAATCGAACCTCGATATCGAAGCACTCAACCAGCAAATCCACGCCAAAAGTGCCTTCCTCGAACAACTCCAAGCCGAGACCTCGAAGGTCATCGTCGGGCAGCAGCACATGCTCGAACGCCTGCTCATCGGCCTCCTGACCAAAGGCCACATCCTGCTCGAAGGGATGCCCGGCCTCGCCAAGACATTGGCAATCAAGACGTTGGCACAAGCGGTGGACGCACGGTTCAGCCGCATCCAGTTCACGCCCGACCTGTTGCCCGCCGACATCATCGGCACCATGATTTACAACCCAGCCAAGAGCGAGTTCACCGTCCGCAAAGGGCCGATTTTTGCCAATTTCATCCTTGCCGACGAAATCAACCGTGCCCCGGCGAAGGTGCAGTCGGCACTTTTGGAGGCCATGCAGGAGCGGCAAGTGACCATCGGCGCGGAGACGTTCGCGCTGGCCGAGCCGTTCCTCGTGCTCGCCACCCAGAACCCCATCGAGCAGGAAGGCACCTACCCGCTGCCCGAAGCGCAGGTGGACAGGTTCCTGCTGAAAGTCAAAATCACCTACCCGTCCATGGGCGAGGAGCGCGACATCATCCGCCGCAACCTTGCGGGCGAAGAGCCTGTGATTCAGCGGGTTGTGGATACCGAGAGCCTGCTCCGGGCGCGCCGCACCCTGCACAAAATTTACATGGACGAAAAAATCGAGCGATACATCCTCGACATCGTGTTTGCCACCCGCTCGCCGGGCGAGTACGGTCTGCGGGCACTCGCGCCGCTCATCAACTACGGAGCCTCGCCCCGCGCCAGCATCGCCCTCGCGCAGGCCGCCCGCGCGGTGGCTTTCCTGCGGCGGCGTGGCTATGTGATGCCCGAAGACGTGCGCGCTATTTGCCCCGATGTGCTGCGCCACCGCATCGGCCTGACCTACGAGGCCGAAGCCGAAAACATCACGCAAGAAGACATCATCGGGAAAATCCTGAACACGGTGGAAGTGCCGTGAAAACCCCTCGTTCACCCGGTTCCTAACCTGCCACGCCAGCCATGAAACAAGTCCGTCGCCTCCTGTTTTTCCTTGTTTTTTCGTGCGCCTTCGAGCCACTGACCGCTGCGCCGCTGGAAGTCCGCACGGGCGTGTACCTGCTCAACCTGTACGATTTGAACATGGACGAGCACTCGTTTTACGCCGATTTTTATGTGTGGTTCAAATGGCGCGGCGACGTGGACCCGACGAACATCGAGTTCGTGAACATGGTCGAAAAATGGGGCCAGACACAGGCCGAATTTGCCGACAGCATCGCCACGCTGCGCGATGGCACGCACTACAAAATCATGCGCGTCGAGGGGCGGTTTTTCCATTCGTTTTCGCTGGGGTCGTTCCCGTTGGACGTACACGCGCTGGATATTCAAATAGAAAACCCGGATTTGCCCGCCGATTCGGTGGTCTATTTGCCTGACAATCAATCGAATCCAGCCGCTGTCCGCAACACGCTCCACCTCGTCGGGTGGGACATGAAGGGCTGCCGCGCCGTCAGCTCCGTCCATGATTACGGCACCGACTTCGGCAACCCGGAGGAGAACGCCCGGCAGTTCAGCAACCTCACGTTCACGCTCCACATCGCCCGGCCTTTCAGCTATTTCCTGCTGAAAATGATGTTGCCGCTCTTGGTCGTCATGCTTGTCAGCATCGGTGCGCTGCTGTTGCACCCGCAGTACATTGACCCGCGCTCGCAGCTGCCCATCGGCGGCCTGCTGACGGCGGTGTTTTTGCAGCAATCGTACAACTCCGCGCTGCCCGACACAGGGTACATGGTGCTGATGGACAAAATTTATTTGCTGTGCTACCTGCTCATTTCGGGCGTGTTGTTGCAGGTCATCATCGCTGGCAACCTGCTCACCAAAGGCAGCAAATCGAGCATCAAAAAAGTGGACATGCAGGAACGCTGGCTCGCGCTCACGTTCGCGCTGCTTTTCGGTGTGGGCGTGGTGGTGTTGTGCGTGGAATGATTCTGGTGGGGATTCGGTGATTTGGCTATTTGATGATTCGGCTGTTCGGCGACC
>JBKBIC010000175.1:0-10153 GCA_046299435.1 Saprospiraceae bacterium
CTCGGTATAGGTGCCGAGCCTGGCGGAGAGTGTTCCCGCCTCGGTCAGGCTGGCGCCGATGGCAAAGGGCAGGGGGGCATCGGCGGGGGGGGGGCGGGGGGGCGGCGCGCGCCACATGGGGCGCCGCCCCCCCCCCCCCCCCCCCCCCCCCCCTCCACCGTTGACAGGAGGTTAAAATTTCCAAAACAAAGCCACGCGGCCAAAGAGAGGAGCGTTGTGAGGGCGCGATTTCGTTTCATCGGTATCCAAAAAATCGGTCTGAAAAAAATCCGTTTCCGCCGCCGGAAACGACTGATTATGAGAAAATTCCCGGGCAAATATCTGCTTTTTCTCCAAATGCTGGCCTGTTTCGCGGCAGTCGGCGCGGCGGCACAAGTGCCTGTGCAGCCGGGCAATTTGCCGCCCGCTTCGGTGCTCGATTCCATCCGAAACAGGCCGCCGGGATTGTCGCCGCTGTCGCCCTCGTTGGACACGATTTCGCCGACGGCGGCCAGCCGCACGGACGCGGGGGCTGGCCGCGATTCGCTGGTCGTGGATTTGAGCAAAGTGAAAATCTCGAACGACGGCCTCGACGATGTGGTGGAATACGGCGCGCGGGATTCGATGTGGTTCGATGTGGCGAGCAAACAGGTTCACCTGTACGGCGAGGCGTTCATGAAATACACCTCGATTGACCTGAAAGCAGGCTACATTTTGCTCGATTACAGCCTGAACATGGTCACGGCGCGGGGTTTTGCGGATAGCTCGGGCACATTGGCCGGTGCGCCGCAGTTCAAGGACGGCGAGCAATCGTTCTCGGCGCGGGAACTGAAATACAATTTCAAATCGAAAAAAGGCATCATTTACGAGGCGCACACCCAGCAGGAAGACCTCTATGTGCTGGGCACGAAGGCCAAATTCGTGGGCGCAAAAGACGACGGCGACACTTCCAAGACCAGCCGCAACACGGTTTACAACTACGATGCAATCCTGACCACTTGCAACCACCCGCAGCCGCACTTCGGCATCCGAACGAAAAAACTGAAAGTCATCCCCGACAAATTGGTGGTCACGGGTTTTTCCAACGTCGAGATTGGGGGCGTGCCCACGCCGTTGGTGCTGCCGTTCGGGTTTTACCCGATTACGAAGACCAAAAAATCGGGCCTCATCATCCCGCGCGATTTTGATTTTTCCGACCAGTGGGGCTTCGGCCTGCGGAACGTAGGGTACTACATCCCGATTTCCGACCACATGGATTTGACGCTGAACACCGACATCTATTTTCAGGGCACGTTCCGCCTCGGCGCGGATTTGAACTACCTGAAACGGTACAAGTACCGGGGCAACTTTTCCGCCGAATTCAACAACCGCGTGGGCGAGGACTCGAAGGCGCGGCGCACCTCGGACAAATCCATCGGCCTGCGATGGAGCCACAACCAAGACTCGAAGGCGCACCCGACGCGCAACTTCGGCGGCAACCTCAACATCCAGACCAACCAAAACCAGAACCGCAACCGCAACGACTACCAGTCGGTCTATCAAAACTCGCTGAGCTCCAACCTGTCGTACCGGCAGACTTTTCCCGGCAAACCGTTCAACCTGACGGCCTCGATGAGCCACTCCCAGAACACGGCCAACCGCCAGATGAACATCACGCTGCCCAACGTGAACTTCACGATGCAGCAGATTTACCCGTTGAAAAGGAAAAAGCGCGTCGGCAAAGAGCGATGGTACGAGCAAATCTCGCTCAACTACACCTCGCAGCTGCAAAACAGCATCGTGGCCACCGACACCACGCTCTTCACCCGCGAGACACTGAACAAATCGCGCATGGGCATCCAGCACCGCGCCAGCTCCTCGCTGCCGCTCAAAATCCTGAAATACATCACCGTCAACCCGAACATCAACTACGAAGAAAACTGGTACCCGTACACCGTCGAGCACCAACTGCTCAACCGCACGACGCTCGTGCGCGACACGCAAATCATTCAGGGCGAGACGTTTATCACGATTGATTCGGCCGCCTCCAAGTTCGGCAAGGACACCATCGTGCGGAACTGGGGCTTCCACGCTTTCCGAAATTACAATGCCGGCGTGTCGCTGAACACCGCGCTGTTTTTCACCAAACAACTGAAAAAAGGCTGGTTCCGGGGCGTGCGGCACACCGTGAAGCCGAGCGTTTCCTTCGGCCTCGGCCCCGATTTTTCGAACCCGAAATACGGCTACTTCAAGCAGTATTACACCTCGCAACTGCCCCAATACGCCGACACACTGACCTACGGAATTTACGACGATGCCATTTTCGGGCGGCCCAGCAATTCGCGGCGGCAGCTGGCCGTCAGCTACGGGTTCATCAATTTGCTGGAAATGAAATTCCGCTCGCGCCGCGACACACTGACGGGCGTGAAAAAGGTCAAAATCTTCGACAACCTCGCGTTTCGCGGCACTTACAGCCTCACCGCCGACTCGCTCAAATGGTCAACCGTCAACACGGGTGGTGTGTTCCGATTTTTCAAAGGCGTGGTCGGTGCGAACTGGTCGGCTGAGTTCGACCCGTACATCGCCGATGTCAAAGGCCGCAGAATCAACAAGTTCGCATGGAAAGAAGAGGGCAAGCTCGTGCGCCTGACCAACCTGAACCTGACCATCAACACCGCCGTCACGCTCAGCCAGATACGCAGCATTTTTGAGAAAAAAGACGAGGACAACCCAGCGACGACGGCCCCCAACAAAGACGATTTTGGCTCGTGGTTCGACCGTTTCCGGGTGTCGCACAACATCAATTTTGCCCGGCGGCTGCTCGCGGGCGGCGGCGACACGCTGCTCGTCACCTATCACGGCCTCGGCATCACGGGCGACATCCCGCTCACGCCCAAGTGGTCGTTCAACGTGGGCAACATCAGCTATGATTTCCCGTCGAAACGCCTCGTCTATCCCGACATCGGCATCACCCGCGACCTGCACTGCTGGCAAATGTCGTTCAGCTGGCAACCCGAACGCGGGACGTACAACTTCTTCATCAACGTCAAGCCCGGCACGCTGGACTTCCTGAAAGTGCCCTACCGAAAGAACAACGCCGACGGGCGGTTCAGTTTTTAGCATCTTTGCGGAGCGAAAACCGCGCTTCTTCAATTTTTCACCAACGCATTTCCAATTGGATTTTTCAGAATTTGATTTCCACCCCGACCTGCTCGACGGCATTGACGCACTGAACTTCAAGACCGCCACGCCCATCCAGCAGCAAGCCATCCCGCTCATTTTGCAAGGCCGCGACCTCATCGGCACCGCCCAGACCGGCACGGGCAAGACCGCCGCGTTCGTGCTGCCCATCCTCGAACTCATTTTGGATTCCGGCGAGGCCAACTGCACCCAAGCCCTCATCATCGTCCCGACCCGCGAACTGGCCGTGCAAATTGACCAAATGGTGGGCGCGTACTCGTATTTCACGGGCGTGTCGTCCATTGCTGTGTACGGCGGCGGCAACAAAGGTTTTGACCAAGAAAAAAAGGCCCTGACCAGCGGCGCGGACATCATCATCGCCACGCCGGGCCGCCTGTTGGCGCACTTGGGCCTCGGCTACGTCAAATTTGACCGGGTGCAATTCCTCGTGCTCGACGAGGCCGACCGCCTCTTGGACATGGGTTTTCAGGCCGACATCCTGAACATCATCGGTGCCCTGCCCAAAAAACGGCAGAACCTGCTGTTTTCGGCCACCATGCCGCCCGCCGTCATGCGGTTCGCCAAAAACCTCCTGCACGACCCGGCCACCGTCAGCATCGCGCTTTCCAAGCCCGCCGAGGGCGTGACACAGGGCGCGTACTTCGTCCATGACCGCGACAAACTGCCGCTCATGGTGGATTTGCTGCGCGAAAAAAAGGGCGAGCGCATCATCGTGTTCGGCTCCACCAAACAAGGCGTGAGCCAATTGTACCGGCGGTTGAGCGAGCGGAAATTGAGCGTCGGCACCATCAGCAGCGACCTCGAACAGGCTGACCGTGAACAGGTGATGCAGGATTTCAGGAACCGCAAGATTGACATCCTCGTCGCCACCGACGTGCTCAGCCGGGGCATTGACGTGGACGGCATTGACCTCGTGGTGAATTACGATGTGCCGCGCGATGCCGAAGATTACGTCCACCGCATCGGGCGCACGGCTCGCGCCGAGCGCAAAGGCACGGCGTTGACGCTCGTCTCGCCATTGGATTTGCAGAAATTCCGACGCATCGAAAAACTGATTGGCCGCGAAGTGGACAAGTTGCCGCTGCCCGAATTTTTGGCGAAAAAACAGCCCACCGGCCACGAGCACGCCCGCCGCGAACAACATGGCCGACCAGCCCACGAAAGCAAAATCGCCAGCGGAGAGGACAAAAAGAAACCGCCTTTCCGGGGCGACGAGCGTCCGAAAAGGCGGCGACCAAAAAAGAAAGGCAAGAGCGGCAACGGCGGCGGCGGTTCACGGCCGGGCGGCCAAAACCCGCCTCAAATCAATCCGTAAACATTGCCCGGCATCATGGTCAGCAGGGCGATGAGCAGCAGCCCGACGAGCATAACCCACTGAAAACCAGCGGGAATGGCGACTTCGCCGTCAGCGGTTTCTTTTGAGAAATACATCGCCACCAACGGCTTAAAGTAGTAGTAAATCGAAATGGCGGAGTTGACGACGGCCAGCACCACGAGCCATGTGTACTTGCCCAATGCCGCCGAAAACAGGAAATATTTCCCGAAAAAGCCCGCCATCGGCGGGATGCCGGCCAGCGAAAGCATCGAAATTGCCATGATTGCGGCGAGCATCGGTTGTTTTTTGCTCAGGCCATTGAACGCCGCAAACGTCTGGTCGCCGCTTTGCTCCGACACGATGATGAACACCGCGAACGCGCAAATCGTGGCGATGGAATACGTCAGGGCATACAGCAAAATCGCGCCCGCAGCACCCGGTTGCCCAGCCACCAGCACACCCAACAGCAAATAGCCAGCGTGCGAAATGGACGAGTAGGCCATCATGCGCTTGAAATTGTCCTGCCAGATGGCCGTGACGTTTGCCAGCGTCATCGTCATGCCCGCCACGACGGACAGTGCCACCGTCCAAAATTCACTTGCCCCGACGAATGCCGTCGAAAACAGGCGATAGAAAGCGGCAAAGCCAGCCGTTTTCACCACCGTCGCCATGAACGCGGTAATCAAATTGGGGCTGCCCGTGTACACATCGGGTGCCCAAAAATGGAACGGCACGGCGGAGACTTTGAAACTCAACCCAATGAGAATCAACAAGATACCGACGTGCAGCATCCCGGCTGGGCGTGTGGTATCGGAGACGGCGGCGGCAATTTTTGTCAAATCAAAACTGCCCGTCGCACCGAAAACCAGCGCGGTGCCAAACAGGAAAATCGCCGTCGCAAACGACCCCATGAGGAAGTATTTGAGCGCGGCCTCGTTCGAGGCAAGGTCATCACGGCGGCTGCCAGCGAGCACATAAAGCGGAATGGACAGGATTTCGATGCCCAAAAACAACATCGTCATGTTCGTGAATGAGAACATACATAGTGCCCCGCAGAGGCTGAACAGCAGCAGGCCGTAGTTGTCGCCAAGCGTGTCCGAGAGGTTGCGGAAGCCCCAGCCTGTCAGCCCGAATAGCAGCAACACGGCCGCCAGCGCGACTGCCGTGAAGCCCAGCGCGAATTTGTCGAAGACGAACATGGAGGCGAAAGCCTCGTTCCAGCCGCCGCCTGCGCCCTGCAAATCCATGGCCGTCGCGCCGAGCGCAAGGGCTGCGCCCACGAAAGCGAGCGGCTGCAGGAGGCCGCGTTGTTTGGCAAGGCCCGCAAAGAGCACGGCCAACGCCGTAAAAAAGAGTATCAGTAAAGCGGTCATTTTATCTTATCGTCTTGAAAATCAGACAGTTAATTCACTTGGATGAGGTGGTTGTCAAACTCCACTTTGTCGCCCGCCCGGATTTTTTTCCGTTTTTGGAGTTCGACTTGGCCGTTGAAAAGCACCTTGCCCTCGACTATCAGCCAGTTCGCTTCTCCGCCGGAGTTGACCAAGCGCATGACTTTCAGCAGGGCATTTAGCGGGATGAACTCATGCCCGTCAAGGTTGAATTCCAGTTTTTTCATGGTCAAAATTGAACTGCGCCCAGAATCCGGCTCGCGCTTTCGTCCGTTAGGTGCAGCACTGTTTGCGGAAAGAAACCGAGGAAAATCACGAGCGCGGCAATCACACCGAGCACCAGCATTTCCCGCGCATCGAGGTCGGCAAAGCGGGCTGTTTCGGCGTTCGTCTCGCCGAACATGGCGAGTTGATAGACGCGCAGCATATAAACCGCGCCAAAAATGATGGTCAAGCCAGCCACCGCGCCCAGCCAGTTCGAGTAATTCCAAACGCCGTTGAGCAGGAGGAATTCGCCGGGAAAACCGTTGGTCAGCGGCACGGCCACCGAGCCGAGCATCACGACCATGAACAGCGTGGCAAACTTCGGGGCGACTTTGGCGATGCCGCCCATGTCGGCCAGCGTCCGAGTACCGAGCCGCCGCTCAATCAAATCGCCGATGAAAAACAGCCCGACGACGTTGATGCCGTGATTGAGCATTTGGATGAGGCTGCCCTGCAAGCCCGCTTTGTTCCAAGCAAAAACGCCCGCCGCAATCAGCCCGACGTGCGCGATGGACGAGTAGGCCACGAGGCGTTTCAGGTCGCGCTGTTTGACGGCGATGATGCTCGCATAGACGATGCCCACGACGGCGAGGTTGATGAAAATCGGCACCAGCGCGTGAACGGCCTCCGCCGCGAGCGGCATCATCCAGCGAATCGCGCCGTACACGCCCATTTTCAGCATGATGCCCGAAAGGAGCATCGTGCCCCCAGTAGGGGCAGACGTGTAGGTGTCGGGCTGCCAAGTGTGGAATGGGAACACTGGCATTTTCACCGCGAACGCCACGAAAAAGCCAAGCATCACCCACCAAGCGGCCTCCGAGGAGAGTTGTACGTTTGCCAAATCCTGCCACGCAAACGAGTGATTGTCAGGCGTTTGCAGATAAACGTAGATGAGCGACAGCAGCATGAACAGCGAGCCGACGAAGGTGTAGATGAAAAATTTCATCGTGACCCGCAGGCGGTCGCCGCTGCCCCAAATGGCGCAGATGAAGTAAATCGGGATGAGCGCGAGCTCGTAAAAAATGTAAAACAACAGGCCGTCTTGCGCCATGAACACGCCGTTGAGCGCGCCCAACATGAGCAGCACGAGGCCGAAATAGCGGCTTTCGTTTTCGTCCGAAGGCTTGCCCGTGAGCACGATGAGCGGCGCGAGCAAGTTGCTCAGGCCGACCAGCAGGAGGCTGATGCCGTCCATGCCGAGGCTGAACGAGATGCCTGCGTTGGGCACCCAAGCCTGCGAATAAGCCCAAAACAATCCCGAATCACCGGGAGAAAAAGTGGCGCAGGCCATGCCGGTCACGCCCAGGTTGGCCAGCGCGACCGCCAATGCCGCTTGCCGCGCCGCATTTCCCGGCAGGAAAAACGCGGCGAGCGAGCCGATGAAAGGGATGAGTATTAAGAGCAAAGACATATTTCGTATTGATTGACAATCAATCTTTTAAACTTAGACTACGATGGTTTCTTCTCGATAAACCAATACCAACTTATGGGCATCACTCAACGGCGAAATCATTTCCCAGTTTTCCTCGATAAATTGCTGAAACTCTTTTCGTTTCATGTTCCCGACCCGAAAGTGAATGACTCGGGGCGGCGGAGAAGCAAGCAGCATCCGGTCGTGAAAATCGTAATCCTTCGTGATTATGGTCAGGTCGTTGGCTTTGGCGTATTCCCAGATTTCAGTGTCCGACCATTTATCATTCAATTCCACAACGTGCTGAAATTCAGGTGGTCGCCAGTTACCAAAGTATTTGGGAATGTTTACATCCAATAGGTATTTGGGCATGGTCAAGCAGCTTTTGCAAGTGGAAGAACCCGATAATCAGCCATCATTTTTGCTGCAAACTGCAAACACGCATCAATATCTTCTGCTTCCAACCACGGATAGCCCTCCAAAATCTCCTCTTTTGAATCGCCGGCGGCCAAATATTCCAGTACAGTCTGCACTGTTATCCGCATCCCCCGAATGGTCGGGCGGCCTCCGCAGAGGTCTGGGTCAACAGTGATTCGGTCGGTCAAGTATTTCATAATCAATGGCTTAGGTTACACAAACATTGTCAAAAACAGCAGCACCGCCCCGACCACCATGCCGAGCAAATAGTATTCGATGTTGCCGTTTTGGAGTTTCCGCAGTTCGCCACCGAGCCGTTGCACGCCGTTTCCGATGCCGTTCACCACGCCGTCAATGGCATAGATGTCGGCGTAGTAGTGAAACAGTTTGGAGAGTTTCTCCGTCGGGCGCACGAACAGCACGTCGTAGATTTCATCCACATAGAACTTATTGGCGAGCAACTTCGTAGCCCCGGTTTGGGCTGCGTCAGCCACCGGCAAATTTTGTTTTTTGCCATAGACGAAATACAGCGCGACGATAATCACCATTGCCAGCGAGGTCGTGAAAATCATCAGGCCCCACTCCGTGCTTTCGTCCAAATGGATTTCCGGCGACGGCACCACCGGCGCGAACCAGTGCGCCAGCCATTGCTCGTTGCCGAGGTGCATGAAATGCGGGGTGTTCAAAAAGCCGCCCACGACCGAAAGTACCGCCAAAATGATGAGCGGCACGGTCATCACCGCCGGGCTTTCGTGCAGGTGGTGTTTCTGCTCCGCCGTGCCCCGGAACTCGCCGAAGAAGGTGACGTACAGCAGTCGGCACATATAAATCGCCGTCAGCATCGCGCTCAACCCAGCGAAGCCCCACCAAATCTTGCCGCCATGCGCCCAAGTGAGCGCGAAAATTTCATCTTTTGAGAAAAAGCCGGCCAGCAGCGGGAAGCCCGAAATGGCGAACGTGCCAATCAAAAACACCCAAAAAGTCACGGGCATGGCTTTCCGCAGGCCGCCCATGTTGCGGATGTCCTGCTCGCCGCCCATGCCGTGAATCACGCTGCCCGCGCTCAAAAACAGCAGGGCTTTGAAAAATGCGTGCGTCGTCACATGGAACATCGCACTGACGTACGCGCCCATGCCGAGCGCGACGAACATCAAACCCAATTGAGACACCGTGGAATACGCCAGCACTTTTTTGATGTCGTTCTGCCGCAGGCCGATGATGGCCGTGAAAATCGCCGTGACCAAACCCACAAACGCCACGACGTGCATGGCTTCCGGCGAGGCCGAATACAGCCCATTGCAACGCGCCACGAGGTAAATGCCCGCCGTCACCATCGTGGCCGCGTGGATGAGCGCGGAGACCGGAGTCGGGCCGGCCATAGCGTCGGGCAGCCAAGTGTACAGCGGGATTTGCGCGGATTTGCCGCAGGCACCGACGAACAGCAGGAGGCAAATCGTGGTAATCGTCGCGCCGTCGGCGGTGCCGATTTTGGCGAACACTTCTGCGTAATTCAGGCTGCCGAAGGTCTTGAAAATCAGGAACATACCGAGCAACAGCGCGAGGTCGCCGATGCGGTTCATGATGAACGCTTTGCGGGCGGCTTTGCCGTAGTCCACGTTCGTGTACCAAAAACCGATGAGCAGGTACGAGCACAGCCCCACGCCTTCCCAACCGAAAAAGAGCATCACGAAATTGTCGCCCATGACGAGCAGCAACATGCTGAAAACGAACAAGTTAAGGTACGCGAAGAACTTGTGGAAGCCCTCGTCGTCGTGCATATAGCCGATGCTGTACACATGGATCAGGAAGCCCACGCCCGTGATGATGAGCATCATCCAGACCGAAAGTTGGTCCACGAGGAAGCCGAAATTGACCGTCAGGCTGTCCACCGCGAGGAACTGGTAGAGTTGGCTGGAAATGCCCTGCCCGCTGGCCGCGATTTCGTTGAAACAGCCGACCGTCAGCGCGAACGAGGCCAAAATACTGCCCGCTCCGACGATGCCGACGGCGGTCTTGCCGAGTTGTTTTCCGAAAAGCCCGTTCACCAAAAAGCCGATGAACGGGAGGAAGGGAATTAGTGGTATCAGTGATTGCATGAGCAATTGTTACGTTCTCTTTTTTTAGGGTTTGTCTGAAAAATACCTTTTCAACGTCATCCGAATGAAAGCGAGTTGAACAAAAGCCAAGAAAGCGTCT
>JBKBIC010000176.1:0-10132 GCA_046299435.1 Saprospiraceae bacterium
CCGAAAATCCCGAAAAAGGTGAGGATGTACCACAGTACCATAATGGGTTTGCTGCCCAAATAGACACGGTGGATACCGATGCCACCGAGGAACCAAGCGAGGAGGATTGCCACCACGATGTTGTGGTCGCCACCGCCTGCCATCACTTTCAAGGCCGCTTTGGCTTTTTTGCCGAAGGCTTTGACTTTGCCAAAAAAGCCTTTTTTCTCTTGTTTTTGGGCAATCTCGCCAGCGAACGCCTTGCCGTCGGTCTGTTTCATCTTCTCGACCAGCACTTGGGCGTTTTCTTGCGTCTGTGCAGCCGAAACAGAAGCGAAAGCCACTTGCTGTGGCATCAAAAAGGCGGCCACGAGGAAAAAGGGGAGCAAACGAAATGTCAAGTTTTTCATTAAGGACAATGAATTGGTTGGTGAAGGAATGTTGTTGACAGCGGCAAATATAGACACGCCCTCTGTTGCCCAAACTTTTGTGGAAAAAACTTTGGGCGGTGCGACTTGGCTACTGGGCATCCCGCAGAACAGCCTCCATGTCGAACAGCGGGTAAAACTTCCAGATTTTGTTGTCCTTCATTTCGATGAACACAAAATCATCCAGTTTGACTGTCTTTCCGGTCGCCGGTATATCCCGATAAACGCCGAGATGCGTGGCGGTCAAGACGATGCGCAGGGCGACGATGTTGCCTTCCACTATGAAATCGTGCAACTCAAACTGGGCATCGGGGAACCCGGTCAAAAAAGCATCTACCTGCCTCATGATGCCCTCGATGCCGGGCGGCACGTCCGGGAAGTTCACGTTATAGGTATTAGGGTGCAGGTAAATGTTGCGGGCAGCGTCCATGTCTCGGTTTATCCAGACATCTCGGAAATATCCTTCCAAAAACTGTCGCAAGACATCCGGCGAGGGGACATCCTCAGGGAGAGATTTATACCTGTTCGGGCGTGAGTTGGGCAAGGCGGGACGAGAAATAGTGGAGTTTTGAACAAGGTTTTCGTTGTTGGCAGACGGGGGTTGCGCCAATCGCAGGGCAAAAAAACATTGGTTCTGGACAAGTTCTACACAGGAACCCGTTTTTTAACCAACCAATCCACTTGTGGGTCATCGCCCACCTCGAAAATTTCGGTGCCAAAAATCTCGTAGCCGTTGCGCTCGTAGAACCGCAGCGCGGGCGGATTTTGTTGCCAAACACTGAGCCAGAGCCACTCCGCGCCCACTTTCTGGGCACGTTCTTCGGCCAACTGGAGCAATCGTGCCCCCAGCCGCTGGTTCTGAAACTTCGCCAAAATGTAAAGCCGCTCTACTTGAACAGTCTTCTCCGATTGCAGGGCAACGGCGTGCTGGTCGAAGTTCAACTTCAAGTACGCAGCCAGTTCGTCGTCCAAAAACGCGAACCAAAACTCGCTCTGCGGGGCGGCAAGTTCCCCCACGATTTGTTCCAGCGAGAAGGCTTCGTCGCAATATTGCTTAAAAAAAACGGGGTCGTTCGTAGCCTCGAAGGCCACTCGAAAAGTATGCTCCATGAAGTCGCGCAAGGTTTCGACTTCGAGCAAGGAGACGCGGCGCAAGGTCAGTTTCATGGCGTGAAATTAGCATGTTTGGGCGGGCAACGGGAAAGTTGTGGGCGCGTTTTTTGCTACCTTCACCCCCGAACGCAAACATACATTGCTGAGAAAACGATGCTCCCGACCACGTCCGAAACAACCACGCCCATCCCCCGACGCGAACTCGAACGCCTGTGCCAAGAAGCCAAACGGCTGATTTTCACCGACTTCGAGGCTGCCCGCCGCGTGCTTGGCAGCATTGAGCCACACATCGGCGACCTTGACGCAGGCATCGAGTACCATCTGTGCTGTGGTTTTCTCGAAACACAACGCCATCACTACCCTGCCGCCGAACGGCATTTCACGGAGGCCATCGAGCGGCTCGAAGGCATCGCCGACCTACTGCGCTTAGCCGATGCGTGGCTGGATTTGGCGGCGGTTTTCGCCAATCAACGCCTACGCGAAAAAACCGAAGATGCCCTCCAACGTGCCGATGCTTATCTCCAAAATACACCCGAACTGCGCTTCGTGGCACGGCTCGCCGTCCGGCAAGGCTACTACGAAATGAGTTTAGGCCATGATAATCAAGCACTTGAATGGTTTATCGAGGCTGAAAACCAGCTCCGCGAACTGGACGAAGCGGCGAACTTGAAGGACTATTATTTCCTGACGCTGACGCTTGGAGGCATGGGCGAACTTTACCAAAAACTGGACGAGCGCGAAAAAAGCGTGGACGCATTTTTGGAAGTCCTGCGCATCTGCAAACGCCACGACCTGCGCCCGCGCCTCGGCTGGCACCACCACAACGGGGGCCGCGCCTACCTCGCGCTCAACAAAATGGAGGAGGCTGAGGAGATGTTCCAAAATGCCATTTTTTATGCCGAAGACGGCGACCTCGACCTGCGGGCAAGCGCATTCGCCAACCTCGGCATGATAGCCGCCGTGCAGGGAGATTTGGCGCGGGCAATCGCACTGTTGGACAAAGGCAGCGCACTCTACCAATACCCAGTCAAGCCGGAGGATTTCAAAAACCTGCTCCGCATAGAAGCCTCAAAAGCAAAGGTTTACATCGAATTGGGGCAGCTCGACAAGGCCGAGGCGCATTTTGAAAACGCCGTCCGGCACGGCGAGCGCGGCGGCGATTTGCAGCAACTCGTGGAGGTTTGCACCGCATTTGCCAGCCTGCGGGCCGAGCAGGAAAACTGGCGCGAAGCCTACGACTTCCAACGCCGGGCAGCCGAGTTCGCGGCCCGCCACGCCGCACAAATCCACAGCCGCGAGCTGCAAGAAATGGAGGCCCGCCATGAGGTCGAAAAGAACAAACAGGAAGCCCGCCTCGCCAAACTCCACCTCAACGGCCTGCAACTGCGGGCACTGCGGGCACAGATGAACCCGCATTTTTTGTTCAATGCCTTGAACGCGATTCAGGGATTCATCACCTCCGGCAAGAGCGACGAGGCCGAGCGGTACTTGGCGCGTTTCGCCAAACTCATGCGCCGCACGCTTGACTACTCCGACCGCGAAGTAGTGCCGCTGGAAACCGAAATCGAATTTCTGGAAAATTACCTCGACCTGAACCGCCGCCTGCGCTTTCAGGACAAACTTCACTTCATCATCCACTTGCCCGACGACATTGACCCCGACAGCATCCGCATCCCGACGATGATTGTGCAGCCTTTCGTGGAAAACGCCATCGAGCACGGACTGCGGCCCAAGCAGGGCGGCACGTTGCATATCGCGTTCGATTTGACGGACGACGAAGCCTGCCTCCGCTGCACCATCGAGGACGATGGTTTGGGCTACAACCGCAGCCGCGCCGTGAAAAAGGCCGAATCCGGGTTCAAGCCCGGCCACAAATCGCGCGGCATGGACATCACGCAGGAACGCCTCGAACTGTTGCACGAACAGCAGGGCCGCCGCGAGGGGCGTTTCCTCAAAATCTCCGACCTCGGAGACCTCACCGGCGGGCAGCGGCACGGCACACGGGTGGAAGTGCTGGTACCGGTTTATGAGTATTGAGTTTCGAGTATTGAGTTTCGAGTTTCGAGTTGCTTGTACTCGAAACTCAATACCGCCCCTCGTCAAAGGCTCAGCGTCAGGCCGTAGCTGAACATCCGGTAGTCGTACACATCGTTTTCGGAGAAAAACGGGTTCAGGCAAAAACGCCCAGTGAAGTAAAGACCGTCCAAGCCCAGCCCCGCGACGAGGCCGTAGTTGAATTTCGCCAGCCCGAAATCGTCGCGCAGGTCGCGCTCATATTCGTATTTGCCTTCGCCGTAAGTGATGGTTTGGCGGGCGTTCGTCCGCAAGCTGCCGAATACGCCGGCCTGTGCCATCAGCCCTTTGCCGATTTTCATCTGCAACACGACGGGCAGCGAGACGTTCCAAATCACAAAATCATTGTCGCGGGCGGTCGGCGTGAACGGCAGGAACTGCGCTTGTCCATTGGGCAAGGTCAGCAGCTCGTGGCTGCCGATTTCGCGGGCGCGGTTGCGGTCAATGGTGAGGCCCGTGCGGAGCGAAAAGCGGGTGTTTTTGAATTGGTCGTCGCGCTTCCAAGGTTTGCGCGGGTTGAAGCCGCCGGGGAACATATTGGTCGTGTCGCGCTTGCCGAGCCGGGTTTCAAAGATGAATTGCCAGCTCCAAAAGCCCGATTTGTTGGCATCGAAGACCGGATAGGCGCGGTCGGCCAAGCGGTCGCCGAACTCGGCCATTTGCGTCGTGCCGAACGAATATCCGATGCGGAGGATGGTGCGCGGCGATTTTGGCTTTTTGAACATCCCCCAGCCCGAACGCGGCGGCGCGCCCGTCGGGTAATCGCTTGCTGGTTCGTCGGTCGTTGGGCCGTCGTCGTACATATCGCTGGTGTCTATTGCCACCGGAGGGAATGTCGTGCGGGAGTACGTCGAATAGGAAATGTTTTCCAGCACACGCTGGGCCGCATAGATGCTATCGAGCAGTTCGGGCGAGAAACGGCTGGTGTCGGCGGTATTTTCGAGGGCAGCCATGGCGGCTGCCAGTTCCGCGTGGATGGTTTTGATGCGGTTTTCCAATTGGGTTTGGAGCGGCGATTTGACGGGTGCAGCGGTCGGTTCTTGGGCGCGGAGCACAGTCGAGGCAGCGAGCCAAAGGCACAGAAGAAGGGTTGGTTTGGACATGATTATCAACAGGTTGTGAATTATTTACTGGCCGTGAAAGTACGCTGCGGCGGCTATTCCTTCCCTTTTTTGAACCATTTGCCCACTGCCTGCATCATCTCGTCAAAAGAATCGTAATCCTTATGGAAGGCCAAGCCCGCGCCGAACCGCGCCCGCAACGCGCCGCCCGTCACGTCCGGTTCCGTGCGCTGGTAGATTTTCAGTCGCCACTGGCGTTTTTCGTTGAGCAGGAACTCCACCGTCACGTCCTCGCCGAGGAAGCCCGTGCTGCTGGCCACGCCCGGCGACGCATTGCCCAGCCCAAATTGCGACCCGACGTTGATGCGCACCCGGTCGTGGTTCAGCCCGCTCGAAAGCCGCACTTGCAACTCGCGCCCGACTTGGTTCAGGCCCGGCTGACCGGGCTGCGCCAGCGTGTTTCGGTACTCGTTGTAGGCCAAATCGAAGTCAATGCTCGACAGTTTTTTGCCGAACCACTCGGCGGCCAACGCGCTCAAATAATTTGAAAACTGGTTGGAAAGCACCTGCGTCACGGTGTTCAAAGTCGTGCTCAGCACGTCGGCGTTTTGCAGCAGCGTGGCCGAGCTGGAAGGCAAAAACGAGCCAATGACCACGAGGCCGAAAACCTGCCGGTTCAGCTCGTTCGGGTCTTGTTGTAGTAGGCGCAACTTATTGGTGGTCAAAGTTTTAAGCTCATTCGTGAGCGTCGGGAAGTCGAGGTCGAACGTGATGCTCGGCTTGAAAAGTTCGCCTTTCAAGTGCATGGTCACGGTGACGCGGGTGGCACGTTGGGCCTCTTTGATGCGCGGGTCGTCCTGCCCGCCGCCGCCCGCCGCGAGCAGCTCGAGCTCGTCCTGCAAAAAATTATAGACCGATGTATTCTCATCGTAAGTCGCGTCGAGGTTGATTTGTGCGCCGTAGGGGTCGCCGAACCAAGTAATCGTGCCGCCCTGTGCCACCGTGAACGGCTTGTTGACCAAGTTGAGGAGCGTGAAAAGGTACTCGCCGCGCCGGATGGTGTATTGCCCGAACATCCGAAACGCGCCTTCGCGGTTCATCGAAAAATTGAGGTCGCCCACGCCCCGGCCTTTCACGATGTCGCCCGCTTGCTCGTCAAAAATGAGCTGCACCTCCGCCTCGTCCGTCACGGTCAGGTTCAGGTCGAAGTTCAGCCCTTTGAGGTCGGAGGCGTTGCGGGCGCGCGTTTTTTCAGGCTCGGCGGCTTGGTCTTTGGGCTTGAACTTGATGAAACTCACCTCTTTCGTGTCCTCGCCGCCCGTCAGCGGGACATAGAGGCGGGTGTCCTTGCCCGTGACGGCATCCACTTCGATGTCCGTCCGGCTGAACGTGCCGGAGAATTTCGCCCGGAACCGCCCGATTCCCTGCCCATAAAACAGGTCGTTGTCGCCTTTTTGGGTGTTCAAAATGGCAAAATCGTTCGTCGCGCTCGTCACCGAGCAATCAATCCGCCAATCGCGGAAATGGTCGTGCCGCAGGCCGCCCCGCACGAAGGCCATGCTGTTGCGGTCGGCATCCCAGATGGTGTCGCCGTCGGCCCAGATTTGCTGGCTGTTCAGCAGGACTTTTTGGTTTTTGATGTAGAAATATGATTTCAGGTAATCAAGTTGGAACGCGCCGTCGTGGACGAGCATCGCCCCGTCCATGCGCGGTTTTTTGAACGGCCCGCCGAGCCGCGCTTGCAGGTCGAAACGCCCCGCCGTGCCGGAAATGCCGGGGATGAACTGCTCCAAAATGTTCATTGGGAAATTGCTCGCGTCGGCCTGCAGCTGGAATTCCTTGGGCTTCACGGAGCCGATGTCCTCGTCAATCGTTTGCTCCACTTTGCCGCCCGGCAGCCAGCCGCCCGCGAGGCGCAGGCGGTGTTCGCGGGAGGCCACGATGACCTTCCACGTCAGCGGCGCAGCCATGTGCGCCATGTCAATGTTGCCCGTGATGAAGCCATAAGGTTGGTTTTTGACGAAGAGCGTATCCGTGTTGACGTGCAGCGACATCCCCTGCAACAGGAACACGTTTTGGATGGCGAGGTCGAAGTCGTAAATTTTTCCCCGATACGTTACATCCTTGACTTTCAGGAAGTTGTCCAAAAAATTGAGGTCAAAATTGGTCAATCCCACGCGCAGTCCCTGCCCGCCGAGACTGTCGAGGATGATGCGTTTGTCGCCTTCGCCGAATAGTTCAAAATCCTGTGTGGCGAAAAACCCCTTGCCGAAGCGGACATAGTTCTCGTCGCTCATCAGCCAAGTTTCGTTGAAAAGCGTGATGTCCGAGGGATTGAAACGCACCTGCCAAAGGCTGTCCGAAAGGCTGAGCGAGCCGCGTAAGTTGATGTTTTTCAGGATGTTGTTCAGATTTTCGGCCTGCAACTGGAAGCGCACTTTTTGCCGGGTCGTGCTGCCGGAAAGCCGGACGGGGGCGAGGGCGCGTTTACCGAGCAGCGTTTTGTGGACGTACAACTCGTAGCTGCCTTTGTCGGCCAGTCCGTTCCAAGCAAACGAAACCTCCTGAACCTCAACACCTTGCATCCGCAACATGGGCACTTCGAGCCGCAAATCGGTCAGCCCGCGCCGGCCTTCCACCCGGCCCAGTGCTTGGAAGTCGCGCAGCGTATCGAGGCCGATTCCAGCTAGCCGGGTCAGGCCCTTTGTGTTGATGACGCGCAGGTTGAACACATAATTATCGGTGCTGCCCATCGAGTCGGGATTGAAAAAGCCGAGCCGCTGCGCGAACTCCGGGTAATATCGGCTGAACACTTTTTGCAGGTTGCCGGCGGCGGTCGCCAAGTCGAAATTGCCGTCCAAGTACCCGGCAGCGACTTCGGAGTTGATGGCGAAGTAGCGCGAGCCGTTGGGGCGCACAAGTGATTGAAAACCAACGGAATCAATGCGGTGCGTCTCGTTTTTGTCCTGCACGATTCGGATGTTCCGCAGCGACATACTGCCCGCCACGTCCTGCACGGAGTTGCCCCGAAGGTTCAAATTGGCGATGCGCCCCGACACGACCCAGTCTTTTTCCAGCAGGTTCAACGCGCCCAAATCCAGCCGTTTCACGTCAGCTTGGAAATTGTACACCGGCACGGAATCCTGAAAATTGATGGTACCGTCGAACGTGAAGTTCATGTTCGGGTCTTCCACGCCGAGCTTGCCGTCAAAGAGGTTTTTGGCAAATTGGCCGTTCATTTTGATGTCCCGATAAGTGTACCCTCGGAACGTGAACGTGTCCACCGTGCCCGTGACGGTCGTGTTCAGCGTGGGCAGGGTCAGGCCCGCGCCTTCGGAGATGTTGACCCGGAAAGTCGTGTTGCCGAACTGCCGGTTGCCCGTCCACGCCGCCAAGTCAAAGTGGTTCATGTTCAGATAGCCGGAGTAAGTCGCTTTTTCCTTGCCGCCCGTCAGGTCGAGTTCCATGTCGGTTTTGCCGGAGCCGATGTCCGTGAACAGGTCGCCCGCAAGGATGTGGTTGAAGCCGAACAGCAGTTGGTAGGAGCCTTTGAAGGTGAAATTGCCGAGTTTGTCAAAGTAGGTCGGCGCGTTGAAGCCCGGCACTATGGCCCGCAGCGTCGCCATATTGGACTGCAAACGCTTGGCATCGAAGCCGATACGCATCTCGTCGCGCCCTCGCGCCATATCATCGCCGTCAAAATCGCCCTCGAACACCGTGCCGTTCGCCAGCCGGATGCGCAGGTCGCGGCCATTGATTTTGTTGACGAGGCCGTCCATGTAGCCACTGATTTCGGCCACTTCGTTGCGGTTTTTCTGGAAAAAGGAATTCCGCGCCACCGGGTTGCTGAAATGCATCAAGTCGCCGAGCCGCAACCGGCTGCCCTCCGCAAATGCCCCGTGCATGAACACGTTGTTGTTGAATTTTTTGAAATCGCGGTACGTCGTGTAGCGCATCTCGAAGGTGTCGCCGAGTGTCGTGCCGCCTGTTTCGAGCCGCAGGCCGTAGAGGCCGGTCAGCGTGTCGGTGACGACGGCGTAGCGGGCCTCGCCGTGCGTGACCTCGAAACCAGAGGATTCGCGGGCGGCGAAATGGCGGATTTTGCCCGCGAAAGCCAAGTCGTCGTTGAAAACAAGGCTGTCCAGTTCGAGGGCCACGTCGCGGATGTTCAAGTGGTTGTAATCCATGACCTCCGGCAAGGTCTCTTTTGCAGGTGAAACGTGGAATTTGTCGAGCCGTACCCGCCCGTCGGCCAGCCGGAACTGGTTGATTTTGAACGTGAAAAACTTGCGCGGGGCGATGTTCGTCAGCGTGTCGTTTTTGACAGAGACAGGGTGCGCGTTGTCGCCTTTCGTTTGGCTCGTCGCGGGCAGTGGCTTGGACGGATAATCCTCCCAGACGAACGAAAGGCCCTGTAAATCAACCGATTGGATGTCCGCGATTTTCGAGTTCACGTCCAAATTGTTGATTCTCGCCCGCCCCGACGGGATTTGGACGGCCATCACCTCGCCGCGCACTTGGTCTTCGGTTCGGAACTCCACGTCCTCCAAATTCAGCACTTGAACCCGGACGGAAAACGGAGACTTGGGCTTGTCGGGGCCGGGCTTGGACTTGAACCAGGGGTGCCCGAGGATGAATTGCAGGTTGTTCGCCTCCTCGCCTTCGGCGCGGAGGATGTTGACGCGGGCTTTTCGGAGGCTTATCTCGTTGAATTCCAGCTTGTTCTGCATAAGTGAGAAAATGTTGGAATTCAGCCCTGCCACGAGTTTGCCGGCGAAAAGCAGCGTGTCGCCACGCTGGTCGGCGACGAAGAAATTATCCAGCACCAGATTATCGAAAAACTCGATGTCCACATGGTCAATGCGGACGGTCGTTTGCAACTCTTCGGAAAGGTAGGCCGTGATTTTTTGGATGAGCCAATTCTGGACGGGCGAGGTTTGCAGCAAGAAATAGAGCACCGTCAACAGGAAAACGACCAAAAACACCATGTTTTCAGTCCTGCGCCACAAGCGTTTGAGCCACGCCAGCCCGTGCGTGAGCGCGGCGGGCGGCTGCCAATTGGGGCGTTTTTCCCCCTTTTTTTCGGGCGAGGAACTCATGCGAATGTTTGCGCGAAGGTACGTCCGGCGGCAAAGGCCGCGATTGCTTTATCAAAACATTAAACGCCACGCAGCGAAAGTGTGGTCGGGTCGGACGAAGTAATTTCTGCTACTTTTGCCGCCCGATTTCACATCGGCAGATTATCAATTTGAGACTTCGATTTAAATGTTGAAAATCACCATCACGGGCGACCTCGGCAGCGGCAAAAGCGCGGTGTCGAAAATCTTGTGCCAAAAAACGGGCTTCCCTTACGTCTCCACAGGCCAAATCCAACGCCAACTCGCAGCCGACATGGGCATGGACACCCTCGAAATGAACCGCCGAGCCGACTGGGACCCGACCATTGACGAGCGCATTGACGGCATTTTCATCGGCCTT
>JBKBIC010000177.1:0-10110 GCA_046299435.1 Saprospiraceae bacterium
AGTCCGAGCGGGTGAGCGCGGCGACGAGCGTGCTGAAATTCGGGTTGTTCAGGGCGTGCGTCACCACTGTCGGGAGCGTGATGACCTTATCCACGATGTGGACGATACCGTTGGAAGCCTCGACGTTGGCGGTCGTCACTTTCACGTCTTTGTTGAGCGTAACGCTCGGCGAAGTGCCGACGAGCAGGCTGAGCGCGGACGTGGTGGTGCCGAACGTGGCCGCCGTTTTCACATAGCCATCCGTCAAATCGGTGGATTTCACGCTGCCCGGCACGACATGGTAAAGGAGCAGTTGCTTCACGGTAGCCTTGTCCAAATCCGTCAATTTGCTCACGCCGAGCGAAGAGAGGAGCGCGGTGAAAGCAGCGTTGGTCGGCGCGAACACCGTGTACTTTTCGCTCTCGTTGCTCAGGACAGAGCCGAGTTCGGCATAGTTGACGGCTTCGACGAGGGTGCTGAGGTCGGCGGTGGCTTGTGCGAGCTCGACGAGGTTTTTCGGGTCGTCATCGTCTTTGTCGCAAGCAGTGAACACAAAGGCAGATGCACCTGCGAGCAGCAGGCCGAGAAACAGATTTTTCATGTTGTTTAAGTAGTTGATGAATGTTTGGAAGGCCATCTGAACGCAGCCCCAAACACATGGTTCTCGGAGGAACCTGCGAAGGCGCACGTCTGTCAACATTTATCAAACGCGCCATTTTGTGGCCTTTCCCGTGAACAAAACCGGGACGGCAGCAACTCCGCCGGGGCGGTCAATGCCCGTCATTTTTTATGAGCGTGATTTTTGTCACGAGGCCGCGCCGGGCCGCTTGCGTACTTTTGCCGAAACTCTTCTGTCATGTGCAAAAAAGGCTCAAAGTCATACAGCATTTTTAACCTGAAATGCCCCCGCTGCCACGAGGGCGAAACCTTCGAGACGGGCAGCTGGTCGTTCAAAAAGCCGTTCGATATGCATCAGCGGTGCCCCAAATGCAACCTCAACTACTTTCCCGAACCGGGCTATTACTACGGCGCGATGTTCATTTCTTACGGCTGGACGGGATGGTTTTGCCTCTTGTTCATGGCCGTTTTTTATTGGTGGCTGGATTTTAGCCAGACGCGGGCTTGGACGCTGCTCATCGCCTTCATGGCCATCAACTTCGTGTACATCTTCCGCATCTCGCGGCTCATGTGGATAAACATCAACGTCCGCTACGACCCGAAAACCGCCGCGCAAGCCAGCCAAAATTGATGTTCGGGGCACGCCGTTGCCGACCGTCCGAGGTGGATGATGCGGCTGCGGGCCTTGCCCCGTTCTCCCATTTTTTCACGCAAAAATTCTGAACCCTGTCATGCTCGACATCTTGAAACACCCATGGCACTGGTCGGTCGCTGGCCTCATCATCGGCCTGACGGTGCCCACGCTGTTGCTCTTGGGCAACAAAAAGTTCGGCATCTCGTCGTCGCTGCGGCACGTCTGCGCCGCGTGTATCCCGGCGGGCATCCCATTTTTCAAATACGACTGGAAAAAAGAGGCTTGGAACCTGTTCTTCGTGGCGGGCGTGGGGCTGGGCGGCTTTTTGGCCGCGCATTTCCTGCAAAATCCCGATGACTTGCAGGTAGCCGAAGCGACCCGCCAAACACTCGCAGGCTACGGCATCACCGATTTTTCGGGACTTATGCCCGCCGACCTGTTCATCTGGGACAATTTGCTCTCGCTCAAAGGGCTGATTTTCTTCGTGGTGGGCGGCTTTTTGGTGGGCTTCGGCACCCGCTACGCCGGAGGCTGCACTTCCGGCCATGCCATCATGGGCCTCTCCAACTTGCAGCTGCCGTCGCTCATCGCCACTTGCTGTTTCATGGTGGGCGGTTTCCTTTCGGCCAACCTGCTCCTACCCCTCATCTTCAAACTTTTCTAAGCCATGGGAACAACAAAATTCGTTGAAAATCAACCTATTGAGGATGTGCGTCGGCAAGACGCGATGTGTACCAACGAGAGCGAATTGCAGCTGCCGTGGTGGCACAATTTCAAATACTTGGCCGTCGGCACACTGTTCGGCATCACGTTCGTGAAGGCCGAGATTGTCAGCTGGTTCCGTATTCAGGAAATGTTCCAGCTCACGTCGTTCCACATGTACGGGGTGATTGGCACGGCGGTCGTGGTCGGCCTCGTTTCCGTGCAAATCATCAAACGTTTCGGCCTGAAAACCATACACGGCGAGGCCGTGACGCTCGACGACAAGAAATTCAACAAAGGCCAAATCATCGGCGGCCTGCTTTTCGGCATCGGTTGGGCCATCACCGGTGCGTGTCCGGGGCCGCTGTTTGCCCAAATCGGCAGCGGGTTCACGGTCGTGGCCGTCACGCTGCTCAGTGCCATCGCCGGGACGTGGGTGTACGGCTACCTGCGCGAGCGGCTGCCGCATTGACCAATGAGTGAATGAGTGGAATGAGTGAATGAGCGATGGAATGGTTTTCTTGGAGTTCGCTCATTGCACACTCATTCACTCATTCACTCATTCACTCATTCACTCATTCACTCATTCACTCATTCACTCATTGAAACTTGGCCCCGACGGGCGGGCGGTATTTCTGGAAAGGGATTTTCAGCAGGTTGCCGAGGCGCGAGTGTTCCTGCGGCTCCATGTGGGTGTCAATGCCGAACACGATTTTGGCGTTGTCCATTTTTGTGAACGTGCCGAAGAGCCTATCCCAAATGGAGAAGATGTTGCCAAAATTGGTGTCCGTCTGCGGCAGCACAAAGTGGTGATGCACCCGGTGCATCCGGGGCGTGACGATGACCCACGACAGCGTGTCGTCGAGCCACTGCGGGAAGTTGATGTTCGAGTGGTTGAACTGCGACAGCACGACGGACAGGCTTTGGTAAGCCATGATTGTCCACCACGGCGCGCCGACCAAGACCGCGCCCAGCGTGGTGAACACGAACCGGAAAACGCTTTCGCCCGGATGATGGCGGTTGGCGGTGGTCGTGTCCACGTTCGGGTCGGTGTGGTGGACGAGGTGAAAACGCCACATCCAGCGCACCCGGTGCTCGGCCCAATGCACAAAGTAGGCTCCCACGAGGTCGAGCAAAAGCAATCCTACGAGCATATTGGCCCAGAGCGGCATCGGCGGCAGCCAATGCAAGAGGCCGAATTGTGTCGCTGCCGTCCATTCGCTGGCGCGGACGAGCAGGAAAGCCATGAAAAAGTTGATGACGACCGTCGTCAGCGTGAAAAAGATGTTGATGGCCGCGTGCTGCCATTTGTCGTATTGCCCGCGAAAAAGCGGTGCCGCGCTCTCGATGCCCCAGAAAAAAGCGATGCCGCCCGCCAAAATGAGCGAGCGGTGCAACGACGGGATGGTGTCGAAATATTGGACAATCTGTTCCATGCCGAACCCATTTTTTTGGTTTTGAAAACGTAACGGCGGCCCGGCGGTTCACCGAAAATTGATGTAGTCGCTGGGGTTCACCGGGCGGCCTTTGTACCACAACTCGAAGTGCAGGTGCGGCCCGCTGGATTGCTCGCCCGTGTTGCCGATGATGGCAAGGGCTTCGCCTGCCTTGACGGGGCTGCCTGTTTTTTTCAGCAGCACGGAGTTGTGCTTGTACATCGTGATTACGTTGTTCGGGTGCTGCACCGCGATGGAATAGCCCGTCTCGACGGCATACCCGTCGGAAATGACCATGCCGTCGGCGGCGGATTTGACGGCGGTATTTTTCGGAGCAGAAACGTCTATCCCGAAATGGTTTTTGCCGGGGTCGAACGCGGCGGTCGTCTCGCCACTGACGGGCGGCACAAAGTAAATCCGCTCCAACGGCACATCGCGCACGACCACGTTGCCGTTGGCGACAATGGCCTGCGCGTCGCCAGTCGTGAACGTCCCGCGTGCGACGGCGGAGCGAAGTTTGTCGTCCTCCGGGATTCTGTCCACTTCTTTGGGCAGCGTGTCGGCGGGGTTGGCGGGCACGCCCTGTTTTTTGGCCGCTTCCTCGCTGAAGCTCGCCATGTCGCCGACAAGGATTTTGCGGATGTTTTCGTGGTAGGCACGGCTGGCTTGCACCTCGTCTTCGAGGTCGCGGACTTTGGTGACGAGCGCGGCGATTTCCCCGTCGCGCTGAAAGTCGCCGTAGCCGGGGATGTACCGTTTCAGCGGTGTCCAGATGATGAGCATCGTGACCAGAATGGCCGTGCCGACGACCAGCGAGCTCAACGCCACATACACGCTCAGGGGCGAAAGTTTGAGCGACGTGAGCTCCTCGAACGTCTGGTCGTTCATGATGACGAGGCGGTACTGGTCGCGCAGTTTTTCGAGCAAAGGCCGCTCGTCGCCCCCTTTCGGGCGGAAGAACTCGGCTATTTTTTTGAAAGACGTGATGTATTTCTTCATGTCGGATGGTTTTTGGAAAAGGGGATTGGGGCGGCAAAAGTCGGGAAAAACTCATCATTCATAACTCATCGCTCATCACTCGTTCAAAACCCGTCCACTTCCCGGTAGGCGTTCAGCAGGGCAGTCTCGCCGTCTTTGCCGGGCGAAAAATTGCCGTGCTCCATGCCGAGTATGCCTGCGAAGCCCTTGGCATGGATGTGCCGAAAGATGTTTTTGTAATTGATTTCGCCCGTCGTCGGCTCCTTGCGGCCTGGGTTGTCGCCGATTTGGAAATAGGCCGTCTCGTCCCAAGCGAGGTCAATGTTCGGGATGATGTTCCCGATTTGAATCTGGGCGTGGTAGATGTCGTACAAAATTTTGCAGGCCGGGCTGGCGACGGCCTTGCAAATGGCATAAGCCTGTGGCACGTCGGTCAGGAACAAACCGGGGTGGTCGCGGAAGTTCAGGGGTTCGAGCACCATGACGAGGCCGTGCGGCGCGAGGATGTCGGCGGCACGCTTGAGCGACTCGACGACGTTGGCGGTCTGGTAGCCCATCGGCAGGCGCAGGTCGAGGTGGCCGGGCACGACGGTCATCCAGCGGGCGTTGCAGCGTTTGGCGACTTCGACGGCGTTGCGAATGTTGAGCAGGAATTCCTCGCGTTTGCCGGGGTTGCCGGAAGCGAGGTTCGGCTCTTCCCAGTAAATTTTGTGCGCCACGAACACGCCCATTTCGATGCCGAGCTTGGCCATCAGGTCGCCCATTTTTTGCTGCAAAGCCGCCTCGCGCCCGCCCATGCCGTTGTCCTCGAACGCCCGGAAACCCTGTTCGGCCATGAACCGAAGTTGGTCGAGCACGTCCGGCCCCGCGCTGTGGCGGAACATCCCGTCGTGCGGCGCGTATTTGAGTTTGAAAGCGGGCGGTGGCGTGGCCGGGTTTGCCGAAAAACCAGCCAGCGGCAGCCCTGCCGCGGCCGTCGCGGCCACTGTGTTTTTGATGAAATTGCGTCGTTCCATGATGTCGAAACTCTTTTTGCCGGAGGCTGGGCGGCCCCGAATTTCGGGCAGCAAAATAGCGCAAATCGCCCGCCCCGAAGGCCGTGTGTGGAGCAAGTTTAACGGGCGAACTCTGCGAGCCTCTGTGAAATTTGCCCAGTTCCACAGAGGGCACATGGAAAATCTGCCAAAAAAAACCCCTTCGGGCAGCAGAATCGCACGAACTTGCATCTCCGAAAACGACGAAAAACACATGAATGGTTGTGAGTTGGCACTCACCGACAACTGACAACTGACAACTACACAGCCCACTTTGAGCGAAGAAGAACTCATCCGTAGCTGTTTGCGGGGTGTGCCGCAAAGCCAGAAACTCTTGTACGAGCGGTTCGCCGGCAAGATGTACGGCGTGTGCCTGCGGTACGCCCGCTCATCGTCGGATGCAGCAGATATTTTGCAGGAAGGGTTCGTGAAAGTGTTCACCAAGCTGGGGCAATACGGTTTTCAGGGGTCGTTCGAAGGCTGGATTCGCAAAATCATGGTCAACACCGCCCTGCGGCAGTACCAACGCCAGCGGTTCGACCGCGAGGAAAGCGGCCTCGAACGCCTGCCCGACCACCCCGTTGACCCCGACGCGCTCTCCCTCCTCTCGGAAGCAGAACTCCTGAAACTCATCGCCCGGCTGCCCGACGGCTACCGCGTGGTGTTCAACCTCGTCGCCATCGAAGGCTACTCGCATGCCGAAGTGGCCGAGACGCTGAACATCCAAGAAAGCACCTCCCGCTCTCAACTGACCAAAGCCCGCCGCTGGCTCTGCGAACAAGTGGAAACCATGCAGAATTTCAAGGCAGTAAGCGGTTTGCAGTAGGCATTGGGCAAAAATCAAAACCTCAAATCACCAAATCACCGAATCCTCAAATCACCGACCAACATGAATCATCAAGAATTCGACAACCAATTCCACCAGCGGCTTTACCATGCCGAAGTGCCCCCGCCCCCGGCGGTCTGGGCCAACGTGGAGGAAATCCTGCGGCAACGGCGGCGCAAACGTGCGTTCGCATGGATTTTCGGCGGCAGCCTCGCCGGGGCGAGCGTCTGCGCGGCTCTGTGGCTTTTCAACCAATCTACCGAAAACGCAACGGCCAGCGGCAGCCTTGCCGCTGAAACAACGGCCACGCCCGCCCGCCAGCCCGCGCCTGCACTTGCCGCGCCGACGATTTCGGAAGAAGCCCCGCTCGCCGAAGTGCCGTCAACCGTCAACCGTCAACCGTCCGTAGTGTCCGCCAAATCCGGCACACGGAACGCAGGAGGTGCAGCCCAGAAACTTGGCGGCCAATTCGTACAACAGCCGGGCGTGACCGACAACCAGCCAGTGGCCCACGAAAAAATCGCCGCCGAAGCGGGCGCACTCATCGCCCACAACATGGGCAACAAAGCCGCCGACCTTGCGCTTTTGGCCGTCAAACAGCCCTTCGTTGCGTCCGAAGGCACGGAGCCGCCCCATCGTTTCGCGCCCATCAAACCGCTCTGGCGCAAGAAAAAGGACGCGAAGCACTGCTACTCTTTTGCCCAACACGGCACATCGTGGCTGTTCGATGCCCACACGGGCATTGCCCGCCCGGCGCGCAGCTTCGCCGATGTGCAGCCCGGTTTTGAAAACTATGCCGCCCAACGCGACCAAACCGAGCGTTTTGCCTTCGGCATGACGGGCGGTTTGCGCGGTTCATTGGTTTGGGGGCCGTTCATGCTTCGGACGGGCCTGCATTACACGCAATTCACGGAAGTCTTTGAAAACGAGACCGTTAACTCCATCCGCACCATCATCGTGATTGATTCCACGCTCGTCAACGGCCAATGGGTCAAGACCGAAAAAACCGTCCGCGAGTTCGGCAGCAAGTTCAGCCGCTCGTATAACCGCTTCGGGATGCTCGATGTGCCATTGCTCGTCGGCGCGGAAATGCGTTTCGGGCGCGGCGGCGTGAGCCTCAACGCCGGGGGCGCGGCCAACATCCTGTTCTGGAAGCGCGGCTCTGTGTTTGCGCCCACGAACCAAGTGGACACCCCACCCAGCGGCACAGCATTGGAGCCATTTTTCAAGGCCAGCACCGGGTTCAGCCTTGTAGGCAGCGCGCAAGGTTTCTGGCACATCGCGCCCCGCACGCGGGTGTTCGTCGAGCCGTATTTCCAGCGCATCCTCAAACCCGTGACCGTCGGCTCGTACCCGCTCGCGCAGCGGTATAATATAATAGGTGTGAACATGGGCGTGACCCGCATCATTGAGTGAATGAGCCGATGCGTGAATGAGTGATTTTGCGCCACTCGAACGATAGTTAAAATTCGGGTCGAAAGCAGCAGCGGCCGCGCCGCCCGAATCTTTCGCCCGACAAACAACCACAAGTACACACAGCGATAACCTTCACTTTAAATACGACCCCCAATCTTGCAACACCATTTTGCCCCAGTTTGGGAAAGGAGGGAACAAACAATGAAATACTTCAACATTCATCTTTTCAGGCTTTTGTTGCTCGCGTTTGTGGCCGGTGCCGGTTGCCGGGCGGACGAGAGTTATTTCGTGCCGTATGAAAAATCGGTCGGCGAGGTCACGCAAAAAATCAAAACCGATTTGCCCGACGGGGCTACGCGCACGGTCTTTGCCATGAAAGTGGAGGCCACCACTGATACTATTTTGATGACCGCCAACGGCACCCGCATCTGGCTCGCCGACATGGACAATCTTTTCGTGGACGCGAACGGCAACCCCGTGCAGTGCAGTGCGGCACAGGAAGTGAAAATCGAGGTCATCCACGCCCTGAAAATCAGCGATTTGATTGGCTACGGCATTTCCACCAGCGCGGCAGGCCAACTGCTCGAAACGGGCGGCGTGGCCCTCCTCCGCATCACCGTTGACGGCAAGGAAGTCGCCCTGCAACCCGGCCAATACATCAAAATCCAATTGCCGGTCAACAGCGAAAGCGAGCTGCAACCCAACATGGGAACCTTGTACGGCCAAACGAAGGACAATGCCGTAAGCAATTGGCTATCAAGCAGTCAGGAAGTTTTTTGGGCAAACTGGAACGCACCTTCCGGCAAAGTTTACGGCTACGAAGTGCGCTGCACACAGCTCGGTTGGGTCGGCAGCGGCAAGTTGGTGGCAGGCGACAAGACCACGTTTTGCGTCACCACGTCCTCCGAGTTCAACGGCCAAAACACCCTTGCGTGGCTCATCGTGCCGAGCCTCCGTTCCGTCATTCAAATGGACGGCTACGACGAAGCGGGCAATTTTTGCTTCGCCGATGCCCCCATCGGCTACCCGGTCAAATTGGTCACGGTCAGCAAAATCGGCGGCCAATGGATGCTCGGCACCGCCGATACCGAAGTGGGCAGCAACGGTTCTGCGGCCATCGAGCCAGCCGTCATTTCCGAAACCGACCTGCTCGCTTATTTGAAAAGCCTTTGACGAAACCACTTGGTTGGAAATAAAAAAGGGCGGTTGCTGCAAGTGCAATCGCCCTTTCCTTTTTTGGCCCGGCCAAATCATGCCTTTTTCCTGTCCAGCACGTCCTTCACCGCCCAGATCACGTCCTTTTTGCCGAGGCCGTATTTGTCCAAAAGTTCGGCAGGCTTGCCGCTCTCGCCAAACGAGTCGTTCACGCCCACATATTCCATCGGCACGGGCAGTTTGTGGACGAGGCAGTTGGCAATCGCATCGCCGAGGCCGCCGTTGCGCTGGTGCTCTTCGGCCACTACGACGGCACGGGTCTTGCTCGCCGAGTCCAAAATCGCCTCCGTGTCCAATGGTTTGATGGTGTGGATGTTGATGACTTCGCAGCTGATGCCCTCGGCGGCGAGTTCTTTCGCGGCCTCGATGCTCGTCCAGACGAGGTGGCCGGTGGCGAAAATCGTCACGTCCGTCCCGGATGCCAAATGCAGGGCCTTGCCAATCTTAAACTGCTGATTTTCAGGCGTGAAAATCGGCCAAGCCGGGCGGCCAAAGCGCAGATAAACCGGGCCGTGATGCTCCGCGATGGCGATGGTCGCAGCCTTCGTTTGGTTGAAATCGCAGGGGTTGATGACCGTCATGCCGGGCAGCATCCGCATCATGCCGATGTCCTCCAAAATCTGGTGCGTCGCGCCGTCCTCGCCGAGCGTGACCCCCGCGTGGGAGGCGCAGATTTTCACGTTTTTGTGCGAATACGCGATGCTCTGGCGGATTTGGTCGTACACGCGCCCGGTCGAGAAATTGGCGAACGTGCCCGTGAACGGGATTTTGCCTGCCGTTGCCAGCCCCGCCGCGATGCCCATCATGTTGGCCTCGGCGATGCCGCACTGGAAAAAGCGTTCGGGAAATTCCTTCTGGAAATGCTGCATCAGCAGCGACTCCATGAGGTCGGCGGTGAGGCCGACGACGTTCGGGTTGGTGCGGCCCAGTTCCAAAAGCCCTGCGCCGAAGCCTTCGCGGGTGGCGCGGGAGGCGGTGGATTGTATGTCGTTGATGTTCATTTTAGTTGTGAGATGTCAGATTTTGAGATGCCAGATGCCAGATTTTACTGGAAGCGTTGTTTGAACCCGTCTATCATTTTCTGGATTTCAGAAACTTGATTTTGTAGTTGATTGCTTTTCTCTTCCTCCAAATATCTCAGCATGGCTGCTATTCGTATTTGACATTCGGTCTCAAAAGCCGAGCCTTGTGCGATGTCGAGAAATTGTTTCATCTGTGCGTCAGTGGCGCGCCCACATCCTTCCGCAATGTTTGAAGGTATAGAAACCGCAC
>JBKBIC010000178.1:0-10107 GCA_046299435.1 Saprospiraceae bacterium
GGGGGGGGGGGGTGGGGGTCCAAAACCCCAAACATATCGGGGCGGGCGCATTTGTTCTTCCCCCCCCCCCCCCCGCGCTCTTTATCGGTACAACACATTGATTCAGAACATGATGAGCTTGCGCGAAGCCTGCCCAAATTTGCTATCCACCTCAGACAGGTACACGCCCGCCTCGCCGATTTCCGTGCGGTCAAGCACAAAATGATTTTCGCCGGCACTGAACTCGGCTTTTTTCTCCCGGATTTTCAGGCCCATCGCATCGAACACCCGCAGGATGACCTCGCCCGCTGCCGGCAGGGCGAAGCGCAACAACGTCATCTCGATGAAAGGATTGGGATGGTTGGGAAAGAGGCGGATTCCTTGCACACCCTCGCTCGGCGCAGGTTTGCCATTCGGGAAACCCAGCTCGACCTCGTACTTATTCCCTTGATTATCATGCGCTTGGGCCGGAGCCGCACGGTTGCTGAGGTGCAGCGTCTCGCTCAGTTGGCCGTCGGCAATGGCAGTGAATGTTGCTTGCATGATGAGTGATGGCGCAAGGTTTTTTTCAGCCTCGCCGTCCCACGATAGGGTCAGCGAACCATCGTTTGTGTGCGCTGTGCCTATGTTTTCAAATCCCATGCCAGAGAGATTTCCGGGCACCACGGATTGCAGCAGAAGATGGTTCATATCGAAGTCGAGGGTGAATTGAAGTGCGTTCAGAGGAATGTTCAGGACAGGCAAATAAAGGCGCACGGTCAGGGTGTCGCCCTGCCGAAAGTGTTGATTGTCAAGGTTCAAGGAAATCGTCGGGCGGGGATTGCCCAAAGACATCGGCACCGCATCTGCCCGGTTGTTGCCCATCGGGCCGACGTTGGAATCGGCTTGGCGGGCGGTTGGCAGTGCAGTGGTCGGATTATTATCGGTTGGACGGGAGGGCCTCTCAGCCGTCAGAGCAGCATGGACAATCACCGGGCAAATGAATGATTCTGGGCAAGCCCAAAAAAATTGGGCGCAACCAGCCGTTTCAAACGGAGGTGAAACATGGCAATGACATGGGAAAAGGGCGATTAAAATGGGAATCGAGAAATTGAGAGATTTGAAGTCGGACAGACAGTGCTGGAATTTCAAATTTCTCAATTTCCCAACCCCAAAAAATGTGCGTGTTTCAGCGTGCAAGGGGGAGTAAAAAAAGAAGCGTGTTTTGATGATTCTGCCTTTTGAAAAGCAACAACCATGCCAAAGACTTGGCGATTTTCTTTTGGATGACGAATACCTCAATTTGGGAATTCGGCGATATGAAGTTGCCTGTGGCAGTGCATTGGATTGGGCGATATTCGCCCCGCAAACGCACCAACCCGACCTTCCGGCCAATGCCCGAAACTGTCCTGCTCGAACTGCCCTACCTGCCGCCCGTTTCGTGGTGCGCCCTGCTCTGGCAGGCCGAGGCCGTGACGCTCGAAGCTTGCGAAAATTTCCAGAAAGGCAGCTACCGCAACCGCTGCCACATCATCGGCCCGAACGGCCTGCAACGCCTCACCGTGCCGCTTGCCAAAGGCAAACACCAGCAAACACCCATCCGCGAAGTGCGGATTTCGCACGACGAAAACTGGCCGCTCGTGCATTGGCGAAGCATCGAGGCCGCCTACGGGCGGTCGCCGTTTTTTGAGCATTACGGCCCGGAACTGCGGCTTTTTTACGAAAAAAAGTGGGATTTGCTGTTCGATTTTAACCTCGCGCTGCTACGCTTCTTGCTCAAAAAAATGGGTTGGCCAGGCCAAATCACCCTCTCCGAAACTTACCTGAAACGCAGCCAACCGCCCGCGCCCGGCGATTTCCGCGATGCGGTTTCGCCCAAAAACGAGGCTGCCCCGGCGTGGTTTCGCCCCGTCCGCTATCCGCAGGTGTTTGCCGAGCGGCACGGCTTCGTGCCCGATTTGTCGGTGCTCGATCTGCTGTTTTGCTGCGGCAAACAATCGGGCGAATGGTTGATGGACGGTGGACGGTTGGCGGCGGGCGGTGGACGGCAAAATCCGTCTGGTTGACGGTCGTCAGGATTTGTAATTCTACCTTTGCCCGCCTAAAAAATGTACCGACAACCGTCCACCGTCCGCCAACCGTGAAAAATTATCTCGGCCAAACTTTACAACTCACCGCGCTGGTCACAGGTCTGCTGCTGCTCATCTCTGCGGTCTCGGAGGAGTTTGCCATCGGCGGCCTGACGCTGCGGAAAATGGACATCCTGCACGACATCCGGCCCGACGCACCCACCGCCACGACGGACTCACTGACCGCAGAACTACCTGATTCTGTGTTGGTTAAGCCAGACACCAGCCTTGCCGCCGAACAAAAATGGGCAATGCCCGACTCGGCACAATTCGGCAAAATCTTCGAGGACTACACGCCCGACCACAGCGGGCTGGGGGCTTTTTATGCCGCGATTGACTCCATCAAAACCGCTGGCCGCACGGTGCGCGTGGCGTGGTTTGGCGATTCGTTCGTGGAGGGCGACATCCTGCTCGGCGACCTGCGCGACACGTTGCAGAGCGTCTGGGGCGGGCAGGGCGTGGGCTTCGTGCCCATCACTTCGGAGGTGGCGCAGTTCCGGCGGACGTTCAAACAATCGGCTTTCGGGGGCGGCTGGCGCACGTTCGGCATCGTCAAAAACGACGACAGCGGCCAGCCTTTCGGTATCAACGGCTTTGTGTATTTGCCCCGGCCCGGCGGCAGCGTGCGCTACGATGGGTTGGATTATTTCAAAAACACGAACCGTTTCGACCAATTCCGGCTGTTTTATGCCTCCGATTCGGACGTGCCGTTCGTGTGGCAAAACGCTGGGCAGCCGCCTAAAACCGACCGTCTGCCCGCCAAACCGGGCAAAATCGGCCAATGGAAATTCGCCGTGCCGTCCACAGGCATGGGCGCGTTCGCGGTGCGGTTCCCGGATTCGACGGGGGCGAAACTTTACGGTGCCTCGCTCGAAAGCAGCACGGGTTTTTACCTCGACAATTTTTCGATGCGCGGCCTGACGGGCGGCAAACTCCGGCTCATCCGCCCGGACATCATGCGGCAATTCGACAGCTACCTGCGGTACGATTTGGTTGTCGTGCAGCTCGGCTTGAACGCCGTGACCAACTCGCTTCGGAACATCCCGTGGTACGAGCGCGAGCTGGACGAGACCTTCGAGCACCTGCGGAAATGTTTCCCCGACAAACCCATCCTCATCGTCAGCGTGGCCGACCGGGGCGGCAAAGTCAACGGCGAATTGGCCACCATGCCCGCCGTGTGGCACATTGTTTCGATGCAGCGGGCATTGGCCCAAAAACACGGCTTCCTATTTTTCGACCTTTACCGGGGCATGGGCGGCGCGGGCACGATGCTGGCTTTCAACAAGTTGCGCCCGAAATTGGCCAACGACGACTTCACGCACCTGACCCACGACGGGGGCCGCGTCGTCGGGCAAATGCTGGCAAAAGTGTTTTTAAGGCGTGATGAGTTATGAGTGATAAATGATGAATGAATCACTTGCGAAGCCCATTTGACAGCAATTGGAACACAGATTTGACGGATGAGACGCGGATTTATACGGATTTTTTTTGGGCATAACTGACAACTCACCACTGACAACCGACAACTAATAAACGATTGACCAATGGCGATTTTCCCTCTCCTGAACACACGGCTGCCCGGCATTTTTTGCCTGCTGGCCGTGACTTGGGGGCACTGCCAAGCCCCCCTCCGCCCGCCCCGCGTGGACGTGACCGACCGCGACACAGTGGGCTATTCGTTTGTCAATCAGGACAAAAACGAGATTGAAAACGCCGACGTGCTGCGGCCTTTTTTCCAAAAACTGCACGAACAGCGCATCAACGGCGGGCGGCGCATCAGCATCGTCCACATCGGCGACTCGCATATTTTGGGCAATTTCCTGACCCGCGAGGTACGCACCCGGCTGCAAGCGGCCTTCGGCGACGCGGGGCGCGGCCTCATTTTCCCGTACAAAATCGCCGGGACAAACGGCCCGCAGGACTATTTGATTGAAACAAACTGCCGCTGGCAAGGCAGCAACTGCCAACGCGACCGCTCCGAAACCACGCCGCACGGCCTGACGGGCTTCAACCTCGAAACCACCGCGCCCGACGGCCAACTGGGCATCCGCCTGCGCGACACAGCCACGAGCGACACGCGCCTTTTCACGAAACTCACCGTCTTCCATCGCAACGAACCGACGGCCTTCGACCTCGACATCCGCGACGAAGCCAACGGCCAAACAGCCCACCTCGTCATCGAAAACGAACTGGCCTCCACTTATTTTTTCGACCGACCGACCGACCAAGCAATCATCCGCAACCGCCGCACCGACCCGGCCCAAAAATCCATTTGCCTCGACGGTATTTGCCTCGAAAACGAACTTTCGGGCGTGCTCTACCACACCATCGGCGTGAACGGCGGGCGTTTCGCGGATTTTTCGCGGGCCAAATATTTCACGCGCCAAGTCGGCGAGCTATTTCCCGACCTCATCATCCTCTCTTTCGGCACGAACGAGGCGCAAGACCCCAAACTTTCGCCCGACGCTTTTTACCAACAAATCGGGCGGCTCGTCAGCCAACTTTCGCTCGATGCGCCGGGCGCGAAAATCATGCTTACGACCCCAGCGGACTCGTACTGGCGCGGCAAAAGTTTCAACCCGAAAATGGCAGAAATCAGCGCGACTATCCGCAAGTACGCACTCGACAACGGCTTGGCCCTCTGGGACTTGTACAACATCGGCGGCGGCGAGCAATCGGCCAAAAACTGGAAATCCAACGGTCTGATGTCCGCCGATTCGGTGCATTATTCCAAATTGGGCTACGCCATGCAGGGCAAACTGCTGTACCTCTCCCTGGTGAAAGGCTACAATGCCTTGACGGGGGACTGAGCCAAAAACCCATTTTAACGCCTAACTTTGCTCAAAAAAATCACGGAAACATGGTTGCAACTGCTGAACGCCCGACGGCCAAGCCCGAACAGCCGCCCTTCAAGCCCGAACCGGGCCGCCGCTATTCGGTGGCCGAGTACCTCGAATTCGAGCGGCGCACCGGCGAACGCTACGACTATCACAACGGAATACTCATCCCTATGGCTGGCGGAACTATCTCCCATAACCTCATTGCCTCGAATATCAATTTTGAACTGCAAAACGCGCTCTTCGACAGGCCCGATTTCTACGTCTTCGGCAGCGACCAAAAAGTCCGCATCCCGAAAGGCCCGCGCCGGTACGTCTATCCCGATGCCATCGTCGTGGCGGGCGCGCCCATCTTGGCCGACGACGAGGCCCATGCCATCACGAACCCGATTTTGATTGTCGAAGTGCTGTCCGACTCGACAGGGCACCACGATTCCAACGCCAAATTCTTTGATTATCAAGACATTCCGTCGTTCCGGGAGTACGTCCTCGTCTGGCAGGACAGGCCCGACGTGCAGGTTTTCCTGCGGCAGGCCCCCGACCTCTGGCGTTCCTCCGAAATCAGCGGGCTGCACAGCGACGTGGTTTTCGAGTCCATCGGCGTGCGCCTGTCGCTGGAACGCATCTACCGCAAAGTGACCTTTGAAAATGCCTGACGCGCCCACTTGCCGCACCCGATGAAAATCCTCGTCATCCAGACCGCCTTCATCGGCGATGTCATCCTTGCCACGCCCATCGTGGAAAAACTGCGCCGCCATTTCCCCAATGCGACGCTCGATTTCCTGCTCCGCCGGGGCAACGAAAAACTGCTCGCCGGGCACCCACATATCCGCCACACATTCGTCTGGGACAAAAAAGCGGGCAAAATCCGCGACGGCCTCCGCATCCTCCGGCTCTTGCGCCGCGAACGCTACGACCTCGTCGTCAACTGCCAACGCTTCCTCACGAGCGGGCTTTTCACCGTGTTCGCGGGCGCAAAAACCAGCGTCGGGTTCGATAAAAACCCGCTTTCGTGGCTGTTTTCGCGGCGCGTGGCGCACCGCTTCGGCACGGCCGCCCAGCCAATCCACGAAGTGGAGCGCAACCTGAAATTGATTGAAAACCTGACCGACGGCTCCTTCGAGCGGCCCAAACTGCACCCATCGGCTGCCGATTTTGCGAAAGCCGAACGCCTGAAATCGGAAATTGTCCGAAGGGACTCCTTTGGAGGAAATTGGAAATTCGTCACCCTTGCGCCGACCTCCGTTTGGTTCACGAAGCAATGGCCCGCCCACAAATGGGCTGAGTTAATCCGCACATTCCCAACGGATTGCGGTGTTTTTCTGCTCGGCGGCCCGCCCGATTTTGAAGCCTGCGAAGCCATCCGCACCGCCGCTGGGCGCGGCGAAAATCTGGCCGGCAAACTCACCTTCCTCGAATCGGCGGCACTCATGGCGGGCGCGGCGATGAACTACGTCAACGATTCCGCGCCGATGCACATGGCTTCGGCCATGAACGCCCCGGTCACGGCCATTTTTTGCTCCACCGTGCCCGCGTTCGGCTTCGGGCCGCTTTCGGACAAAAGTTTTGTGGTCGAAACCTCCGAAAATCTGGCCTGCCGCCCCTGTGGTTTGCACGGCTACCGGGCTTGCCCGAAGGGGCATTTCCGCTGTGCGGAGGGGATTGGGGTGGAGCAGTTCGGGAAGTTTTGAGGGAAAAATTGTCGGCAAACGCTTTGCGCCCACTAACCACTTTCTAAAAAGCCGACTTGGAACCCGTGCTACCTTTGCCCGCACAAAATCCACGTCATGCGCCTTTTTCTGCTCGCACTTTTCGGCCTGTTCCTGTGCCAAAACTGCCAAAAAAACTCCTCCGATTCGGCCAGCGACAGCCAGCCCAAAACCGTCACCGACCGCCATTTCCGGCTCCGCACCGCCGACGAGACGGGCATCAAATTCGCCAACAACTTGAAGGAAACGGCCACCGACAACGTCATCGTCAATCCGTACCTCTACAACGGCGGCGGCGTGGCGGTCGTGGATGTGAACAACGACGACTTGCCCGACCTCTTTTTCACGTCCACGCAGCAGCAATGCAAACTGTACATCAATCGCGGCAATTTCAAATTCGAGGACGTGACCAACCGCGCAGGCGTGGCCGCGCCCGAAGGCACCAAAAGCGGCGTAGCGGTGGCCGACGTGAACGGCGACGGTTGGATGGACATCTACGTTTGCCGCACGGGCCGACAGCCCAGCGACACGCGCCGCAACCTACTTTTCATCAACACGGGCGCGGTGGACGGCTACCCGGTTTTTGAGGAAAAAGGCAAGGAATACGGCCTCGACGACGCATCGGCCAGCAACCACGCCAACTTTTTTGATTACGACCTCGACGGCGACCTTGATATGTATTTGGTCAATTACCCCACCGATTTCCATCAGGTCAGCCAGATGCACTTGCAGCAGGATTTGAACGGCAAAATCACCCGCAGCAACGCCCCGCTCAGGCCTTTCGACAGCGACCGATTTTATCGAAACGACGGCGGAAAATTCACGGACGTAACCGAAAAAGCGGGCATCGTCAACTACGCATGGGGCCTCTCGGCGACGGTCAGCGATTTCAACCGCGACGGCTGGCCCGATGTGTACGTCGCCAACGACTACATCGAGCACGATTTCCTTTACATCAACAACCGCAACGGCACGTTCACCGACCGCTCCATGTCGGCTTTCAAACACTTCGCGCACAACGCCATGGGCGCGGACATTGCCGACGTGAACAACGACGGCCATCAAGATTTGGTCGTCCTCGATATGCTCGCGCCCACCTACACCCGCCAAAAAACGCTCGGCACAGCGATGGTTTTGGAGCGGTACACCACCCTGCTCAATCATGGTTACGGCCACCAACTTTCGCGCAACGTGCTGCAAATCAGCAACGGCGACGGCACTTTTTCCGACGCGGGCTGCCTCGCCGGGGTGTTCCGCACCGACTGGAGCTGGGCACCGCTGCTCGCCGATTTCGACAACGACGGCCACCGCGACCTCTACCTCTCCAACGGCTACCGCCGCGACGTGACAGACATGGACTACATGGTTTACACCTCCGATTCCATCGTCAAAACCGGCAAACCGGAGTCCGTGCTGTTCGCCAACATGGACGAGTACCTGAAGCTCATCCCGTCCAAATCGCTGCAAAAATTCATGTTCCGAAACCGGGGCGACGGCGCGTTCGACGACGTGAGCACCGTGTGGGGCCTGACCGAAGAAGCCTACTCCAACGGCGCAGCCTACGCCGACCTCGACCGCGACGGCGACCTCGATTTGGTGGTCAACAACATTGACAGTCAATCATTTATCTACGAAAACACCGCCACCGGCAACAACTGGCTGCAAGCAAAATGCGCCGGGCCGAAAGGCAACCCGACGGGCATCGGGGCGCAAATCCGCATCACTTCCGGCGGCCAACAGCAGGTGGCCGAAATGACCAACGTGCGCGGGTTCCTGTCGTGCAGCGAGGCCGTCGCGCAGTTCGGTTTGGGCAAAAACAGTGCGGTCGAAAAAGTGGAAATCCGCTGGCCCGACGGCAAAATCCAAGCCCTCGAAAACGTGGCCGCCAACACGCGCCTGACCTTAAAATACGCCGATGCCCGCCCCGGCAAATGGCTCGACAACCCACAGCCCGCGCCCGTTTTTGCTGCCGCAAATGCCGGGCTGAACTTTCGCCACACCGAAAACCAATTCGAGGATTTAACCCGCGAACGGCTGTTGACCCACCGTTTTTCGCGCTCCGGCCCCGCGCTCGCAGTCGCCGACGTGAATGCCGACGGCTTGGACGATGTGTTTTTTGGCGGGGCAGCCGGGCAAGCCGGGGCCTTGTTTTTGCAAAAGAATGGCGCGTTCGCGGCCACGCAAATCGCTGATTTTCAAAACGATAAACGCCACGAAGATGTGGCCGCCACTTTCTTCGATGCCGACGGCGACGGCGACCAAGACCTCTATGTCGTCAGCGGCAGCAACGAGGAAGCCGCCGCAACATCGTACTACCAAGACCGCCTGTACCTGACCGACCCCCAAAAAGTGGGGCAAGCGGTCGTCTGCAATTTCACCCGCGCCACCGACGCGCTGCCCATCGAGACCGAAGCGGGTTCGTGCGTGCTGTCGATTGATTTCGACCGCGACGGCAAAATGGATTTGGTCGTGGGCGGGTCGGTCGTGCCGGGCCGGTTCCCGGAGGCTTGCAAAACATTGTTTCTCAAAAACTTAGGTGGAAAATTCCAATCAACCCCCTCCCCGTTGGGGAGGGCCGGGGAGGGGCTTTTGGTCAACGACCTGAAAGCAGCCGATTTGGACGGCGACGGCCAGCCGGAAATCGTCGCGGCGGGCGAGTGGATGCCCATTTCAATCTGGAAATTCGACAACGGAAAATGGCGCGACGCGACCGCCGATTTTGGCCTCGCCACGACCAATGGTTGGTGGAACTGCCTCGAAATCAGCGACTTGAACGGCGACGGACGACCCGACATCGTGGCCGGCAACCTCGGTTTGAACACGCGCCACCGCGCATCGGCGGACAGCCCGATGCGGCTTTTTGCAAAGGACATTGACGGCAACGGCAGCCTCGACCCCATCGTGGCCGTCGAGGAGGACGGACGGTGGGTGCCGCTCGTCACGCGGGATTTGCTCCTCAAACAGGTGCCCCCGCTGAAAAAGAAGTATCTGCGCTTCGTGCCGTACGCCCAAGCCTCTGTCGAGGATGTGGTTTCGGGCGTTAACCCGTTGGAAATCAAAATGTTGGAGACGGTTTGGCTCGAAAACTTGGGCGGAAAATTTGCCGTGCGCCCGCTGCCTTTGGCCGCTCAAATCGCCCCGGTGAAAGGCATTTTGCCCGGCGATTTCAACGCGGACGGCAAGCCGGATTTGCTGCTCGTCGGCAACGATTCGCACCTCGACATCGAGACTGGCCCGGCGGACGCTTCGACGGGGATTTTCCTCGCGGGCGACGGGCGCGGCGGCTGGTCGGTGGTGTCCAATTCGGGTTTCAAGGCCGCCAAAGAAGCCCGCAAAATCGCCCTCGTCCGGCTGCCCGGTGGCCGGAAAATGGTGGTCGTGGCGAACAACGACGACGCGGCGGAGGCTGCGATTTTGAAGTAAACCGCGACACCTATGTTGCCTCAACTCATTGATTTTCAACACAAACGACTC
>JBKBIC010000179.1:0-5479 GCA_046299435.1 Saprospiraceae bacterium
CACCGGGTACATATTGTGCGTCGGCTCGTACCAGGGCGAGCGGCGGTACACCCAATCCAGTTGGGCCTGCGCGTCTTGGGCAAAAGCCGCGTCGGATTTTTGCTTGGCCTCCAATTCGGCCCGCACGGCAGGGTTTTCGCGCAAGAAATCGGCGGCCAAATCCTCGAACACATACGCCGAGAAATACTCCTTTGCCATCAAAATCGGGTCGAAGAAATTCCACGCAAACCACGAATCCGGAGCCTGCGGCTCCAAAGTTTCCATGATGTAACGGTCGGCATTTTGCCCGGTTCGGATGCGATAATCGCCTTTGTGGAAGGTACGCTGCATCGTTTTTACCTCAACTTTCACCGAATGGTGGAAAAAATGCCCCTCCCACGCCGCACGGTTTTTGTACTCCCGGATGAAATAAGTCTCCACTTCGAGGGTCTCGTCTTCGGTCAGGCGTTCCATTTCCACGCCGTTCAGTTCGAGCCGGGCGATGACGTGTTCCCAAGCTTGGGGCACGATGTAAGCCGCTGGTTTTGAGACAGTTGTTTCGGGCTTGAAATAATTGAAATACGGAATTGTGCGCTCGTAAGGCTCCGAACGGTCGTACCAAAGCCGGGGCAGGCCGGAGACTTCCGACGGTTTATACTTGGCTGCGAAACCCTTGAAAATCAAGGAGTCGCGGCGCGTCGGGTCAATGCTCCAATCCAGCGTGTGCTCGGTTTTCGAGCGCGTTTTTTCAAAAGCCGCTGCCCGCGCCGTGCCGATTTCGGCGGCGTGTTCGCCTACGAACTGGATGACCGTCTCCATGAAAGCCCGTGTGCTGTGGACGCGGTCGGCGAAGGGTTTGAGCATGTGCGTTTCGGGCATGAACCCGATGGTGTTCCACATCGCGGCGTAGCCCGTCGAGTAGCGGCCATAGTCGCAGAATCCCGCGATGCCGCCGTCGGGCTTGCCTTCCGCGTCGAAACCGTCCACGTAGGGTATCATTTCCCAGCCGCGCCGCTTCATGTCCGAGTACAAAAACGGCAGCATCGTCTCTTGCAAAAACTGGCCGAGCGGGGCCTCCAACTTGTTGTGCTGCGTGGCGATGAGCGTCATAACATACTGGTAATCAGCCCCGTTGCTCGTGTGGTTGTCCACGAAAACATCGGGCGACCACCGCTGGAAAATCTGGTTGAACGTGCGGGCGTTGCGCGAATCGCATTTCACGAAATCGCGGTTGAGGTCGTAGTTGCGGGCGTTGCCGCGGAAGCCGTAAGCCTCCGGGCCGTCTTGGTTGGCGCGGCTGTGGCTGCCGCGGTTCAGGCAGCCGTCCACGTTGTAAACCGGGATGACGACGAGCACGGTTTTTTCGAGCGCGGCGCGGTGCTCGCCTTTTTCCAAGATGTCGCGCAGGAGCATGACCGTCGCGTCAATGCCTTCGGGTTCGCCGGGGTGTATCCCGTTGTTAATCAACAAAATACGCCGCCCCGACTGCCGGATTTTTTCGGGCGAAAACTCCCCGTCGAGGCTCAATACGGCGACGTGCAGCGGCTCGCCGCTGTCGGTGCTGCCTGCTTTTGAAAGTTGGAAAACGCCGGGATGGGCGGCGGCCATGCGTTCGTAGCAAGCGATGGCTTCGGCGTAGGTGAGCGTTTGGTTGGGGTTTTTCTCGAAGGGAATGGTGAACGTGGCCATGTTTTTTTGTGAAAAAGGTTGGGTGCGCCGCGAGCAAGCGGCGGCGAAAATTAGGACGAGCACAAGCGCAGGGAGTGCCTTCATGGGCGAAAGGTAACGCGCCTTTGTGGCTCGCTCCCAACCGCCTGCGGGCTGTCTTTGGGCACGAAGTAGCACACGGCCAACAGACCCTCGGTTGCGGGGCCGCCGAATGGACAAAACAAAAAGGGCGGGTTTGCACGCGCTTTCAATCCTTTGGGAAAAGAAAAACCCGTGCAAACCCGCCTTTTTTGTTTTGTCAGCGTCCAAATCATGGACGGTGCGCCTCACACGCCCGGCTCCACGAATGGCACTTTTGTCACCGTCGCTTCCAGTTTTTTAGAGCCGACGACGATGAAAATCTTGGTGCCCGCTTCTGCGAATTTTGCCTTCACATAGCCCATGCCGATGGGTTTGTCGAGCGTCGGGGAGTGCGTGCCCGACGTGACCGCGCCGATGACCGCGCCGCGTTTGCTTTCGATGACGTAGTCGTGGCGCGGGACGCGCTTTTCATCGAGCACGAAGCCCACGAGTTTGCGTTTCACGCCGTCGGCTTTCTGCTTTTTGAATTTTTCGATGCTTGGGAAATCCGTGCCTTTCGCCAGTTTGGTTATCCAGCCGAGGCCGGCTTCGAGCGGCGAGGTGGTGTCGTTGATGTCGTTGCCGTATAGGCAATAGCCCATTTCGAGGCGGAGCGTGTCGCGGGCACCGAGTCCGGCGGGTTTGATGCCGAATTTGGCCCCGGCCTTGAACACCTTGTCCCAGATTTTCACGATGTCGCGGTTTTTGGCGTAAATCTCGAAGCCGCCGCTGCCCGTGTACCCGGTGGCCGACACGATGACGTTGTTGCAGCCCGCGAAACGCCCGCGCCGGAACGAGTAATATTTCATGCTTTTCAGGTCAATATCGGTCAGTTTGGCGAGTGCTTCGGCTGTTTTCGGGCCTTGCACGGCGATGAGGCCGGTTTTGGAGGAGATGTTTTGCATCTTCACCTCGAAGCCTTTGGAGAGGCGTTTGAGCCAACGCCAGTCCTTCGTTTCGTTGGAGGCATTGACGACGAGCATGAACGACTGTTCGCCTTCGACGGTCATTTCGGGTGTGTCGTCCAAGCGATAGACGAGCAAATCGTCCACGATGCCGCCTTTTTTGTTGGGCAGGCAGGAGTATTGCACGTCGCCGGGCTTCAACTTGGACACATCGTTTGAGGTCGCGCTTTGCAGGAAGGCCAGCGCGTCCTTGCCCCGCACGATGAACTCGCCCATGTGGCTGACATCAAAAACGCCGACTGCCGTCCGCACGGTGTGATGCTCGTCGGTCAGCGAGGAATACGAAATGGGCATATTGTAGCCCGCGAATTCGGCCATTTTCGCGCCGAGCGCGATGTGTTTTTCGGTGAGCGGCGTATTTTTCATTGAGCAGATATTGGTGAAGGAAATGAGCGGGTGTGCCGTCTGGCAATCCGGCGGCAAAGAAAAGATGTTCCGGCGGCAATTCGGCTGAAAGCCCGCGCCACCTGCGAAAACGCCCTGTTTGAGGAGGTTTTTTGCGCTGCTATTGGCCGATTACGCCGTCGGCGAGCATTTTCTTGACCACGTCGCGTGCCATCCGCCCGCCGCCGGCGATGTCCACAGAGCCTCTCACGGAGGCCGATGCCTTCCAGACGTGCTCGCCTTTTTCCGGCAGCACCATGTCAAATTCGATGTTGAGCTCCGATACCGACGACATTCCCCAGCCCTGACTCGTCACCACGCCGCCCGTGAACTTGACGAGCACGACACAGTCGGGGGCCGTTTCGGAGGCAAATTTTTGCAGGTCGGCCTCCGGGTCGAGGGACACTTCGGGCATTTTGTAAAAACTGGGTTTCACGCGGTGCGGGGCCAGTTGTTTGCCCAGCTCGGTGGTCATACTCCGGTAAAACTCGGCGGTGCGGCTGTCCGGCTTGTACACGAAAAGCGGCTTCTGGATTTTTTGCGTGAACTCTTGGGCCTTGACCGATTTGATTTTGGAGGTGACGCAGGCTTGCAGGCCCACGAGCAAAAACAGGATAGAAAGATGTGGTAGGTGGCGCATAATCAATGTTTGTTGCAAAAGAACACACCCTCACGACAACTGCTGCTGCGGCAGCAGCCTTTCTGCCAAAAACTTCTCCACCGGCCACTCGAAAAAATCGAACCGCATCCGCTGCCGGGCCAGCCATTGCACGGGCGCGGTCAGCCACGAAGCCCGCCGGAACGCCGCCTTGTTGTAAAACTTGAACCGCTCCACCAGCCGGAACCGTTCCGCGCTCACCCAGGGGCCGCTGGAACCGCCGACGTAGTCGAAATCCGCCCACTCGTCGAGCGTTTGCGGCAACACATATCCCTGACTTACAACCTCTTGCGTGATGGCCGAGCCGGGGTAAGGCTTGAAGTAGAATATCGGCGTGGTGAAGCCCGGCGACATGGCCCGCAGCCGTTTGGCCATGTCCAACGAAGCCCGGAAACTCGCCTCCGACTCGCCCGGAAAACCCACGATGAACGGGAAAATGACCTCGATGCCCAGCCGTCGGCACTGCTCCGCGACGTGCCAGACCTGCTCCATTTTGATGTCCTTTTTCAGCCAATCCATCATCTCCTGCGAGCCACTTTCCACGCCCACCAGCACCCGCCGCAAGCCGCTGCGCTTGACCAACGCAAACTCCTCGTCGGTCAGCCGGAACCCCTGGTCGGCCCGCATCGTGCCCGCCCAAGTGATGTTCAAATCGCGGCGCAGAAACTCCTCCGCCACGCCCACCACGCGGCTGCGTTTGGTGAAAAAAGTCTCGTCCTGAAAATTCACGTCCGTGAAGCCGAACTTCCGGTGCCAATGCGCGAACTCCTCGCCCAAGCGGTCGGGTTCGATGGCCGTCCATTTGCGGTTAAACACCTGAGGGTCAGCGCAAAACGTGCAGCGGAAACGACAACCCGTGCTGCTGATGTAGTCTAATTGGCGGCGTTTTTTTGCCCGGAAATACGGCTCGGCATCAATCAAGTCGTAGTTGACCTGCGGCAAAAAATTCATGTCCGTCAGCGCACGGGCGGGGTTTTGGCGGATGCCGCCGCTGCCCGTTTTTTCCCGAAAACAGATGCCCGCCACGCCGTCGAGCGGTGCGCCGATGCCGAAATGCTCCACCAATTCGCGGAAAGTTTCCTCGCCCTGCCCCTGCACGGTCACGTCCACCGACGGTTCCTGCTCCAAAATCTCGCGGCCAAACAGCGACGGGTGCCAGCCGCCCCACACGATGGGCAGCGACGGGCAAGCCGCCCGCACCTTTCGCGTGGCCGCCAGCGCATCGCGGAGCGGTCGGCCCGTGAGCACCGTCACGCCCATGCACACGGCTTCGCGGGCGATTTCGACGGCCTTCGCGTGGGCGTTCGGCTCCACGCGGGCATCCACGATGACCACCTCGTATCGCGCCGGGTCGAGCGCGGAACCGATGGCCAGCAGCGCGAGCGGCATATCGTAAAACACCGCTTCGGGGTTGTAAAGGAGGATTTTTTGTCTCATACCGTGATTTTCGCGTGTGAAAGTAGCGAGCCGCCCGCACTTGCCGCCGCCGCAATCCCGCCGATTGCCCGAAACCGCATTTTTTGCCCGCGAACCATCCGCCGCCGCGACCGGGCTGGCTATCATTGCGGCTCGTTTGAAAAACAATTGGAACGCGGGTTAAAAGGATTTGGGGGATTTTCCCCGATTTTTTTCCCAGACACACAAATTACAAAAATACGTATAAAAACGCCCAAACCCGTGAAAACGCGTTCCAAAACAGCCCAAC
>JBKBIC010000179.1:5489-9977 GCA_046299435.1 Saprospiraceae bacterium
CGCGGCCCAATCCGTTTCATCCGCGTTCCAATCCTGCCCAACATTCTCCCATGTTCCACAGCCTCATCGCGCAGCGCAAAAACGAATGGTTCGCATCGGGCCGGTGCCCGGCTGCGTCGCTCGTCGGGTACATCCGCGAGCGCGGGCAGCTGCGCGAGCCGCAAATCGAGGCCATCGAAACCTACCTTTTCCTGAAAATCGCCGGGCAAAACCGCCCGCTCTGGCGGCTCGTCTGCGATGGTTTTTTCGACCCGCAAGAGGATTTTTCGCAACTCGGCCTTGCCCCGAAAACGCTGGATTTGCTCGCCGAAAACGCCGCCGCCCGCACCTTTTTTGCCCTGCGCGACGAGTTTCCGGCAATGGGCAAATTGGTCACGGAACGCGGCCAATATCTTGATTTTGAGAAACTTGCACAGGCAGTTTTTTACAACGTGTCGTACACGGACTACCTGTTCAGCCTGCCGATGGGTGCGGGTAAGACCTTCCTGATGGCGGCGTTCATTTACCTCGATTTGTACTTCGCGCACAGCGACCCGACCGACGCGGCATTTGCCCACAACTTCCTCGTCGTCGCGCCGTCCGGCCTGAAAACGTCCATCGTGCCCAGCCTGAAAACCATCGAGCGGTTCAATCCCGCGTGGGTCGTGCCGGAGCCTGCGGCCACGCAACTGAAAAATCTCCTCCGCTTCGAGGTGCTCGACCAGCCCAAATCGGCGGCCAAAAACAACCGCGCCCGCAACCCGAACGCCCAAAAAGTCGCCGCTTTCCAGCCATTCGACGGCCTCATGGGGCTGGTGCTCGTGGTCAACGCGGAGAAGGTCATTTTGGACAAACTCGATGCCGACCAAAACCTGAAACTCGAAACTCAAAACTCAAAACTCGAAACCCAAAACTCGGCCAACGAACTGCGCCAGCTCATCGGGCAAATCCCGCGCCTCGCCGTGCTGATTGACGAGGTACACCACGCCGCCACCGACGACATCAAACTGCGCCAAGTCGTCGGCGCGTGGCACGGGCGCGGCGCGGTCACGACGGTCATGGGTTTCAGCGGCACGCCGTATTTGCCCGCCCCTGAAAAAATCGAGAGCGCGGGCAATGCGCTGAAAATCAACCAAATATCGAACACCGTTTACCACTACCCGCTGTTGGCTGCCGTGCGCTCGTTCCTGAAAAAACCGCAAGTGTTGGTTGAAAAAGGCCCCAGCGTTGGTCCGCTCGACATCGTGCGCACGGGCGTTCTGGCCTTCCGCCGCGACTTTGGCGGGACGGTTTACGCCGACGGTTCGGTGGCCAAACTCGCCATTTATTGCAGCAGCATCGAGTGGTTGGAGGAGCGCGTTTTTCCGTTTTTGGTCGGCGAAATGGGCATCCCGGCGGGCGAGATTTTGAAGTACCATCAAGGCAACAAGCACCACAAATTACCGCCCGAAAACCGCACGGAATTCCTCCAACTCGATACGCCGATTTCCCGGAAACGCATCGTGCTGCTCGTCCAAATCGGGAAGGAAGGCTGGGATTGCCGCAGCCTCGCGGGGGTCGTGCTTTCGCAAAAAGGCGACTGCCCGACCAACATGGTGCTGCAAACCGCCTGCCGTTGCCTGCGTCAAATCGAGTACCCTGTCGGGGAAAAAGTGCCCGAAAAAACCGCGCTCATCTGCCTGAACGAGGACAACGAACGCTCGCTCGACCGACAACTCAAAGACGAACAACACATTTCGTTGGCCGACTTCGGCAGCATTCGAGCCGAAAAAAACGCCGCGCCAAGTCCGCGCCAGCCCGCGCAGCCGCCCGCCAAAATCAGTTTTTGGAAAACCGCTGCCCCGTCCAATTCCGCCGCTGCGCCCGACCGAATCGCCCAAAAACTGGCCGATTTGCGGCACATCCAGCCCCGCGACGCACGGCTCGAAACCCGCGATTTGCACGGAGGCCGCAGCCGCCAATTGGCTGCCCGGTCGGTCGAAATCGGCGAATCGGCGCAGTTCGATTACTGGTTGTTGGGCATCGTGAAAGAGAGTTTTGGTGGGTTGTCGCTGGCCGATTTGCGGGCGCACGAGGCTGCGCTTCGCGCTATTTTTCAGCAGATTACGGTCGAGGCGAAAAACGATGCGCGGCATTTTGACGAGCGTTTTCCATTGGACGAGGTGAATACACGGGTGCGGCGGGCGTTCGCCCACAGTTTTCCCACAGATGAATCTGTGGGCTGTGAGTAAAAATCCAGCGGATTTTCTGCGCTCAGCCCACAGATTTATCTGTGGGAAAACGCCCAACCACAACCGCCGGCTACTTTTGCCCGCACAACTTATCAAGTGCCCATCCGCTACCAACCATACTTCCCCGACAGCATCGAAGGCCAAGCCCTGCTCGACAACTTCCGCCGCGCCCAGCGCGTGCTGAAATACCGCGACAACGGCCAAACCACGACGCGCATCCTGCGCGGGATGCCGCTTTTTGAGGCCGAATTGACCGAAAAAGTGGGCGAACCCGGCGACGCGCCCAGCCTCCTGCTGCGCGGCGAATGCCTCACGGCCTGCGCGTTTTTGAAAAGCGAGGGCATCGAAATTGACCTCGTGTACATTGACCCGCCGTTTGCGTCCGGCGCGGACTACGCCAAAAAAATCTGGCTGCGCCGCTCCATAAGAGTCCTGACGGACCACCCCACCGCTGCCCAAGCGATGGCAAAAGCCGAGGAAAACCTCGACCTCGCCGAACTGCGGGCTTGGGAGGAAAAAATGTACGGCGACATCTGGAACAAGGAGGATTACCTCTCGTGGATGCACGAAAACCTCATGGCCATCAAGGCCGTCATGTCCGAATCGGCTTCCATTTTCGTGCATCTGGACTACCACATCGGGCACTATGTCAAGGTGCTGCTCGACGAGGTTTTCGGCGAAGACAACTTCCGCAACGAAATCATCGTGAAGCGCATCACGAAAAACCTGCAACGCCAGTTCGACAAAATCAACGCGCTGCCCCAGGGCCACGACTCCATTTTTTGGTACACCAAAAACGACGCGACCAACTTCGACGCGGTGCTGGCCGAGAACCCCAATTTCGCCAAAAAACAGGACGGCTACTGGAAGGATTTTTGGAACAACGCCGACCGACCGACCATGCGCTACGACATCCTCGGCGTGACCCCCGCCACCGGCCAATGGAAATGGTCGAAGGCTCGCGCCGAGCGGGCTTTACAAAATTTCGCGGCGTTTGAACAATCCGGTGCGGCATCGCTCCGCGAGTTTTGGGAAAGCACCGGGCGCGAACTGGAATTCCTCCGGAAATCGTCCAGCGGCAAAATCGAGCATTGGATTGAGCCACTCGAAACGAAAATCGTGGACACGCTTTGGACCGACATTTCGGCTTACGCCAGCGGCAACAAGGACTACGCGACCGAAAAATCCGAGGCCTTGCTCGGACGCATCATCCAAGCCGCCAGCCACGCGGGCGACACAGTGGCCGATTTTTTTGGCGGCAGCGGCGTGGCGGCAGCGGTCGCAGCCCGGCTCGGTCGGCGGTTCGTCCACGCCGACGTGGGTATCAACAGCATCCAAACCGCCCGCGACCGACTGAAAAACTGGGGTGCGGCCTTCGAGGTGCGCGACATCCGCGACGGCATCTCGCTGCTCCGCAACCCGCAGCAAACGATGGACAAATTGCCCGCGCTCATCCCCGGCCTACACCGCGAACCCAGCCTGCCCGACGCTTGGGCCGGAGCCATCCACAGCCCGAAGGACGGCATGGTGCCCGTGTTCGTACCCAATTTGCTCGACCACCGCAGCCGCCTTTTGGACGTGCCGATGCTCGCCCGCATCCTCGCCGAAGCCGTGCCCACGCTGCCCGACGAGGTGCGCCGCGCCGTTGTCTATTTCGTTGATATTGAGGACAATAGCGCGATACAAGATTTTCTCGATACGCAAAACACGACGCAGGTGGACATCGAATTGCGCGACCTGAAACCCGTGTTGGAACAAAGCATCCTGCCCGATGTGGTGGAGTTCGACCTCGAAAAACTGCCAGCAGGCGGTTTCAAATTGAGCATCCGAAAATTCCTCTCCGACAGGCTGAAAACCAGCCTCGACAACTATAACCTGCGCCGCCAGCAAAACCACCTGCAAAAATCCGCCACCGCGCCGGGCAAGCACGACGGCCTCGGCCAAATCGAAATCAGCCCGGACGGCCTCGAACTCATCGAAATGCTGGCGGTGGACTGCACCCACGACGCGGGCGCGTGGCACTCCGACGACGAAATCAAGATTGACAAAAACAGTCTTGTCCTCCGCAACGGCCTGAAAACCAACGAGTTTTGGGACGGCACCCTGACCACCGCCCGCCGCCCGCTGCGCCTGAAAGTGCGGAACATCGCAGGGGATGAGACGGTCGTAAAACTGGATTGAGCCAACGAAACAGCCCCCGCTTGCGACTGCAAACGAGGGCTGTTTATTGTCATGCGAGCGAGGTATCAGTCTTGAATCAAGCCCCAAAAAGTCCCGT
>JBKBIC010000180.1:0-9953 GCA_046299435.1 Saprospiraceae bacterium
AACACTATTTGTCCCAGCAGATTCCTTTGGAGAAAAATCCGTAAAAACTTCCCCTCAAATTTTAAAACATACTCTTAGGGGCACACCATGTTTGTTGTGGTGCTTGATTATTGTAAGTTCTATTGCGTGCAATAGAACACGCTCCAATGTTGATAAAAATGCACCAATATATTTTGATAGCCTATCAATAGACTCAATAGGTGACTTGCCAGAAATGAAAAGAGTGTCAGAAGAACTGACCCGCCATTTTCCAAAAATGCGGGTAACGTTGCTTGTTCAAGGCGAGCCGAGCGTGGATAGCCCATATCATTGGGTACAGTTGGGGTTTATGACAGACGAGCGGTTTGAACCGTACCTGAATTTTTACATTGACAACAACAAGAAAGTCCAGTTTTTGGACACCTCGAAGGACACATTGGTCAGTTTTCAATTTTTTGAAAGCCATCTACTGCCGGGTTTTCTTCCCTTCAATAAAAAATATCAGGGAATCATGCCCGGAGTTTTTGAGGGCCAAGAATATAGGAGTTGAAAAATGTTTTGAATCTGGGTTGCTTGCGGCATATTTGCCCTCTTTTTTGTTTTAAAAATGGATTTCAAAATCTCGTCCAACTACCAACCCACAGGCGACCAACCGGAAGCCATCAAGCAGCTCGTCAACGGCATCGAAAACGGTGAGCGGGCGCAGGTGCTACTCGGCGTGACCGGCTCCGGCAAGACGTTCACGATGGCCAACGTCATCCAAAAAGTCAATCGCCCGACACTGGTCTTGACCCACAACAAAACCCTGACAGCGCAGCTCTACGGCGAGTTCCAGTCGTTTTTCCCGGACAACGCGGTGGAGTATTTCGTGTCGTATTACGACTATTACCAGCCCGAAGCCTACCTCTCGGTGACGGATACTTACATCGAAAAAGACCTGCAAATCAATGAGTTAGTGGACAAACTGCGGCTCCGCGCCACGTCCTCCTTGCTCAGTGGTCGGCGCGACATCATCATCGTCGCGTCGGTCTCGTGCATCTACGGCATGGGCAACCCGGACGACTACAAAACGGGCATCATCCGCATCCACAAGGGCATGGAAATGTCGCGCACCATGTTCCTCACGCAGCTGGTCGAGAGCCTGTACTCGCGGACGGAAACCGACTTCGGGCGCGGCACTTTCCGGGTGCGCGGCGACGTGGTGGACATCAATTTACCTTATGCCGATTGGGGCATCCGCGTGACGTTTTGGGGCGACGAAATCGAGGCCATCGAAACCATCGAAATCGAAAGCGGCAAACGGGTGAACGCGATGGACATCACCGCCATTTTCCCGGCCACTTTGTACGTCGCGCCGCGCGACCGGCTGGGGCAAATCATCGAGCAAATCCAAAACGAGATGTGGGCGCAGGAGAAATTTTTCATCCGTGAAGGCCGCCTGCTCGAAGCCCGCCGCGTGAAAGAGCGCACAACATTCGACCTCGAAATGATAAAAGAGCTGGGCTACTGCTCCGGCATCGAAAACTATTCCCGGTTCTTCGACCGCCGCCAGCCGGGCACGCGGCCGTTTTGCCTGCTCGACTATTTCCCCGACGACTACCTGATGATTGTGGACGAGAGCCATGTGACCATCCCGCAAATCCGGGGGATGTGGGGCGGCGACCGCGCCCGCAAGCAGTCGCTCGTCAACTGGGGCTTCCGCCTGCCCTCGGCAATGGACAACCGCCCGCTGAGTTTCGAGGAATTCGAGACGATGATAAATCAAGTCATTTTTGTCTCGGCTACGCCCGCCGATTACGAGTTGGAAAAAACAGAAGGTGTTGTGGTTGAACAACTTGTGCGTCCGACGGGTCTGCTCGACCCGCCGATTGACGTGCGTCCGTCGCTGAACCAAATTGACGATTTGCTCGAAGAAATCCAGAAGCGGGTGGAGCGTGGCGAGCGAGCTTTAGTCACGACTTTGACGAAGCGCATGGCCGAAGAACTGGCCCAATACATGACCCGCCTCGGCATCAAATGCCGCTACATCCACTCCGAAGTGGAGACTTTGGAGCGCGTCGAAATCCTGCGCGACCTGCGGCTCGGCGAGTACGATGTGCTCATCGGCGTGAACCTCCTGCGCGAAGGATTGGATTTGCCGGAGGTGTCGCTCGTCGCCATTTTGGACGCAGACAAAGAGGGCTTCCTGCGGAACGCCCGTTCGCTGACGCAGACCGCCGGGCGCGCCGCCCGCAACTCGAACGGCCTCGTGATTTTTTATGCCGACAAAATCACCGATGCCATGCGCTCGACGATTGACGAGACGAACCGTCGCCGCCAAATCCAAATCGAGTACAATGAAAAACACGGCATCACGCCGCGCACGGTGACAAAATCAAAAGAGGAAATCATGGCGACGCGCAGCATCCTCGACATCCGCGACGTGGGCCAGCCGACGAACTATTACGTTGAAAAAGAAGAACTTAGCCTCGCTGCCGAACCCGTCGTGGCCTACGCCACGCGCAGCCAACTCGAAAAAATGGTGGCCGACGCGGAGGCGAACATGAAGCGGGCCGCGAAGGATTTGGACTTCATCACCGCCGCGCAATACCGCGACGAGATGCAGGCTTTGAAAAAGCAGCTGCGGGAGAGGTTCGGGGCTGGGGAGTGAGTGCCCTCGTTTTCAAAACTGGAAGTAAATGAACGCATTGGCCCCGAAATTCCCGAAAAAGGCAATCATCCACAGCAGCACGGCGAACACAGCCATCCGAAGGGCGGGCCGTTCGGTTTGCAGCGGATTCCAGCGGATGCGCGGGTTCGTGATTTCGATGAACAGCAAAATGCCGATGAGGAGGAAGCCTTTGACTGCCTGAAAACGGTTGATGACCGAGGCGAAGTTGAAATTTTCGAGGCTCAAAATCCCCGAAATCACGCGGTTGGCCGTCCCGAAACTATCGCCCCCGGCCAGTCCGATGCTCCCTGCCCGGAAATAGACCCATGCCAACAGCGTGAGCAAATAGACGGTGGCGATGCAAATGCCGTCGTCGGCGAATTTCGGCAGGCGCAACGCCCGCACGATGCCGCGCCAAACCGGGCTGACCACGCGCTGCAAAATCAGGTACAATCCGTGCAAAAAACCCCAGAACACGAAGGCCCAATTCGCGCCGTGCCACAAGCCGCCAAGCAGCATGGTGGTCATGTTGTTTTTGTAAGTGTTGAACTTGCCGTGCCGGTTGCCGCCCAGCGGGATGTACAGGTAATCGCGCAGCCACGACGACAGCGAGATGTGCCACCGAGACCAGAATTCGCTGAACGTTTTGGAAAAATATGGGGTGCGGAAATTCTCCGGGAACTCGTAGCCCATCATCCGTGCCAGGCCGATGGCGATGTCCGAATAGCCCGAAAAATCGCAGTAAATCTGGAAAGAGTAAAACACCACGCCAATCAGCAGTTGCATCGAGGAAAAGGTGTGCGGGGCCTGGAACACTTGGTCAACGAACGGCGCGAGCGAATCGGCAATCGCCACTTTTTTGAAAAAGCCCCACAGCACGCGCCCGAGGCCGGAATTGAAATTGTGCCAACTGAATTTTTTGTCCTCTTTCATCTGGTAGAGGAAATCCACCGCCCGAACGATCGGCCCGGCCACGAGCTGCGGGAACAGGGCGATGAACGTGGCAAATTTCAGCAGCGACGGCTCCCATTTGATTTCGCGGCGGTACACATCAATGGTGTACGACATGGATTGGAACGTGTAGAACGAGATGCCGACGGGCAGGATGATGTGCAGCGTCGTCCACGAGGGGGTCATGCCCAGCGAGCGGACGAGCGCGGCGAAGTTCTCGGCAAAGAAATTCATGTACTTGAAATAGCCGAGGAAGCCCAAGTTCATGGCCATCGAAAACGTGAGGAGGGCTTTGCGTTTCAGGCCGGTGCTGGCCGCCCAGTCGGTCAGTTTCCCGAAAAAGCGGAGCACAGGCGAGCCATTTCGCCAGCGGGCGCGGGTTGCTTCTGGCTCGTCCACCTGCGAAATCCAGAGGCCGAACCACCAGTCCATCACCGTGCTGAACACGATGAGCGAGAGGAAACGCCAGTCCCACCAGCCGTAAAAAACATAGCTTGCCAGCAGGCAAACCCAAGTGCGCGTGCGGCCTCGCGTCCCGAAGTACAGCGGGAAAAACAGGACGATGAAAACGAGGAAGGTGAGCGAGTTGAAGACCATGTTTTCTCAAATAGTTTGGGTTTCTGCGGGGCGGTCGGAGGTCAAAACTTCAAAAACGGCTCCAAATTCTTTTTCCAGACCATGTACCCCTGTCCGTTCAGGTGCAGCCCGTCGTCGGTGAACTTGGCCGCGAGGTTGCCTTGCGCGTCGGTCAGTTGGGCGTGGATGTCCACAAATGGCACGGCATACGCTTGGGCAATTTGGGCGAGGCGGCGGTTCAGGTCGCGGATGGGTTCGTTCTCAATGCCGATGCGTTTCACGTCGTTATTCAAAGGCAACACGGATTGTACAAACAACTGTGCATCAGGCACTTCGCGGCGGATTTGCTCCACGATTTGACGGTAGCGGCCTTCGATTTCAATGGGTGGTTTGCCCAAAATCAGGTCGTTCACGCCCACGCACAGGAAGATTTTGGAGGGTTGGTGCCGTAGGATTTCGGGCAATCGCGCTTGCACCCCGTCCACATGGTCGCCTGTGATGCCCCGGTTCAGGATGGGCAGGGTGTCGCCGCAGAGCTCGCGCCATTCGGCCTGCTCGATTTGGCTGTCGCCGATGAAAACGATGCTCCGTTTTTTTTCGGGCAACATCCCGAACAGCTGTTTCCGATGGGCATACAGCCCGGTTTCGTCGCTGCGGAATTTGTGGAGGGCATACCGCCAGCCACCGAGCCGGTGCAACATGAACGCGATGCTTGCCGCGAGTAGGAGATTGAGTAGGAGGGAAAAAAACAGGGCTGTGCGACGCAAACGGCTCATATTCAAGGATTGAGTTTGGATACGAGGCACAACGTTAAGGGGCAGCCAGGGGATTGGCTCAAAGGTTCTTCAAATTCTGAAAACCACTGAGCGAAATCCCCGGCTGCCCCCTACATTTTTTATTTCGAAGTGCTGCTGTCAATCCTTTGGCTTGTACCGGGCCACGGTGTTTTTGATGGGCGGCACGGTTTGGAGGAAGGCATAGACGGCATTGACCTCCGTATCCGTGAGGGTCGTGTGCGGGAACATGGGATAATGGAGCGGGCCGCCGCGTGGGTTTTTGCCAAATTTGGTGGCTTCGAGGAACTGCTGCTGCGTCCAAGCGCCGATGCCGGTCTCCTTGTCCATTGTGATATTGGCTGAAGGCACAACCTCGCCTGTGTAGTTCAGCATCGGGTTGCCGCCGCCGTAGTAGCCGAGGCTCTTTTCTGGCACGAGATAGTCCATTTTTTTGAAGTCCGCGCTGTGGCAAGCGTAGCAGGCGCAAAGCCCGTCGGCGATGTACCGCCCGAAGGCCACTTTGTCGGTCGAATCTGGCACGACGATAGGTTGGGCCGGGAGCGGTGGCGCGGAAAAAGCCACGTTTGAGAGGAATTTGACGAGCAAATTGTACTGGTTGGGCGGATACTCGCGGGTGTCAGGCTGTACGGCAGGGTCGTCGGAGCGCAGCCAAGCGATGATGCTTTTCAGGTCTTCGTCGGCCATGAGCGGGAACTTGGGCATGAACGGTGGTGCCCACGAACCGTCCTTGCGGATGCCCGTGCGGAGGAAATAATAGAGCTCGCCGTCCGTCCAGCTGCCGATGCCATGCACGGGGTCGTGCGTGATGTTGAGTGTCGCCACCGTGCCGAATTCTTTGGGCAAATCGGGCATGATGCGCCCGGTCAATTTGCCGTCGTCGGTGTTTTTGTGGCATTCGTTGCAGAGGAGCGTGGCGATTTTCGCGCCCCGCGCCACCCGTGCGCTGTCGGGCACCACTTTCAGGCTGGCGATTTCGGGAGAGGGTTGGTAAGGGTACGTCGGCACACCCCGAAAGTAAAAGTAGGCGACCGCTGCGCCGACCAGCAGCGCGAAGGTACCGACCGCGTAGGCCAGATACCTGAGAATTTTTTTCATTTGGAAAAACATTTTGGTTGATGAAAAAATCGGGCTTCCTCGAAAAGCCTTCACAAAAGTATTCAAGCGCGCTGCTCATTCACCTGCCCAGACCTTGCCCACTTTTTGCTCAAAAAGCATAAACGCCCGATGAAGCCGCCCAAATCGGGGACGAACCGGCAAAAACGAAGTGTCGCAGGTTTTCTTTTTTTCAATTTTTTTTGAAAAAAAAGCGTTTACAAGATTTTGTCCACATAGTATAAGGTGTTCAAAGACAATGATTTATGACAGGTTGTCCAAAATTGTAGAATTTTTCTGACACTCCTTAACAGTTTCTTGTTTAACCCGGATTTTGAAAAAATTAAACACTGAGCGTATCTTTGGAACGTCAAATTCATCAAACTAAAGCAGAGGTTTCCATGACTACCATAGAATTCAAATCTAAGTTGGATGGGCTGACCACGATGCTCCATTCGTTTGCGTACAACCTGACGAAAAACGTGGATGACTCCAAAGACCTCTTCCAAGAAACCGCTTTCCGGGCCTTGTCGAACCGCGAGAAATTCCAGCCCGACACGAATTTCAAAGCATGGATGTTCACCATCATGAAGAACATCTTCATCAACAACTACCGGAAAAAAATCAAAGCCAATACCATCCTCGATTCGACCGACAACCAATTTTACCTCAACTCTGCCAGCCACTCGGCGGCCAACGCAGCCGAAGGCAGCATCATGTTGAAAGAATTGAATGGCATGGTTTCGAGCCTCGACGACAGTATCCGGGTTCCCTTTCTGATGCACTTCGAAGGGTTCAAGTATCAAGAAATCGCCGACGAGCTTCAGCTGCCGCTCGGCACCGTAAAGAGCCGGATATTCTTCGCCCGCAAAGAGTTGAAAGACAAAATCATGTCGAATTACGGCTTCATGCCCAACTGAACAGGGTCGTGTTAAATTGAAAAAGCAAAAGGCGCAAAGTTCTGATTGTCAGAATCTTGCGCCTTTATTTTTGCCTCGGTGCGCCGGGTTCACTTTCTGTTAGTATCCTGCTGGGCAAAGACTTTTTTCATCAAATCGGTCGAACGGGAGAGCTTGTTCCGGCGGATATTTTTCTCCTCTTCCTCCACTTTTCGGAACAGCCCGGTCAGTGCCTGCTTGGTGATGTAATCGTCCAAATCGTTGTTGACTTTCGTCACGAGCGGGATTTTGTTGTAGGCATCAGCGGCCTTTTTCCACAGCGCGCGCGCCTCAAATTTATCGAGCGACGCGACGATTTTCGGGTTGAACTTGTCGTACAGTGATTGGTAGGTCGTGCGGTTGAGGTAGTCCGTCGCGGCGTTGTCGCTGCCCATGAGGATGTTTTTCGCGTCCGCAAAAGTCATGCTTCGGATGGCCGAGACGAAAATCGGGCCGGCTTCTTTGGCTGCGTCCTCTGCGCCGCGATTGATTTTTTCGAGCAGGTTTTCCTCCAATTTGTCGAAGCCCGGCACCACTTTCAGTCGCTCGGTCACTTTGCGGGCTTCTTCGGGCAGCAGGATTTTGTACGCTGACTTATAGTAGCCATCTTTTTCGGAGAGCACTTTCACGCCCTTCGTAATGCCTTGCGTGAGGGCTTCTTTGAGGGCCTTTCCGATTTCTTCGAGTGTCGGTTCGAGCAGGGCTTTGGCAGCGGCTTTTTTCAATGTGTCGCACGAGGCGAACGACACGAGCAAGGAGAGCAGCAGGAGGGGGAGCGCGAGTTTTTTCATTTTTTGAAACGAAGTGTTGATGATGATTTCGAGATGAATGCGTAATTGAAAAAGACAAGCTTGGATACTATGCCATGACGGCCAGCATATCGAATATTTTTTCTCCTAAATCTGTTTTCCCTGAAATAGCCACATTTGCTTGGGCATCCGATTTTTTTATGCCTTTTGTAAAAATCCTCCAAGCCACTGCGCCATCTATTTCAACATGAGTTATGGGTTCATTGTCGCGTTCTTCGGTAAGGCTCCAACTCTCTCCGTTGGAGTAAAGCAGCCAAGTTCCGCCCCCGTCCCCTGTTATAGTGAAACTTATCAGATCGCCAGAACGCCCCTTGATGTCTCGATAATGGTGGGTCAAAGCACGCATAGATGTTTCAAGATAGGGCCAATAGTATTTTTTGCAGTATAAATCTTCTTCCCGCGAGACGGCTAACCTGATTTGCTGTTGATGGTGCCATTTTTCGGTGTATTCTCGAGCGATATGAAACCAGTTGAAAGATTTTTCTTCGCCAGCCCACGCCACAGAGAATGGGGCTTCTTCAAAAGGGTTCAGATTTGATATGACTTCACAGTATTTCTTGCCAGTGTATTCCAATAGTTCAATTAGGGATGCGGGGCTTGCTCTTTTAAAGGCATTTACCCAGTCGGCATTCAGCTTGTTCAAAAAACCTACCATGTCTTGATATGAATCCAAGCCCTCTGCTTTCACACCGAAGAAAGAATCCCGTAATATTGATATACCTCTAATGTTCCCATCGAGCAGGTGCGCGGCGACATCTTTGACTTTCCATAAAGGGGCAACGGTTGGTCTGTCCCAATCGTCGAGAGAAAGTGATTTCAATAAATTGATTAGTTCGCCATCAATTTGTGGAAATAAATCTGCGGTGAAGATTGGGCCTAACTTTTCCATCGTGCTTTTGGATTTAAAATCGAGAAGTTTAATGATGCAGTGGTGCAAAGGTGCCATTGAAACGCATCTTCGTCTGCCCCAAAAACTCTTCCACCGTTTAAAGTTCCGTTAAGCCGCCGCTGAACTTCTTACTTTCGCCCGCGTTCAACTGCAAGTATTCATCACTCACCACTCATCACTTATCATTCAAAAAATATGGCTTTTACGCTTCCCAACCTGCCCTACGAATTCGCCGCCCTCGAACCGCACGTGGATGCCCGCACCATGGAAATCCACCACGGCAAACACCACGCGGCCTACGTCAACAACCTCAACGCCGCGCTCGCGGGCACCGAGCATGAAGGCAAATCGCTCGAAGAATTGCTCGCAAGCATCAGCCACCTGCCGCCCGCCGTGCGGAACAACGGCGGCGGCCACTGGAACCACTCCATGTTTTGGGAAGTCATGTCGCCCAACGGTGGCGGCGAACCCAGTGGCGACTTGGCCTCCAAAATCGAAAAAAACTTCGGCTCGTTCGACGAGATGAAAAAACAGTTCGCGCAGGCCGCCACGACGCGGTTCGGCTCCGGCTGGGCTTGGCTTTGCGTGGACGCGGACGACAACCTTTTCATCACCTCCTCGCCCAACCAAGACAACCCGCTCATGGACGTGGCCGACAAAAAAGGCACGCCCATCCTCGGCCTCGATGTCTGGGAACACGCCTATTATCTGCACTACCAGAACCGCCGCCCCGACTACATCGCCGCTTGGTGGAATGTGGTCAACTGGGAAGAAGTAGGTCGCCGCTACCGCAGTGCCGTCCGCACGAATTGAGATTTCAGATTCCAGAAAAGAAGATGCCAGACGAGGAGTAACCCGGTCTGGCATCTTCTTTTCTGGAATCTGAAATCTCAAAATGGCATTTTCCTCTTGTAAACCGGCACTGTTGAACACGGCTCCCCAAACATTAGGCTTTGGGCGATGGGCTGCAGTCGCCGGGTGATTTCGAGGTAAGCCGAGGGCGGCACGGGCTTGTCGCTGCAACCTTTCACCACGATGCGTTTGCCTGCGTGGTCGGCCACGTCAAGCGCGGCGAGTTTTTTCAAAAAGATGGTTTCGACCGCATTTTCGGGCGTGGCGAGCACCACGTCGTCGGCCACCTGAGCCGCGTAGCTCGCCACCAACATATACGCCCACATCGGCACGATGGCATCGGCGGAGCAAAACACGGCCAAGTTTTTCCCTGCGTACTGCGCCCAATCGTGGGCTTTGAGGGCTTCGCGGAAGTCTTTT
>JBKBIC010000181.1:0-9948 GCA_046299435.1 Saprospiraceae bacterium
GATGACATCCGTTGACCTCGGCGACGTGGAAAACCAAGACCTCAACTCCTTCCGGGGCAACGTCTTCATGCACAAAGTGATTGACCCTGCCACGGGCGCACCCGTCCCGAAAGACAGCCTCGGCCACCTCAACTACCAATTGGCCGACACCACCGAAACCGCCCTCCGCGACAACTACAAACGCCCCGAAGTGTATAACTTCCTCGACGGCGATAAAGAGTCCGAGGTCGAGTACCGCTACGGCGTGAGCACACTCATCAGCGACAAGGCTCGCGTCATCAAAGGTGGTTCGTGGGCCGACCGCGCTTTCTGGCTCTCGCCGGGCGCGCGCCGCTTCCTCGAAGAAGACAAAGCCAGCCGCTCCGTCGGTTTCCGTTGCGCCATGACCCGCACCGGCGGCCCGACCGGCAACGAAGACACCGCAGGCAACGCCTTCAAAGTGAAAAAGAAGAAAGTCAAACGCAGTTACAAAAAATAAGCGCGAGGCAATCTCGCCGAACACTCACTCTATCGCGGGCAGCTCTCATACGGGAGCTGCCCGCTGTTTTTGGGGTTAAAAAGTTGAGACAAGGTTGAAAAGTTGGATTGGGCAAAGTCGCCACCTCTCTACTTTCGCCGTCGCCTCTGCCCGACGCTTCAACCTAATTCAACTTTTCAACCCCGATTCAACGCTACAACCATGATTGAGCAACTGTACGAGATTTTCCAAAAACACCCACAAATCGTCACCGATTCCCGCCAAATCCAGCCGGGATGCTTGTTTTTCGCGCTCAAAGGCGAAAAGTTCGACGGCAATGCCTTTGCCGAAAAAGCCATCGAATCCGGTGCTGCATTTGCCGTTGTGGACAATCCCGACCTTGCCCGAAACAGCGGTTGCATCGTCGTGCCCGGCGTGTTGGAAGCCCTCCAAAAACTCGCCACGCACCATCGCCGCCAGTTCGACATCCCGGTCATCGGCATCGCAGGCTCCAACGGCAAGACCACCACGAAGGAACTCGTCGGCGCAGTTTTGAGCAGCCACTACCCCACTTGCGTCACCCGTGGCAATCTCAACAACCACATCGGCGTACCGCTCACGCTGCTCTCCATGCAGCCCGAAACAGAGGTCGCCGTCATCGAAATGGGCGCGAACCACATCGGCGAGGTGGCCGAGCTTTGCGAAATAGCCGAGCCGACGCACGGCCTCGTCACCAACATCGGGAAAGAACACCTCGAAGGTTTCGGCGATTTGGAGGGCGTGAAAAAAGCGGAATCCGAGATTTACAAGTACCTCGCCGCCCACAGCGGGCTGGCCTTCATCAACCGCGACGAAAAATACCTGAGCACCCTCGCCAAGGCCAACCGCAAAAAGATTTTTTACCGCCGCAGCGACGCGCCCGACCCGAAAGTCGTGGGCCTCGAAACCAAACTCGTCGCCGAGACACCGTTCCTGCGCGTGGCCTTTTTGGGCGACGACAAACAACTCACCGAAGTGCAAACCCAGCTGCCGGGCAGGTACAATTTCCACAACATCCAGACCGCCATCGCGCTGGGTCGTTATTTCAAAGTGCCCTCTGCCAAAATCAAAGCCGCCCTCGAAGCCTACACACCCAGCAACCACCGCTCGCAAATCGTGCGGCGCGGCTCCACCACGTTCGTCATGGATTGCTACAACGCCAACCCATCGAGCATGAAAGCCGCCCTCGAAAGCCTGCGCGACCTGCCCGTCGGGCGCAAAATCGCCGTGCTCGGCGATATGCTCGAACTCGGCGCGGCCAGCCTCGCGGAGCATCGCGCCATGTTCAATTTTGCAAAAAAATGTGGGCTGGAACAGCTCGTGCTGGTCGGCACGGAATTCGGGAAGGTAAAACTTGGGAAATCCGTTGCCCAGTGGTTCCCGGACACGGCCACTGCCAAAACTTGGCTCAACACGCAAGCCCTCGCCGACGCGACCGTGCTGGTCAAAGGCTCGCGGGGCATCCGGCTGGAAGGGGTGCTTTGAGGGCTGTACATTCACCCGAACCGCGCAAAGGCACGCGCCAGCCGTTCGGGCAGTTCTTCGCGCACAGCGGCTTGGTAATCTTGGTACGAGCACGGCACGAGGCGGTGGCGTTGGTGGCGACGGTCGGTGGCAATGGGCACTTGCATCCACCAGCGACCGCTTTTCACGCTTTTCCAAAAAGTGATTTGGTAGTGCAGCGCGGGCATCTCCACGATGTATTCCGTCAGGCCGTCGGTGCTGGCCGGGAAGTCGTTTTTGCGGCTAAAAAATCCGTCCGCGAAATACCACACCATTTGCGCGGCCACCTGCGCCGTTTGCCCGTCGCGGTCGAGTTCGTGCCGGAAACCATAAATCCCGAACGACGTGAGTTTGTCGCTCATGCCCGCATAGCGGCAAAGTTGGCAAGCCTCCTCGCTGAAAAAACCCGACGGCGACGCGCCCGCCACGCCCGGAGCCTCCGCCTGTTTCAGCGCGGCCAAATGGAATGCCAGCAAATCGGCATCGCGCAGCACAGGCTCAGCCTCCTCCAAACCGGGCCGGGCTTTGCCCAAGCGCAGCACATCGAAGTTTTGTTTTTCCAAAAACGCGGACAAATCGGGCGAGGTCTGGTGGATTTGCAGACCAATCAAACCCAAATGGAAAAGCAAGGGATGGCGCGGCGACACCATATTAGTATAGGCATCGGTCAAACGCTCGTCCACGACGGCCATGTTGACCAATGCCTTGGCCTCTTGGTAAGCCAAAAATTGCGCGGGGGCAAGATGGTCGCCACCGCCCGCGAGGATGGGCAGCACACCGCCAGACAGCAGTTCGTACACGAGCGGGACGAGGAACGACGGATCGGATTTGCGGGCATCGCCCAAATCGGCGAACGAATTTTCGGGAAAAGCCCATGACATAGCGTATAAATGGCGGCGCAGCTCGGCAGCCTCTTTTTCCGCCAACCCGATGAAGGCAAGGCGCGTTTGGCGAAGGTCGGGCAGCGCGTCGCGGTGCAAAACGATGTTTTTCCCAAATGACGAACCGGGAAGGTTTTCCGCCCATTTCAGGGTGTCGGGAGGCAGCGGCTTAAGCCAGTTTTGCAACATTACTTTTGGCTAAAAAAGTGATTGACAAGCGTTTAGGGTTGGGCGAAAAGTATGATTGGCGCGGTTTTCGCTATATGAAAAAACGTAACCCGTGCGCCAAAAGTAAAGACTTTTGGGGTATGACAATCACGAGTGGTTTTATCTACCTTTGCGGCGAAAACCAGCAACCTGAGCAAGCGAAACGCGCTTTTTGGCCCGGCTCGACGCGAAATCAAAGGCGGCACATCGGTTCAGCCCACTTCTTTCGCCGCCACTCGCTCGCCTGATTTTCGACCTCCCTGATGCCAAAGCCCAACCACATATTTCCAGAGCATGGACGATTTACTCAGAAAGTACAAAGAGAAGAAACCGGAGATTGTCTTTGAGTGGCACGACGCAGAAACTGACGCAGAAGGCTGGATTGTCATCAACTCGCTGCGAAACGGCGCAGCCGGCGGCGGCACCCGGATGCGAAAAGGACTGACCCGCGAAGAAGTCACCTCGTTGGCGAAGGTCATGGAAATCAAGTTTTCGGTGGCCGGCCCCAGCATCGGCGGCGCAAAAAGCGGCATCAACTTCGACCCAAATGACCCGCGCCGTTGGGATGTCCTGACCCGCTGGTACAAGGCAGTGCTCCCGCTCCTCAAAAACTACTACGGCACCGGCGGCGACCTCAACGTGGACGAACTGAAAGACGTAGTGCCCATCACCGAAGACCTTGGCCTTTGGCACCCGCAAGAGGGCATCGTCAAGGGACATTTGAAGCCGACGGAAGGTCGGCAAATCAACATCATCGGCCAACTGCGGCACGGCTGCACCAAAATCGTGGAAGACCCGGAGTACCTGCCAGAAGGCGGCTCCCAGAAATTCGCGGTGGCGGATCTGATAACAGGCTATGGTGTGGCGGAGTCGGTGCGGCATTTTTACCAGCTCTACCACCAGCGCAACCTCGTCGGCAAGACGGCTATCATACAAGGTTGGGGTAATGTCGCCTCGTCTGCAGCTTGTTATTTGGCAAAGGAGGGCGTAAAAGTCATCGGAATCATTGACCGCGAAGGCGGCATCATCGAACCCAACGGCCTATCGCTGACTGATGTGAAGCACCTTTTTCTGACAAAAGAGGGCAACAAGCTGGCTGCCGAGCGTATGCTACCGTTCCAAGAAGTGAACGAGCGCATCTGGAAATTAGGCGCGGATATTTTCATCCCCGGTGCAGCTTCCAAATTGGTGACTCGCGCACAAGTGGACAGTATGTTGGAAGGCGGCCTCGAAGTATTTGCTTGCGGTGCGAACGTGCCGTTCGTGGACGACGAAGTGTTTTTCGGCCCGACGGCCCGCTACACGGACGAACAGACGGCGGTCATCCCAGATTTCATCGCCAACTGCGGCATGGCACGGGTTTTTGCCTACCTGATGCAGCCCGACGTGACCGTGACCGACCGCTCGATTTTCAGCGATACATCGGAGACCATCCGCCGAGCTTTGACGGAGGTGACAAAAATAAATCCAGAGCCAAATAAAATATCTACCAACGCTCTATATTTGGCACTCAAAAAACTGGGAGTTTGACCCGGTTTTCCTTTGAAAAAGAGAAACAAACACCGGGTTTCCGCTCGGTTACTTGTATCACAAAACATTCATCCATTCTTTAAATCACTAAAATTTAGTGACCCTATGACAGTAAGAAAAATTGCAATTGCTACTCTCTTCGCCATAGCAGGATCCAGCCTTTCTGCTCAAGATGAAGCGCCGGCAGCGGCAGCCGGCAACGGCTACCGCTCGTTTTCGCCAGCCGACAAGTGGGAAATCGGCATCGGTGGTGGCGGCGCACTTGTCGTCGGCGACCTTGACCCTAAAATAGGTTTCGGCGGAAGCATCCATGTGCGCAAATCGCTCGACCACATCTTCTCACTGCGCGGCAACTTCAACTATATGGCAGCTGGCGGCGAACGCGAGAACGGCGGCAACATCGGCAAAAGCGAAGCCGATTTGACATGGATGTCCGGCAGTATCCACACAGTGGTGTCGCTCAACAACTTCCGTTTCAACAAGCCCTATCGCCGTATCCTGATAAATGTCTTCGGGGGCGTGGGTTTCCACAAATTTGAGACGGATTACAAAAACATCTATCGCCGCACAGGTTCAGGCTTGGGCTATACCAATGGCAAGCTCGACCCAGACCCCAACGCCCAAATCGAGGGTGGCGGCGAAGTGTCGTTCCGCATCAATCCTAAGTTTAACATCTCCTTGTCGCACACAGTTTTCACGGCTTTCGGTCAAGGTGCCGACGAACTGGATGCCGACGAGAACATCGGTGTCACCAACACCACCTACCGCGACATCCTCCACTACCCGCACCTCACGCTGAACTTCAACATCGGCAAGGCCAGTAAGTCCGGCGCACTCAAATCCGAGCCGCTTTACTGGGTGAACCCGCTGAGCGCGTTCCAAGACGCAATCGCTGCTTTGGAAGCCCGCCCGGTTTACGACCCGACCGACACCGACGGCGACGGCATCATTGATGCCATTGACCAAGAAAAAGAAAGCCCCGCAGGTGCCCGCGTGGACACACGCGGCGTGACCCTCGATAGCGACGGCGACAGCGTGGCTGACTACAAAGACAAAGAGCCGTACAGCCCGCCGGGTTTCAAAGTGGACGCAATGGGCGTGGCACAAGTGCCGCAAGAGAAAATCCTCTCTGAGGCTGATGTCAACCGCTTGATTGACGCAAAATTGGCTGGTTTCAAACTGCCGAGCAGCAAAGGCTTGGTGGACTGGTTCCTCCCGATGATTCACTTTGACCTCGACCGCTACGATATCAAAAAGGCCGAATACGAAAAACTCTACCACGTCGCCACCGTGTTGAAGCAAAACCCGGAAATCAAAGTCGCCGTCATCGGCCACACCGACAAGTCCGCTTCTGCTCGTTACAACAACGTGCTCTCGTACAACCGCGCCAAGGCAGCCATTGACTTCCTCGTGTCGCAACACGGCATCGCACGCGACCGCCTCATCCTCAACTGGGGCGGCGAAGACACTGCCCTCGTGCCGACGAGCCGCTCCAACTACCTCAACCGTCGCGTCGAATTCAAAGTCGCCACGAACGAGAAAGAAATGAACCGCCCCGATGGCCCGAACGCAGGTCGCGGCGGCCGTTTCAGCGGCAACAAAGACGCTGGCTATTAATTGTGAACGCAAGGCCGAAAAGCAGTTGCTCGGCCGTAAACTTAGAAACAGGGCAACCTCATTTACCGAGGTTGCCCTGTTTGTTTTTTGACCAAAACCATGCACAAGAAGACTCTTTCGGGAGGCCAACTGAACATCCTGCTCAAAATCCTACTTGCCCTGTTGTTGGCGGGTGCCCTGTATTTCGACCTCCGCGCCAAAGACAATATGCCCACCCTGTGGCAGGCTTTCATGGAACGACTGACCGGAGCCAACTGGTTTTTGCTCATCGCGGCCATTGCCCTCATGCCGCTCAACTGGCTGGCCGAGATGAAAAAGTGGCACCAATTCGTCCAGCGGTACCAGCCATTCAGCCAATGGTTGGCTTATCGGGCCGTGCTCGCAGGCATCAGTTTTTCGCTCTTCACCCCCAACCGCGTCGGCGAGTACGGCGGGCGCATCCTGTTCGTCCGCCCCACGCACCAATGGAAAGCCATCATCGCCAACCTCGTCGGCAACTTCGCGCAGCTCATGGTACTGTTGGCGGCGGGCGCGGGCGGGGCCGTGTGGTTCGCCCTCCGGTTCGGCCTCGTTGACCCATACCTCGTCTATACTTATTCGGTGTTCGCGCTGGGGTCGCTGGGCCTGATGTTCTTTGGGTACTTCAATATTGACCTCGTCATCCCGCTCGCCAAGCGCATCCCTTGGCTCAACCACGTCAAACGATTTGTCAAAGACATCCGCGTGCTGCGCCGTTTCAGCGTCCGCGAATTGGCCGACATACTCCGTTGGGCCATTATCCGGTACGCGATTTACTGCACCCAGTACTTCCTGCTGCTGCAATACTTCGGCATCGAAACAGGGATTTTGCCCGGCTTTTTGAGCATTTTCACCATTTTTTTGTTGCAAACGAGCATCCCGTTGCCGCCCGTCGTCGAACTGTTGATGCGCGGCAACGTGGCCGTCCACGTCTGGTCGCTGTTCGGCGCGAACGAGGTCAGCATCCTCGCCGCCACCTTCGGCCTGTGGATAATAAACCTGATTTTGCCCGCGTTAGCAGGCGCATTTTTCATTTTCAATGTCAATATCACCAAATCGCTTGGGTATGAAGACGACGCTGTTTAGCCTCCTTTCGCCGTTTGTTTTGCTTGGCATCATCGCCTCTGCCCCGCGCACGCTCCCCGAAACGCCCGCCCCGCCACAGCCGCCCACGCAGGATGCCTGCCTGACGACCAACAACACCTTCCAAAACGGCGAGGAAATCACCTACAAGATTTATTACAACTGGAATTTCGTCTGGCTCTCCGCAGGCGAGGTCACGTTCAAAATCTGGGACGAAGGCACCCAATACCACTACCAAGCCATCGGCAAAACCTACTCATCGTATGAGTGGTTTTTTCAAGTCAACGACCGCTACGACTCTTGGGTGGACAAAACACCCTCCTGCCCAACTACTCCGAGCGCAGCGTGGAGGAGGGCAAGTACCACATTTTCGAGAAAATATCCTTCAATCAAGGCGCCCGCAACGCCTCCGTCTGGCGGGCCGACCACCGGGGCGCACCCGAAACCAAGACCGAACACCCCGTGAACGACTGCGTCCACGATGTGCTTTCCACGCTCTATTTCCTGCGAAACGTGGACTTCGCAGCGCACCAGTCGGGCTTCAAAATCCCCTTCCGCGTGTTCATGGACAAAGAGGAATTCCCCCTGCAAATGCGCTACCTCGGCAAAGACCCCCGCAAAAAAGTCCACAACATGGGCCGCTACAAGACCCTCAAATTCCAGCCCGATGTCATCGCCGGCAACGTCTTCAAAGAGGACGCGAAAATGACCGTATGGGTCAGCGACGACCAAAACCGCATCCCCGTCCTCATCGAATCGCCCGTCTCGGTCGGCTCCGTCAAGATGACCCTCAAAAGTTACAAAGGCTTGAAATACGACTTCGGCGGGAAAGCCGAGTGAGTGGGCAGTTTGCAGTGAGCGGTGGGCAGTAGGCAGTAGGCAGTAGGCAGGTTTCTGTTGAAAGGCACTGCACTACCAACCGCCCACTACCAACCGCCCACTGCAAACCGCCCACTGCAAAATCCCTACTGCAAACTGCCCACTACCAACCGCCCACTGCAAACTCCCTACTGCAAACCGCCCACTGCAAACTGCCTACTGCAAACTGCCCACCGCCCACTATTTTCGCACTTGTTTTTCTAAAAACAGGCGGCTACGAGCCGCCCAACTTTTCCCAGACATGAAAAAAATACTGCTCTTACTCGCGTTTGTCGCAGCCATCGCCACCCGAATCTCGGCGCAAGGCATCGAGTTTTTTCACGGCCAATGGCCCGAAGCCCTCGCCAAAGCGAAGGCCGAGAACAAACTGATTTTCGTGGACGCATTCGCCGTGTGGTGCGGCCCCTGCAAGCGCATGGCCGCCCAGACATTCCCCGACCCGAAGGCCGGCGAGTTTTTCAACGCCAATTTCATCAACATGAAAATTGACATGGAAAAGCCCGAAAACTCGGAGTTTGCCTCGAAATACCCGGTCGCATCCTACCCCACGCTGTTTTTCATCAACGGCGACGGCAAAATGGTACTCAAAGACGTGGGCGCAAAAACCGTCGAGCAACTGCTCGAATTCGGCAAGCGTGGCCTCGGCACCACCGACAAATCGCCCGAAATGGCAGCCCGCTACGAGGCTGGCGAACGCGACCCGAAGTTTTTGTTCGACTATGTGAAGTCGCTCAACCAGTTCGGCAGGCCCTCCCTCAAAATCACGAACGAGTACCTCCAAACCCAAAAAGACCTCACGACGGAGTTCAACCTGCGCTTCATCCACGAGGGCGCGGTCGAGGCCGATAGCCGCGTGTTCGACCTCTTGCTCAAAAACCGCGAGCGCGTCGCCGCGCTCGTCGGCGAGGAGGCCGTCAAAAACCGCATCGAAACCGCCTGCAAAAACACCGCCCGCAAGGCCATAGAGTTCCAGAACGCAGCCCTGCTCGAAGAAGCACAAGACAAAATGGCCGCCAACTGCCCCGACCGGGCCGACGTATTCGCCTATCAAACCGCGTCAAAGTTTTACGCGGCCACAAAAGATGCCAAGCAATACCTCAAAACCGTGCAGGGCTACCAAAAACGCACGGTGAAAAACAACGCCGCGCAGCTCCACGAACTCGTCCTCGAAATCACGCGCACCTTCCCGAACGACCCGAAAGTGCTCGGTCAGGCCGAAAAATGGGCCAAAGCCGCAGCCGAAAACGGCGGCCTCCCGGAGTATTACCTGACCCTCGCCGAAATCCACAAACGCCGGGGCGACAAGGCCAAAGCCCGCGCCGCCGCCCAAAAGGCCCGCCAGCTGGCCTCCGACAAACAGCCCACTTTCATGCAAAAAGTGGATTATTTCCTGATGGGCTTGGAGGAAGGCTGACGAAACCGACCCCAATCCTCTTCTTTCCAAACATTTCCCGCTACCAACTTTTTATGAAACGTCTCCTCTTCCCCACCCTGCTTTTTTGCCTGCCCACGCTGCTCGCCGCGCAAGGCATGAACTTCGAGCACGGCACTTGGGCCGAGGTCTTGGCGAAAGCCAAAGCCGAAAACAAGCCCATTTTCATGGATGCCTACACCGTTTGGTGCGGCCCCTGCAAAATGATGAGCAACCAAACCTTCCCCGATGCGAAGGTGGCCGAGCTGTTCAACGCCCGCTTCGTCAACGTGAAAGTGGACATGGAAAAAGGCGAAGGCCCC
>JBKBIC010000182.1:0-3989 GCA_046299435.1 Saprospiraceae bacterium
TGACCAACTGGCCGCGCTCGGTCGCGCTCATTTTTTCCACTTTTTTCCGACTGTTTTCGGCTTCGCCGCCGTGCCAAAGCACTGCTTCGAGCAGCGAGCGGGCGCGCCCATCGTGCAGGAAATTGGTGTGCCCATTGACCAAACGGGTCATGCCGATGCCCCAAAGCGGTGGCGTGCGCCACTCGCGCCCGTTGGCCGCAAATTCGGGCCGCCCGTCCGCCAACCCCTCGCCCATGTCGTGCAGCAATAGGTCGGTGTACGGATAAAAAGTTTGGTCAGATAAAAAAGGCAACGGGCTGGCGAGCGTGCGCTGGCGTGGCGTGTGGCAAGTGGCGCAGCCCGATTTTTCAAACAAGGTTTTCCCGGCGGCCACATCCGCATTTTCAAGGTCGCGCGGCGCGGGCACGGCGAGGCTTTGGGTATAAAAAGCCACCAATTCGAGGGTTTCCCAGTCAATTTCGGGGTCGTCGGTTTGCGGGTCGGCTTGCGGCTGCCCGGCGGAATTTTCGACCGGGAACATGGGGCTGGTCACGCCCATATCGCCCGAATAGGCCGCTGCCGACTGCTGCAAAATGGTCGGTTGCCCGGCTTTCCAGCCAAAACGCCCGATGGCCGTCGTGTTTTTTTGCCAATCCCACACGCGGTTGGCGCGCCCCGAAATACCGTCGCCGTTCGCGTCGTCGGGGTCTTCGGCGGCCAGCAAATCAGCCTCCGGGATGGCCTCCAAAAGGCCCAACCCGAACACAGGCGGCGCGAGGCGCGGCGAGGTGAGCACATCTGTCGGGAAAGTCGTGTACGGATTTTTCAAATTGAACACCGGTCGCCGCAGGCTGAGCGTCGCGCCGTCCACGAATTGGCGCACCTCTTCTGCCCACTGAACGTCCAGCCCAGCCTCCGCTTGGCTGCCCCAGATGGCTTTCGTCTGCAACTGGCCGCCAAAGCCTGGCACCGCCAGCGGTTCGCCGTGCGGCCCTGCGCCCGGCAAACTCAGCCGCACGAGCAGCCCGCCGGGGTCGGCCAATGTCTCCGGGAAGGCGGCGCGACCGTTGCGGCCATGACAACTGACGCACGAATTTTGGTTGAAAAGCGGCCCCAAACCGGGGTTGATAGTCGCCGGAGCGGTGACGAACGTGGCCTCGAACACGACATCTGCGTCCAAATGCCGGGATAGTTCCGCATCGGTCAGATTGGCGCAGGGCTGCTCGAAGGCATCGCTGAAAAAGCCGAAAACAGTGGTGGCTCCGCCAGCTTGGTAGGCCGGGTTTTCGGCAGGTGGCTCGTCGGTTTTGTGGCAAGCGGCGAGCGCAAGCAGCAAGGCAATTTTGGAAAATTTGGCAAAAGGCATGGTCGGCACATTTTGGCCCGACTGGGTAGGATTGGAACACGTGCCGGACGGATGCAGCGGATTTTTAATGGTTGTTAGTTGTGAACGGTTAGTTGTCAGTTTGAAAAATCCGTGCAAATCCGCTGCATCCGTCCGGCACGTGTTCCAATCCTACCACATCGGGCGATACAAATCAAAGGTTTTGAATGAAGGGCAGCAGCTCGGCTTGCAGGGTTTCCTGCAAATCGCGCACGGCGTTTTGAGCCGTTTGCACTGCTGCTTGCTGCTCAAAAATGGCCGTCGTGAACGTGCCGGGGATGGCCTCAATGGCCGTGATAGCGGCCTCGATATCGGCACTGATTTTCTGGTCGAGCGTCGCGTTTTTGGCCGTGACCAATGAAGAAAGCCCGGCAACGACCGTGCCCGAAAGGCTGCCCCGATAGATGTTGCGGATGCTCCTCATGTTGTCGGCAAAGTCGGCCTTCGAGTTCGCGCTGAAACGGCTCTCTTCGAGCGTGACGTTTTGCTGCGAAAACGGGTCGTTGATTTTGCCGTTCGCCACCTCGTCGGCAATCGTTACCATGCCGTTGACGAGTTCTTGCAGGGCCGCTTTTTGGCTCGGATAAATGCTCGTGGCCTCGCCCGCGTTTACCAAATTGGAAATAAAATTGCCACCGCCGGACACCCAAGCCGTGTGCAGTTTGGTGGTTTCGCCGCGCAAACTTTGGGCGCAAGCCCGCAGGTACTCGAACTCGCGGACGGTGAAATCGGCCACTTCCTTCTGGCCGTCGAGACCGAAAATCAGGAATTCAATCGTGTGAAAACCCTTGACCGTGCCTTCCTGCACGTCAATGTAGTCTTTCGTGAGCGCGAGGCCGCTGTTCAGCACGTTTTCGAGGTCAACCTCGTTGACGGGCCACGAGTCCATCGCCGGGTCAATGCCCTGCTGGTCAACAGGGCCGAACAGGAAACCCTCGCTTTGCTCCCAGGGCACGCGGGCATCGCGCCATGCTTGGCGGGCCGCCGCGAGGTTGGCTTCCGAGGGTGCAGTTTCGAGCGCGGTCAGCGCGGCCACGAGGTCGGCGGTGCGGTCGTCGAGGTTTTTGTACGTCGTCAGGATGACATTGGCCGAGTTGGTGAGCTCTGTTTTGAAATCGGCGGTTGGCTGCACCGGGTCGTCGTCTTTGCAGGCCGCGAAGGTGAGCACAAGAAGAAGGGGAAAAAGCAGTTTTTGCATGACAAATATTTGATTTGCAATTGTTTGTGTTGGATATCAACGAATATGAAAACCCAGCCCCAACGAAAACGTGCGCTGGAATCGGGTGGTCGAGATGCCGAGTTCTTCGACGGAATACTGGCTTTTCAACACCAGTTGCGGGATGGGTTGGTAGTTGAGGCCAGCGGTGACGATGGCGCGTTGCCAGCGCGGATTGGCGACGATTTGGCCCTCGGTGGTATGCATGGGGTCGAACCAATCGTAACGGCCAAAAATGATGAGCTCGCCGTCGGGGTGGCGCGGCAGCACATCGAACAGCTCAAAACCCAGCTCCGCCGACCAGCCGAGCGCGGACGAGCCGACGGGCGTGCGCTTCACGTTGAGGTTGTTCGAGAGGTTGCGGTTGGCGTTCGTGACGGCCTCGGAGTTTTGCAAATGCCCATAAATCAGCTGCGCCGTCAGCTCGAACGGCTCCACTTCGTACACGATGTGCGCATCGAACATGGCGAGGTAGGCATCCACTTGAAGGTCGGGTTTCGGGCGGTTGTTGCGCGTGTTGCCAAAATAGCCTGCGAAACCGACGGCCTGCTCGTGCCCGAATTCGTAATCCAGCCGCCCGACGACCGCCCAATCGCTGGCGTTCACGGTCTCGAAACGTTTTTGGTTGCCGCGTTTGATGAAGTTCGCGGAATTGAAGGCCGAGCCGTCAAGGCCGTTGACGAGGCCGAGATGGTATTTCCAACGGGAAAAATTGCCTGAAAGCAGCAGCCCGAATTCCGCCCAGTCGGTGGGCAACAGGCTGTTTTCCATGAGGGGCAAGGTGTTGGTCAGGTACTCGTCCGGCTCGTCGCGGAAGGTGACGAGGCCGAAAGGGATTTTGACGTAGCCCGCCCGCAGCTCGTGGTTTTTGCCCAATTTCCGGGAAAGGTTGAACTCCTCGAACCGAACCTCGCCGCCTTTTTCCACCTCGTACTCAAACTCGCCGAACTCCTCGAACGGGTCAAATTCGACGGCCACGCCCGTGCCGCCGTTTTCAAATTCCAGCTCGGCGTTCAGAGCATACTTCGGGGCGAAATGGTACGAACCTTCGATGACTGCCCGCTCAAAATCCACTTCGTCGCGTTTGCTGGGCAGGATTTGCCAGTCGAAAGCGTGGTAATTGACGGAGCCGTAGGTGATGAGTTGGAGTTTTTTGCCCTTGTCGGGGTCGGGCAGCAGCGAGTCAAGCAGGCTTGTTTCTTGGGCTTGTGCCTCGACCACGACAAAGCAGGAGGCGAACAGAACGAGTCGGATGAAGTACATTTTGGCTGGAAATTTCGATTCCGGGCGCAAATGTCCGACGCTATGAAGATTTAGTCTTGATTACTGTGTAAAAAATTTGTCGGCAGCCGCCGTAAAAAATTTTGAGCGGTTGGGCCCGGCCCGACCCCGCGGTCCCCCACAAAATAT
>JBKBIC010000182.1:3999-9946 GCA_046299435.1 Saprospiraceae bacterium
TTTTTTATTTTGTTTTTTTTATTTTTAAAATTTTTTGCGGCCCGCCTATTAAAATTTTTTTGGTGGTTTCGGCCGGCCACCCCCGGCACCAACCGCTCAAAATTTACCTCTTCCCAGCAAGCCTACCTCAAAACAGGAAATAAGTGGCCGTCAACCGGAACGCCGAGGAACGGATGGAGTGGCCTTCGGGCTTGAATTCCAAGTAGTTGTACAGGTTCGGGACACCGAGATAGTAGCGGAAATTGGCGCGGAAACGGCTGTTCCCGACGCTGATGCCCGCCGCCGGGCCAAAGTCGAGACCGCCGAAAGCATCGTTCAAATCCGAAGCCGGCATGGCAGAGGTGTAATCGTGCAAGTCGCCGACGAAAAGATGGCTGTTTTCGGAGAGGTTGTGCTGGTTGGCATCGAGGAAACCGCCCGCTTGCAGGCGCACCGACACCGACGCAAACGGTTGATAGCCAACGAGTAAGCCCAATTCAAAGGCATTGTAGTGGTAGTTGTAAGCCTGCATTTCCGGGGCTTCTTCCGGGCGAAAGGCTCCGGCTTGGCCGGACGCGCCTTTTTGCGTGAACGAGATTTCGGGGTTCAGCTCCAAGCGGCTGCCCATCGGCACGACGAACGACAGCCCGGCGGAGTAGCCGAGGCGCGCATCGGAAGTGGCGAACAAATCCGACCGGAGCGTGGAGAACCCCGTGCCGAACGAAACGCCTGTGGAAATGGTGTTGGAAGTGGTTTGGGCCGAGGACGTGTTTGCGAAGGCGGCCAGCAGGAGCGCGGCCACGATTGGTTTAGCGTGCGTCATTGGATTAACGAATTTGATGTGTTTTAAACGAGATGGTTGTGAGGCTGCGAGACAGCCGGAGTACACGTTTTGCGGATAGGCGAGTGGTCTGTTTTGTTAAAATTTTGCGGCAAAAGTGTGTGCATCCCGTAAGGCCGGGCAATCCGTCGGCTGCGTTTTGCGGCGGATTTGTGCCGGGGAAAAATTCGCAAACGGTCGGGGGACAAACGGATTTTTTGCGTCCTTCGTCCTTTGGAAGCCAGTTATTTATCCACATCAAAAACATCCTCCCTGCATGAGTACTTTTTTGGCCGAGTTGCTCGGCACCGCACTCTTGATTTTGCTCGGCGACGGCGTAGTCGCGGGCGTATTGCTCCGTCATTCCAAATCCGAAAATGCGGGCTGGGCAGTCATCTGCATCGGCTGGGCGTTGGCCGTGACCTTCGCCATTTACCTCGTCGGAGGGGTCAGTGGGGCACATTTGAACCCTGCGGTGACACTCGCGTTGGCCGCCGCCGGGCAATTCGATTGGGCCAATGCGCCCGCGTACATCACCGGGCAAATGCTCGGTGCCATCCTCGGCGCGTGCCTTGTTTACCTGCAATACCTGCCGCACTGGGCAAAAACGGAGGACAAATCGGCCAAATTAGCCGTGTTCTGCACGGCACCGGCCATCCGGCACACGCCGTCCAATCTGCTCGCCGAGTTCATCGGGACATTCGTCTTGGTGCTTGGGCTGATGTCGCTGGGCGGCAATTTTGCCGATGGCCTGAAACCGCTCGTGGTCGGCGGCCTCATCGTGGCCATCGGTTTTTCGCTCGGCGGCCCGACGGGCTGGGCCATCAATCCGGCCCGCGACTTGGGGCCGCGCATCGCCCACGCTTTTTTGCCAATTCCGGGAAAAGGTGACTCCGACTGGCCGTATTCGTGGGTCCCGGTCGTGGGGCCAATTGCCGGCGGCGTGAGCGCGGCGTTGTTTTATACGGCTGTTTTTGGCTGAAAAATCGCCGCCCGGTGCAAAAACATTGGCAAATATCCCCAGCCCAACACACCGCCAACATTCTCCTGCCCATGAAAAAATACATCCTCGCCATTGACCAAGGAACCACCAGCAGCCGCGCCATCGTGTTCGACAAAAAAGGCAACATCGTGGCCCTCGCGCAACAGGAATTCGAGCAACATTTCCCGAAGCCCGGCTGGGTGGAGCATGACGCTGTGGAGATTTGGCAAACCGTGCAACACGTTGTCCGTCAAGCACTTCGGGAAATAAACCCCGCCCAAATTGCGGCCATCGGCATCACCAACCAGCGCGAAACCACCGTCGTCTGGAACCGCAAAACCGGCCAACCCATCCACCGCGCCATCGTCTGGCAAAGCCGCCAAACGATGGACATCTGCGACGACCTGAAACGGCGCGGCCTCGAACCGACCGTGCGGGCCAAGACCGGCCTCGTCGTGGATGCTTATTTCTCCGGCTCGAAAATCAAGTGGATTTTGGACAACACACCCGGCGCACGGGCGCAAGCAGAGGCGGGCGAGCTGCTTTTCGGCACCATTGACACTTGGGTTTTGTGGAACCTGACCGAAGAGAAAACACACGCCACCGACTACACAAACGCCTCGCGGACAATGCTTTACAACATCCACGACCTCGCATGGGACTCGGAGCTTTGCGCCGCGCTGGACGTGCCGCAGGCCATGCTCCCGCAGGTCATGGACAGTAGCGTGGTGTTTGGTTACGCCCGTGCAGATGTGATTGGCTTAGGCGGCATCCCGGTTTCGGGCATGGCAGGCGACCAGCAGGCCGCGCTGTTCGGGCAAGGTTGTTTTGCCGAAGGCATGGCAAAAAACACCTACGGCACGGGCTGTTTTATGCTGATGAACACGGGCGAGCAGGCCGTCCACTCGAAAAACGGCTTGCTCACGACCATCGCGTGGGGCATCGGTGGGCGCGTGGAATACGCTTTGGAAGGCTCCATTTTTGTGGCCGGCTCGGCGGTCAAATGGCTCCGCGATGCTGCCGAACTCATCCGCGAAGCCGCTGATACAGAGGGCTTTGCGAAAAGCGTGGCCTCTAACGACGGCGTGTACGTCGTGCCCGCGTTCGTCGGCCTCGGCACGCCCTACTGGGACTCGGAGGTGCGCGGCGCGATTTTCGGGCTGACACGCGGCACGGGCAAGGCACACCTCATCCGCGCCACTTTGGAAAGCATCGCCTACCAAACGAAGGACGTGCTTTCGGTCATGGAAAAGGATTCGGGCATCCGGCTCAGGGCCTTGCGCGTGGACGGCGGCGCGGTGCGGAACGATTTTTTGATGCAGTTTCAAGCCGACGTTTTGGGCACGAAAGTCGAGCGGCCCGTCGTCCAAGAAACGACCGCGCTGGGCGCGGCCTACCTCGCGGGCTTGGCCGTCGGCCTTTGGAAAGACCGCGCCGACATCGCCGCGAACTGGCAGCTCGAAAAAGCGTTCAAACCCAAGATGAAAAAAGCCGATGCCCGCAAGCTTTACAAAGGCTGGCAATTGGCCGTGCGGGCGGCGCGGGTGTTCAAGATGAGGTAAAGTTGAAAAGAGGGAAGAGTTGAAAGGTTGAAGCGGACAACGACTGGTTCAACCTTTCAACTCTTCCCTCTTTTCAACTTATTTCACCCTTTCCTCTTTTCAACTCTTTCAATCTACCTTTGCCAGACAAAGGCCGCCTAAAAGCCCGCCTTTCACCAAATTTCACCAATAAAAATTACATGAAAAGAGTCGTCGTCACCGGTTTGGGCGCATTGACCCCCATTGGCAACACCGTCGAAGCCTACCGCGAGGGGCTTGAAAAAGGCGTGAGCGGGGCCAATTTGATCACCCTTTTCGATGCCACGAATTTCAAGACACACTTCGCCTGCGAGGTCAAAGGCTTCAACCCCGAAGCACACCTCGACCGCCGCGAAGTGCGCCGCATTGACCGTTTCACCCAATTTGCCCTCGTCACCGCCGCCGAAGCCATCAAAGACAGCGGCCTCGACCTCGACCAACTCCGCAAGGAGCGCGTCGGCGTGATTTTCGCCTCCGGCATCGGCGGCCTCGCCACGCTGGAAAAAGAGGTCGAGGATTTCGTGCTCGGCAACGGCATCCCGAAGCACAACCCGTTCCTCATCCCGAAGATGATTTCGGACATCGCCGCCGGCATGATTTCGATGCAATACGGTTTCATGGGCATCAATTACGCCACCGTATCGGCTTGCGCGTCGTCGTCGCACGCCATCATGAACGCCTTTGACTACATCCGGCTGGGCAAAGCCGACCTCATCGTGACGGGCGGCTCCGAAGCCACGATTACCAAAACTGCGGTCGGTGGCTTCAACTCGATGAAAGCCCTCTCGGAGCGCAACGACGGTTTCGAGACGGCCTCGCGCCCGTTCGACAAAGACCGCGACGGCTTCGTGCTGGGCGAAGGCGCGGGCACTTTGATTTTGGAAGAATACGAGCACGCACGGCGGCGCGGCGCGAAAATCTACTGCGAAGTGGTCGGCGCGGCAGCCACCGCCGATGCGCACCACATCACCGCCCCGCACCCGGAGGGCCTCGGCGTAATCAATGTGATGAACCTCGCCCTCGAAGACGCGGGCATGGCCCCCACCGAAATTGATTACATCAATGTGCATGGCACTTCCACGCCGCTCGGCGACGTGGCCGAACTAAAAGCCATCCACAAAGTTTTCGGCGAGCACGCCTACAACCTGAACATCTCCTCCACCAAAAGCATGACCGGGCACTTGCTCGGTGCGGCGGGTGCCATCGAAGCCATCGCCAGCATCATGGCCATGCAGCACGGTTTCATACCACCCACCATCAACCACTTCACCGACGACCCAGAAATTGACCCAAAGCTCAACCTCACGTTCAACGAGGCACAACGCCGCACCGTTCGCGCTGCCATCAGCAACACCTTCGGCTTCGGCGGCCACAACGCTTCGGTGATTTTCAAACAGGCGTGATTTTGAATGATGAATGATGAGTGATAAATGATGAATTGCGCCCATTTTGCCATCCAATTCATCATTTATCACTCATCATTCATCATTCAGATTCTTGTCCTCCAAAAGCGTTGCAAAACGCGCCAACATACCTACTCACGCGCCTATCGAACGAGCGGCAACTGCCGCGTAGGCATATTTTTTCACAACATGGCCGACAGAGGTGGCGCATGGCGAGCGGCTTCGGAAGCATTGACAATCAATGTTTTATTGCTGAAACCGCCCGCTGTCCACCCGCTGCCGTCCACTGATAAACAAGGACAAGTGCGATTCGTCAGACGACTTTACAACTACTACCTGCACCCTGAAAAGGAACTCGCCCGCCGCTTGCACGGCCTCGTCGGTTTCACGCCGACGCACCTCGCGCTCTTCAAACTGGCTTTTTACCACAAAAGCACCTTCACGAGCCGAGACTACGCCATCTCGAACAACGAGCGGCTCGAATTCCTCGGCGACGCGGTGCTCTCGACCATCGTGGGCGAGTACCTTTTCAAAAAGTACCCCAACTCCGACGAGGGCTTCCTCACGAAAATGCGCTCCAAAATCGTCAAGCGGAACTCGCTCGATGACATCGCCGACAAAATGGGCCTCGACCTTTTCCTCGCCCATTACAATCAGACGCGCCTCTCCAAATCCATGCTCGGCAACGCCCTCGAAGCACTCGTCGGCGCGGTTTACATCGAGCTGGGCTACGAAAAGACGCGCAACTTCGTCATCCGAAAAATCCTGCGCCGCTACCTCGACATCCACGAATTGGAGGTGTACGACGACAATTTCAAAAGCCAACTGCTCGAATGGTGCCAGAAAAACGGCAAAAACATTGACTACAAAGTCATGGCAAAATACAAGGCCGACAAGCGCGACAAATTCAAAGTCGCCGTGTTCGTGGATGGCCGCAAACTGGGCACTGCCGACGATTTCAACAAAAAAGCAGCCGAACAGCTCGCCTCCGAACGCGCCATGCAAATGCTCGGCATCATCGGTGGCGTGGCTGGCGCGACAGTCGTGATGCCGCAGGGCGACGAGGATGATATGGAAGCAGAAGGCTAAGTCAGAGGATTTTGATTGACGATTGCCGGTTACATGATTGTTGATTTTTGATGTGACGGAACTTAAAAATCCGTGCAAATCCGCTCCATCCGCC
>JBKBIC010000183.1:0-9934 GCA_046299435.1 Saprospiraceae bacterium
GGAGAGTTTCATTTTGCCCGTTTTTGCATCAATGTCGAGCAATTTGAACTTGATGGTATCGCCGACTTTCAGCACATCGGCCACGTTTTCGACGCGGGTGTGGCTGAGTTCGGAGACGTGCATGAGGCCCGTTTTGCCTTTGAATTTGATGAACGCGCCGTACTCGGCCAGTTCCTCGACCTCGCCCTCGAACACATCGCCGACGGTGGGAATGAACACGATGTCCTGCACACGGGCGTAAGCCTTGTCCAGTGCCTCTTTGTTCGGGCCGAAAATGGCGACAATGCCGCCGATTTCGTCCTCGTCAATGCTGATGGTGGTGCCGCTTTGGGCTTGGATTTCTTGGATGATTTTGCCGCCGGGGCCGATGACCGCGCCGATGAGCGTTTTCGGGATGCGGAATTCGATGACGCGCGGGGCGTGCGGTTTGAGGTCTTCGTTGGGCGCGGCGATGGTCTCGGCCATTTTGGCGAGGATGTGGAGCCGCCCTTCCTTGGCCTGTTTGAGGGCTTGGGTGAGCAGCTCATAGGGCATCCCGTCAATTTTGATGTCCATCTGGGTGCCGGTGATGCCTTTTTCGGTGCCGGTCACTTTGAAGTCCATGTCGCCGAGCGCGTCTTCGTCGCCGAGGATGTCGGTGAGGACGGCGATGCGGCCCCGGTCATCGGCGATGCAGCCCATGGCGATGCCCGCGACGGCGGATTTGACGGGTACGCCGCCGTCCATCAATGCCAGCGAGCCGGCGCAAACAGTGGCCATCGAAGAGGAGCCGTTGGACTCCAAAATGTCGCTGACGATGCGGACGGTGTAGGGAAAATCGGTGGGCATCACTTTGCGGATGGAACGCGCCGCGAGGTTGGCGTGGCCGATTTCGCGGCGGCCCGGTGCTCGCAGGGGCTTCACTTCGCCGACGGAAAACGGCGGGAAGTTGTAGGCAAGGAGGAATTTTTCGTCGTGGTAATCGAGTGCGGTGTCCACGAGCATTTGGTCTTGTTTCGTCCCCAAAGTGAGCGAGGTGAGCGATTGGGTTTCGCCCCGGTTGAAGATGGACGAGCCGTGCGCGCCGGGCAGGTAGTCCACTTCTGTCCAAATCGGGCGCACTTCGGTGGTCGAGCGACCGTCGAGGCGTTTGCCGTCGGTCAGTACCACGTCGCGGATGATGTGTTTTTTCGTTTTTTCAAAATAGCGGTCGGCGGTGGCTTTCCAGGTTTCCCAGAATTCGTCGCCGAACTCGGTCTTGGCGGTCGTCAGAGCCTCTTCTTTGATGGCCTCGATGGCATCGCGGCGGGTGGTTTTGTCGCTTGCGCTGCGGGCGAGGGCGTAGATTTTGTCGGAGACGAGTTCCTCGATGCGTTTTTTGAGTTCTTCGTTTTCGGGCATCGGCACGATTTCGCGTTTTTTCAGGGCTTTTTCGCCGACCATTTCGGCGAGGCGTTCCTGCGCGGCAATCATCACTTTGATGGTTTCGTGGGCGATTTTCAGGGCCTCCACCAAATCTTCCTCTTGGCATTCGTCGGCCTCGCCTTCCACCATCGTGATGTCGTTTTTGGTGGCGGCCACGATGAAGTCCATGTCGGCGCGTTTGAGGGCTTCGCGGCCGGGGTTGATGACGAACTGGCCGTCGATCCGCGCCACGCGACACTCAGCGAACAGGGCTTCGACCGGGATGTCGGAAAGCGCGACTGCTGCGGAGGCGACGAGGCCAGCCAGCGCATCGGGTTGTGCGTCTTTGTCGGCGGAAATGAGGGTGATGATGAGTTGCGTCTCGTTCATGTACCCGTCGGGGAAAAGCGGGCGCAGGGCGCGGTCAACGAGGCGGCTGACGAGTACTTCGTAGTCGTTGATGCGGCCTTCGCGGCGGAAAAAGTTGCCGGGGACACGCCCGACGGCGGCGTATTTTTCCTGATAATCCACCGAAAGCGGGAAGAAAGGCTGGCCTTCTTTCGCTTTTTTGGCACTGACGATGGTGGCGAGGAGCATGGTGTTGCCCATGCGGAGCATACAGGAACCGTCGGCCTGCGTGGCAAGTTTGCCGGTTTCGAGCGCGATTTCACGTCCGTCCGGGAGGTTGAACGTGGTACGCAACGGGATTTGTTTACCCATTTTAAAAGTAGTGAGATGTGCCCAACTCAAAGGCGGCGAAACGCCGGGCACCGGACAAGGCAGGAAATCCGCGAACCACACAAAGATGCGGGGAGCGCGTCGCCAGCGTCTTTGTGTGGGGGAGGTGTTCCCCGTTCTCGGATTGCTTCCTGCCGAGCGGGACGTGCGGGTTTCGGGTGCGTCGTCGAGCCGGGACAGGTTAAAAATTGATAATTGAATATATCTCTGGGACGCTCGGCGATTTCTTGGAGATGCCGGGCGACATGGTTGTTCAAGCCTTTATTTTCACTTTCCCACGAGGTCGGTGGGCGGTTAGGCGGCGAAAGGTGGGATGTTTTTTGGGTGGGTGGGTGGGGCGGGGTTGAAAGGTTTGGAAGTGGAAGGGTTGAAAAAATGAACAGACCAAATCTTGAAAATTAGCCTCTTCACCTTTTCAACCCTTCCACTTTCCCGGCACTTGGGCTTACTTACGCAGGCCGAGCTTTTCGATGAGTGCGCGGTATTTGTAAATGTCTTTTTTCGCGTAGTACGAGAGCAGGCGCTTGCGCTGGCCGACCATGGCGAGCAGGGCGCGGCGCGTGGAGTGGTCTTTTTTGAACGTGCGAAGGTGCGACGAGAGGCTTTCGATGCGGTAGGTCAGCAGGGCGACTTGCACTTCGACGTTGCCTGTGTCTTGTCCGTTCTCGCCGTAGGTTTTCACGATGTCGGCGATTTTTTCCTTGTTGTAATAGACTGCCATTTTTTCGAGTGATGAACGATAAATGATGATTGATAAAATTTTACCCAAAACCTGATTTCAGCGGGACGACCGGCAAAAGCCGCCTATCCATCGGGTTTCAGCGGGGCAAAAGTAGAAAAGCTGGGCGACGCGGCAAAGGTTGGTTTGCAATAATTTTCCAGCGAGGCACTAAAACAGGGTGTTTTCCGAATTTAATTTTTCAGGCTTGGTTTGTTTACTTGGTGAGCGCGGTTTTTGGCTTCGTTCCAGAGCGCGTCCATTTCTGGCAGGCTCATGTCTTGCAAAGGGCGCGGGGCATTCGCCTCGATGTACTCGAAACGCGATTTGAATTTGCGGTTCACCCGTTCGAGCGCGGTTTCGGGGTCAACGCCGATGAAGCGGGCATAATTGACCAGCGAAAAAAGCACGTCGCCGAATTCCTCTTCGATGTCGGCTTGCGGTGCGCCGGACTGCACGTTTTCGCGCAGTTCGCCGAGTTCTTCCTCCACTTTGGCCCAGACTTGCTCGGTGTTTTCCCACTCGAAGCCGACCTGTTTGGTCTTTTCCTGCATCCGGTAGGCTTTGACCATGGCGGGCAACCCGGCGGGTACGCCTGCGAGCAGGGATTTTTTGCCCTCTTTGAGTTTGAGCTGTTCCCAGTTGCGCTTGACCTCCGCTTCGTCGGCTACTTGCAGGTCGCCGTAGATGTGCGGATGGCGCGAAACCAATTTGTCGCAAATGGCGTGGAGCGCGTCGGCGATGTCCCATGCGCCTTGCTCGGAGGCGATTTTGGCATAAAAAACCATGTGCAGCATCACGTCGCCGATTTCCTCTTTGATGCCCGGCAGGTCGTCGGAGAGGATGGCATCGGCCAATTCGTAAGTTTCTTCGATGGTGAGGTTGCGGAGCGAGCCGAGGGTCTGTTTTCTGTCCCAGGGGCATTGCTCGCGGAGTTCGTCCATGATGGTCAGGAGGCGGCCGAAGGCTTCGAGTTTTTGTTGGAAATTGTTCATTCAATACGGTTGACGATGGACGGACGCTGAAATTTCTTGTTCAGTTTTTTGTCTGGCATCTGAAATCTTCCAGTCTGGCATCTCAATTTCGCAAAAAAACATTGGCCGGTGCCCGCATCCGGGCATCGGCCAATGTCAACTGGTACGAAAAAGAACGGGCACAAGCAGGAATTTCATAGATGGTTTCCCTTTCAAGTTGTTTTCAAATGATTGGTCGGGTTGGTGCCTGAGTGATTTGCATCGCAAAAGTACCGTTTAGTGCTGAACCTGCTTGTGGCCCGTACTCCAGTTTGTCTTTATGGATGAATTATTTACGGGTGTTCCCGGCTCTTTTGCCGGGCTGCTCTATTCCAAAGGAAGTGAATGTTTTTTATTCGGGTTTCATGGCGATGTCGGGTCTTTCGGGGCGCGGATTTGTCTGTTTTGCTTTGTCGGTTTGGAGGTTCACCGGACGATGCCCCGTTTCAGGGCAAAACTGATGGCCTCGCCTTTGGAGTGGACGTGTAGTTTTTTGTATATGCCCTGAATGTGGTTTTTCACTGTGTCGGGGCTGATGAAATACTTGGCGGCAATCATTTTGTACGAGAGTCCGTCCACCAGCCCCTCGAGAATTTCGCGTTCCCGAGGGGTGAGGGCGGATGCTTCGTCGTCAAATTCATTGGTTTGGGTTGGGGTGGCGGCGTTTGGGATGGCGGCTTCCGGGTTCTTGGCCTCAGCCACCGATTTATGCTGATAAAAATATTGCAGCACCTTGCGGGCGATGGCCGGACTCATCGGCGAACCGCCCCGGCTGACGGAGCGCACGGATTCGACCAATTCGTCCGGACTGCTTTTTTTCAGGAGGTAGCCCGTTGCGCCGTTGCGCAGGGCGCGGAAAATCCGCTCTTCCTCCTCGCTGACCGTCAACATGATGACCTGTGCCGAAGGCATGATATTCTTCACGATTTCTGTCGCCTCGATGCCGCTCATGCCCGGCATATCTATATCCATCAAAATGACCTGCGGCTGTGTCGTTTGGACAGACTCGCTGAGGTGGGAGCAATCCGGGAATGCCCCCACCACCTCGATGTCAGGAGTGAACCGGAACAGGTGTCGGAGACTTTCCCGGTAATCACTGTTGTCCTCAAAAATGGTTAACCTAACGGGAGCCATACAGGGCTGCTGATTCTCTGGATTTGATGATACAAAGGTGGGGACAAGTGCGGCGGACGGGAAATAGGAGGAACGTACTAATCTGCCACCGGGACGGATAGCCCGATTGTCGTGCCCAAGCCGGGCGCGGTGGCGATTTGCAGGTCGCCGCCGATGTCGCGGGCGCGTTTGGCCATGTTGCCGAGGCCGTTGCCGGAGCGAGTGGTGGTGTTGTGGTCGAAGCCGTGCCCGTTGTCGGCCACTTTCAGTACAAGTCGTTGATTTTCAAGGCCGAGGCTGATTTCGATGAGGGTGCTGTGGCTGTATTTCAGGGCGTTGTTGATGGCTTCTTTGAAGATGAGGTAAATGTTGCGCTTGCTTTCGATGTCCAATTTGAGGGTGGGCAGGTTGCGCGGGATGTGGAGGCGGTAGTCAATTTCGGCTGCTTCGAGCATCTTGGCGGCGTACTCCCGGATGCGGTCGGCAATGTCGTTCAGGTAGTCGTCGCTGGGTTTCACGGCCCAGATGAGGTCGCCGATGCTCTCCACCGCGCTTTGTGCGCTGCGGTTGATTTGCTCCAAAATGGGCGCGGCCTCGGGCGATTTTTCGGCAAACTGGCTGCGAGCCACTTGGCTCAAAATACGGATGCCCGACATGGATGCGGCCACGTCGTCGTGCAAATCGCGGGCGATGCGGTCTTTCACGCGCTGTTCAGCGGTCTGCACGGCGAGCAGTTTTTCGAGTTTCTCGCGGCGCAGGTTGAGTTGCAGCACCTCGCGGTCGCCTTCCACCGTGCGGTACCAGACGGCAAAGACCGTCGTCAAAATCACAACCTCGAACACAAAACCCCACATCACGGCGTGGTGCGTCCACGGGTGGTTGCCTATGACGTTCATGTTGCGGAGCAAAATGGCGACAAACGCGCAGGCCACCGGGAAAAACGTCAGCAGCGTCACCCGCGCTCGCAGCGATTGGCGGCTGAATTGCGCGGCCACGCCCAGGGCCAGCACCGTGAAAAACAGGTTGGTGAAATTGACCGCCATCGAAATCCAGCGCAGCACTCCCGCTTGGTCGGCCGCCGTCAAAATCACCATGACGAAAGCGAGGACGCTCACCCCCCAAACGTACCATTTCACCAGTCGGTCGGTCAGCGGCGCAAGTTCCCAGAGCTGCATGAAATGACGGTAAAACATCCCAAACGTAGCGGCCACCATGACCGAAGTGGCGTGGCGTTGCACATTGGGCAGCAGCCCAAAATCCGCCGAAAACTCGTGCGCCTCGCGCAGCAAAATATTGAGGATGTACAGCAGGTAGAACAGGTACACCGGCTCGCCGTACTGCACCAGCAAAAACGCCGTGAACAGCAGCGTCACCAGCATCACGCCCAAAAAAAGCCCGAACTCGATGCTGTTTTGGCGGGTCATCAGCGCGAAATGCTCCGCCGTGTGCAGGCTTAGGCCCAAGTGCATGGAACCGACGCGGTTGTAGCCCCGGCCGAAATATTCCATCGTCTCGCCCGGCGGCAGCGTCACGGCAAAATGGTAGCCGTCAATCATCTCGAACCGCCCGTCGGTCGTCGGGTGCAGCACGCCCACCGCGCCCAAGTCCAGCAATTCGCCCGTCACCGGGTCGCGCTGCCAAAGGCGGAACTCGTCAAAATTCTTGCGGTTCAGCCTGATAATCATGGCTTTGGGCGTGGGCGTGTAGTTCTTGGCCCGGAAGCAAAACCACCAGTTGGCCGGGTCGGAGCCATAGCCCAGAAACGGCGTGCTCGACTCGAAGAACTCCGGTCGGCGTTCGGGCGGCGACACCTCCTCGATGCTCCATTGCCGCGAGGCATCGCGCAGCAGCGCGGGCACGATGTTGATTTCCGAAAAATTCGGCCCGACGGCCACGACCCGCTGCCCCGCCAGCGGCAGGCTCCAAATCGCACAGAAAGCGAGGCAAAGCGTGGCAATCCGATTTTTCACAGGCAAAAGTCGCGCAGGCGCGGGCAGGTCAATGTCGGGCAAAACTAATGCCGCGCTGATTGTATTCTGAAAAAATACATCTGGCCTGTTTTGGTCGAAAATTTGCCCAAAAACGCCCTTCGACTGAAAATTCAATCCAAATTTTGATACAAGTTGTTGGAAAATGTTGCTACCCTTGCTCTCGCATTCAACCTTATTTTCTAACTAAAACAGCTCTGTTTTATGGAACGCAGAACTAACTGGTTGGCCGTCGCGGCTTGCGTCGTCGTCGGCATGGTCATTGGCTTCCTTTGGTACGGTGCGCTGTTCAACCAGCAATGGATGGCAGGCAACGGCTTCACGATGGAAGGCGAAAAAATGTTCAAAAACGGCGCGGAAGTGCCCATGTCGGCCACGCCGATGATTTTCAACACCATCGCCATGCTCGTGTACGCCCTGCTCATGAACTGGCTGCTGGGCCGCACCGGCTCCAACACTTGGACGGACGGCGCGCAAGTCGGCGGCGTTATCGGTGTCATCATGCTCATCGGCATCTACATCGGCAACACTTTTGCCATGAACCCGATGAGCCTGACAATGGTGGACGGCTCGTATTCGCTCGTGTTGTTTACCGTGTTCGGGGCGATTTTGGGCGGCTGGCAGAAGAAGTAAATGAGCTTCGGGCAAAAACAAACGGCCCCTCCCGCGCAAGCGAGAGGGGCCGTTTTCGTACTCAATATTTGTCGGTCAAATCCGGGAAGGTTTGGCAACTGAATCGCCTAATCCCCGGCTCTCCGCGAATCCTCATCAAGATTTAACTTCCTCGAATTCAACGTCTTGCGCCTCTGCTGAGCCAGTGTTCTGGTTTGCACTTGCACCATTGTAGGCCGAGCCGCCGTTGGCCGCTTGCGTGTTGGCGTACATTTCTTGGCTGGCCGCCGACCATGCTTGCGTGAGGGCCTCGGTGGCCGCGTCAATGCGGGCGAGGTCTTCGGATTTGTGCGCGTCGCGCAGGTCGTTGAGTTTCTGCTGGATGGTCTCTTTGTGGTTGGCCGGGACTTTGTCGCCGAACTCGTTGAGTTGTTTTTCGGTCTGGAAAATGAGCGAGTCGGCTTGGTTCAGTTTCTCGGCGCGTTCGCGGGTTTGGCGGTCGGTTTCGGCATTGGCTTCGGCTTCGGCTTTCATCCGCGCGATTTCGTCTTTCGAGAGGCCGGTGCTGGCTTCGATGCGGATGTTTTGCTGTTTGCCGGTGCCTTTGTCCATAGCCGTCACGTTCAGGATGCCGTTCGCGTCTATGTCGAAAATCACTTCGATTTGGGGCACGCCACGCGGGGCGGGCGGCAACCCGTCGAGGATGAACCGACCGACGGAGCGGTTGTCGCGGGCCATCGGGCGTTCGCCTTGCAGGATGTGGATTTCGACCTGCGGCTGGTTGTCGGAAGCCGTCGAGTAAATCTTCGATTTTTTCGTCGGGATGGTCGTGTTGGCTTCGATGACCACGTCGTAGATGTTGCCCATCGTTTCGATGCCGAGCGAGAGCGGAGTCACGTCGAGGAGCAGCACGTCGGTCACGCCGCCGCTGAGCACCGCGCCTTGCACACCTGCGCCGATGGCCACCACTTCGTCGGGGTTGACGGAGCGGTTGGGTTTTTTGCCGAAGAATTTTTCGACGGCCTCTTGGATACGCGGGATGCGCGTGGAGCCACCGACCAAGATCACTTCGTCAATTTCGCTGGCCTTCATGCCCGCGTCGCGGAGGGCTTGTTCGCAGGGTTTGAGGGTGCGCTGCACGAGGTCGTCCACCATTTGCTCAAAGCGCGAGCGGCTGAGTTTCATCACCAAGTGCTTGGGCACACCGTCAATCGCCGTGATGTACGGCAGGTTGATTTCGGTTTCCATGCCTGCCGAAAGTTCGATTTTGGCTTTCTCGGCCGCTTCTTTCAGGCGTTGGAGGGCCATCGGGTCTTTTTTCAAGTCCACGTTTTCGGTGCGCTTGAATTCGTCGGCCAGCCAGTTGATGATGACTTGGTCGAAGTCGTCGCCGCCGAGGTGCGTGTCGCCGTTCGTGGATTTTACCTCAAAAACGCCGCCGCCGAGTTCCAAGATGGAGATGTCGAAGGTGCCGCCGCCGAGGTCGTACACGGCGATTTTCATGTCTTTGTGGCGTTTGTCGAGGCCGTAGGCGAGGGCCGCTGCGGTCGGCTCGTTCACGATGCGCTTCACGTCGAGGCCGGCGATGGCACCTGCCTCTTTCGTGGCTTGGCGTTGCGAGTCGTTGAAGTAGGCCGGCACCGTGACGACGGCCTCCGTGACCGTTTCGCCGAGGTAGGCTTCGGCCACTTGCTTCATTTTTTGGAGCACCATCGCGCTGATTTCCTGCGGGGTGTAGTTGCGCCCGTCAATGTCCACGCGGACGGTGTCGTTGTCGCCGCGCACAACTTTGTACGGCACGCGGTCAATTTCTTTGATGGATTCGGAGTAGCGCATCCCCATGAACCGCTTGATGCTGGACACCGTGCGGCGTGGGTTGGTGATGGCTTGGCGTTTGGCCGGTGCGCCGATTTTGCGCTCGCCATTGTCCAAAAAGCCGACGACCGATGGGGTGGTGCGTGCGCCTTCGTCGTTGGGGATGACAACCGGTTCGTTGCCGACCATGACCGACACGCAAGAGTTGGTGGTTCCGAGGTCAATGCCTATGATTTTTCCCATGATTCTGAGATTCGTTGAAGAGTTGAGTTGGTTAAAAATTCGGGCGAGCGTGGACGCTGTTTCCTGTTGCCAATCGTCCGTCAACTGCCGACAACCGCTTTCCTCAATCGTTGTGCCATGCGGCAAAAACTGACGCTTTGGCAGAAGCCTGTCCGGTGCAGGAAATTTTTTGTCAGAAAACGGGCTGCGCGGCTGTCATTTGTTCGGTGGCAGTCGGGGGGATGAGTTGAAAAGAGGAAGGGTGGGGGGGGGGGTGTTTTGGGGGGGGTGGGGGCTGATAGTAGGGGTGGCGGGGGCGGGGGGTGGAACAC
>JBKBIC010000184.1:0-9815 GCA_046299435.1 Saprospiraceae bacterium
TTTTTAATTTGCGCCTGTGTTAAATTATCATAAATCACTAATAACAAATCACTTACAAAAATTCAGTCTTTCCAAACAAACGGAAAAAGCACAAACGCCACCGTGACCAAAATGCCGTCAATCGCCAGCAAATTGATGATGTCGCGGGTGTACGAGGTATCTTGCATGAGCCGCAGGGCGATGGCCGAGAGCCGCATCAAAGTCATCAAAATAGGCAGCACCACCGGGAAACTGAGGATAGCCATGAGCGTCGCGCTGTTGTTCGCTTTTGCCGCAATGCTCGATAGGAACGTGAACGTGATGGAAAAACCCAGACTTCCGAGTGCCAGCACCAGAGCGAAGAGCGCAGGGTCGCGCACCGGGTTGCCCGCCACCACCGAATAGGCCACAAAAGCCAGCCCGCCGAGCACACATAGCAATATGGTGTTGTACAGGATTTTGGCGAAGAGCAAGGCCACCGGGTCGGCGATTTGGTAATAGTACAGCTGCCGCGCCCCGCTCTCTTGGGTGAAACTTTTGGCCACCGCGTTCACGCTCGCAAACAGCACGATGAGCCAAAAGAGGATGTTCCAGACTTGCGGCTGCACTTTGATGGAGGCCACAAAAACCACGAATACCATGCTGAAAACGTACAGCAGGATGCCGCTCAGGGCATAGCGTTGGCGGAACTCGAGCAGGAATTCCTTTCGCATGAGCCAGAAAAAAACGCTCCATTTCATAGGACGACGGCAAATGTAGGCCAATGTTTTTCCGGCGGGGCAAAATTTGCCCGGCAATGTATCTTTGCCGCCACCTCATCCAGCCAAGACCGACACGAAGGCAGCAGGTTCAGGAAACAAGTCGTTGGTTTTCAACTTTTTACCTCCTCAACTTTTCACGCTTTCAAACGCTCCTGTCTCACGAAAACAATCCGCAATGAGTTGGTTCAAACGACTGAAAGAAGGCATTTCCACCGCCACGAAGGCCAAGAAAGACGTGCCCGAAGGACTGTGGTTCCAATGCAAAAAATGCCGCGAAACCAGCACCAGCAAGGAACTCCGCGAGAACTTCTACAAATGCCCCAAATGCGATTACCACACCACCATCGGCTCGGAGGAATACTTCGACCTCATTTTTGACGAGCCGGAATACACCCGCCTTTTCGACAACCTCTACTCCGTTGACTTCCTAAACTTCACAGACTCAAAGCCTTACCACAAAAGGCTCGAAGAGTACACCGCCAAAACCGGCCTTTCGGACGCGCTCGCCGTCGGCGCGGGCAAGGTCAACGGCCTGCCGCTCGTGGTGGCCTGCATGGATTTCAAGTTCATCGGCGGCTCGATGGGTTCGGTCGTTGGCGAAAAAATCTCGCTCGGCATTGACCACGCCATCGAGACAGGGGCCGCGTTCATGATTATCTCCAAATCCGGCGGCGCACGCATGATGGAAAGCGCGTTTTCGCTGATGCAAATGGCCAAAACCAGCGCGAAACTCACCCTGCTCGCCAAAGCCAAACTGCCCTATTTTTCGCTGATGACCGACCCGACGACGGGCGGCGTGACCGCTTCGTTCGCCATGCTGGGCGATATCAACTTGGCCGAACCCGGCGCGCTCATCGGCTTCGCAGGCCCTCGCGTCATCCGCGAAACCATCAAACGCGACCTGCCAGAAGGTTTCCAAACCTCCGAATATCTGCTCGAACACGGTTTCGTGGACTTGATTGTCAACCGCAAAGACCTCCGCGAAACCCTGACCGATTTGCTCGCACTTTTCAAATCTTGAGTTTTGAGTTTCGGTTTTTGATATTCGAGTCACTCAAAACTCAAAACTCAAAACCCTAAACTCAAAACCCGTCATGGAAGCACGAAAATCCCTGCTTTTTGCCCTCGCCAGCGTCGGTGCCGTCGCGCTGATTCACCTTTTGCCCAAGTACGCAGGCATTGCCATCGAACCAAACATCCTCACCGCGCTGCGGTGGTGGGCCATCGGCGCGCTTTGCTGGTACGGCATCAAGCGCAACTCGCTGACCACTTGGATCATCCTGAGCATGGCCATCGGCCTGGAAGTGGGCGTGGATTTCCCGTCGTTCGCAGGCGGGCTGGAGATTTTTAGCAAGATTTTCATCCAGCTTATCAAAACGGTCATCGCGCCGCTGCTTTTCGGCACCCTTGTCGTGGGCATCGCCGGGCACTCCAACATGAAACAGGTCGGGCGCATGGGCGTGAAAGCCATCATTTATTTTGAAATCGCCACGACCATCGCGCTGTTCGTGGGCCTCGCGGCCATCAATTTCTCGAAAGCCGGCGAGGGCATCTCGCACCCCGCAGCCACCGTTTCCGAACCCGTCAAAGTGCCCGGCAACGAGCTCGTCGCCGTCGTGGACTCGGTGAAGGGCACCTACAAACTGCAATTTCACGGCAAGGACATCGCCGCGCCCGTGCCGCCCGTCAAGCAGGACTGGAAAAAAATCGTGCTACACACCTTTCCCGAAAACGTGGCGAAAATGGTGTACGAAGGTGCTGTGCTTCAAATAGTTGTGTTCAGTTTGTTGTTCGGTTTCGGCCTCACCCGCGTCTCGGAGCACCACCGGAAAATCATGCTCGACTGGACGGAATCGCTCACCGAGGTCATGTTCAAATTCACGGGCCTCATCATGTACATGGCCCCGTTTGCTGTCGGCGGAGCCATCGCGTACACCGTCGGCACGATGGGCTTTGGCGTGGTCGGCAACCTCGTCAAGCTGCTCGCCACCTTGTACGCCGCGCTCATCGTGTTCATCTTGCTCGTGTTCATCCCCGTGATGCTCATTTGCAAAATCCCCATCCGCAATTTCTTCCGCGCTGTGTACGAGCCTGCATCGTTGGCCTTCGCCACCGCCAGCTCAGAGGCCGCCCTGCCCAAAGCCCTGACGGCCATGGAGAACTTCGGGGTGCCGCGCAAAATCGTCTCCTTCGTATTGCCCACCGGGTACAGTTTCAACCTTGATGGCTCCACTTTGTACCTCGCGTTGGCCTCCGTTTTTTGTGCCCAAGCCGCCGGGATTCAACTTGATTGGGGCACGCAACTCCTTATTTGTCTGACACTTATGCTCACCAGCAAAGGCGTGGCCGGCGTGCCGCGTGCCTCATTGGTCATCCTCGCCGGCACTGTCAACCAATTCGGCATACCCGAATGGCCCATCGCCGTCATTCTCGGCGTGGACGCGCTCATGGACATGGGCCGCACCTCCGTGAACCTCATGGGCAACTGCCTTGCCTCGGCAGTCGTGGCCCGCTGGGAGGGCGAGTTTGACGCGGAAAAGGCGGGGCAGGTGTGAGTTTGACAATCATTGATTTTACCTGAAAATCAAGCGTGTATGGGCCTCATCATCGAAAATCTACACATCCAAAACTTCAAGTCCGTCCGCGATGTGCGGCTGGATTGCGAGCGCATCAACCTGTTCGTCGGCAAACCGAACGCGGGCAAATCGAACATTTTGGAGGCCATTTCGCTGCTGGGCGCGGGCTATTCGCAGGGGCGTTTCATGGAGGGGTTCATCCGGTACAAGACGTTGGTGCAGCTGTTTTCCAATTTCAATTTTCGGGAGGCGATTAAAGTCGTTACGGAATCAAAAACGGCGATTTTACACGCCAACGCCGATACAAATGATTTTGAATTCGCATTATTTGAAAATAACCCTGCACCTATTCCGAAAACTGGGCCGATTCGGCTGTCCTTAGAGTCGTTCGGGATTTTTATTGAACCCAATGGCATAATCAGAACACCAGAAGATGACAGATACTTACCCACCCTCGTCAAAAAATACAACTTCGCCCCCCTCGGCGACTACCAAAGCAACGGCCTTTTTCTGCACCCGCCGCACGGCGACAATTTTTACATGATTGCCCGCACGCACGAGGCGCTGCGCGAGGAAATCTCCCAGTTTTTGAAGCCCAATGGCCTCGAATTTTTGATGGACGAGGAAACGCAGCGCGTCTCTGTGGTGCAAAAAGAAGGCTCCACGCTGCTCAGTTTTCCGCTCGCGCTGGTGCCCGACACTTTTCAGCGGTACATTTTCCACTTGGCCGCCATCCTGTCCAACCAAAATTCCGCGCTGCTTTTCGAGGAGCCGGAGACGCATTCCTACGCGCCGTATGTCTATCAACTGGCGCAGCACATTTTGCAGGACGCAGGCAACAACCAGTTTTTCATCACGACCCACAACCCCTATTTCCTGCTCCCGATTTTGCAGGAAACCCGCGACGTTGCGGTGTTCGTCACTTGGCTGGAAGACCACCAAACCCGCGTCCGGCGGCTGTCGGAGGCTGAAATCCGGGAAGTTTTGGACAACGGCGTGGATATTTTTATGAACCTCGATGCCTTTTTGCCGAAATGAGCCACCAAATCCTGCCTGAATGTTATGCCGACACGCTGCTCGTTGAAATGCTCGGTTTTGAGCGGCCCAACCACCAATTGAGCATCGGCAGTGCGCTGAACGCACTCGAAAAAAAGTTCAAAAACCGCCCGGCGGTCGCGGTCATTGACAACGACAAAGTGAAGCCCAAGTCGTTCGACCAATTCCAACTGGCCGACGAGCAACACGGCATCCAAGTTTGGACAAAGCCCGAAACCCGCCACGCAGTGCTGGTCGTCTGCCCCGCTTTCGAGGATTGGGTGTTTGAAAACGCGGCGCAAGTAGAGGTTTCACCCGAAAAATATGGCTTCCGCTCGCGCAAGTATTTCCGCGAGACTTGCAAGCGGCAAAACGTGGCTGAGAATCAACAAGTCAAGCAGTTTTTGAACACCCTGAAACAGAAAAACGCGCCCGGCTTGGGTTGGCTGCGCGACTCGATTCAAGCTTTTTTGCATCCAAAAAGTTGAACCAACCGATTGAAAACCAATGTCTGACACGCAAGAAAACACCCGCCCCGTCAAACTCCTCAACGCTGCCGTCATCGTCGCCGCGCTCGGCTATTTCGTGGACATTTACGACCTGCTGCTCTTCGGGTTCGTGCGCGTCAAAAGCCTCCGCGAACTCGGTTTCGAGGGCGACGCGCTGACCAACGTGGGCCTCACTTTGCAGAATTGGCAGATGTTCGGGATGCTCGTCGGCGGCATTTTGTGGGGCGTGCTGGGCGACAAACGCGGGCGCGTCTCGGTGCTCTATTTTTCCATCGGGCTGTATTCCGTTGCCAATATTTTGAACGGATTTGCCACCTCCGCGCTCGATTACTCGATTTATAGGTTCGTCGCCGGGGTCGGTTTGGCTGGCGAATTGGGCGCAGGCATCACGCTCGTCTCCGAGATTTTGCCGAAAAACAAGCGCGGCATCGGCACGATGCTCGTTGCCAGCATCGGACTTTCGGGCGCGCTCTTGGCGTGGGTGATTGATAAAAATTTCCACTGGCGCACTTGCTATTTCATCGGCGGCGGACTGGGCATTTTGCTCCTCATTTTGCGCGTCAGCGTGGCCGAATCGGGGATGTTCCAACAAGTGAAAGCAGACACAGCCGTCGCAAAAGGCAATTTCCTCGCGCTTTTCACCGAGCGCGGGCGGTTCGTGCGTTTCCTGCGCTGCATCATGATTGGCTTCCCGACGTGGTTTGTCATCGGCGTTTTGGTCATGTTGGCCCCCGAATTTGGCAAAGCCAAAGGCATCACCGACCCGATTTCGCCCGGCAATGCCATCGCCATCGCGTACACTGGCCTCATTTTGGGCGACATCGCGTCGGGCTTGTTGAGCCAGTATTTGCGGAGCCGAGTCAAAGTCATGCTCATCTTCCTGACGCTCGACACGCTGGCGGTTTTGTACTATTTGATGGCTGATTTCCAGACCGTTGCCGCGCTGCACACGGCGCATTTCCTGCTCGGTTTTTCGGTCGGTTTTTGGGTCATTTTCGTCACCATCGGCGCGGAACAATTCGGCACAAACCTTCGGGCCACCGTCGCCACGAGCGTCCCGAACTTCGCGCGCGGGATGCAAGTGCCTATCAATGAGTCGTTTAAATACCTCAAAAGTGCGGCGGTCGCGGGCGGCGTGATTCCGGCAGCGTACATCGTCGGCGCGGTTTGCCTTGCCATCGCCTTCCTCGGCCTGTGGGGCATGAAAGAGACTTTTGAGGAAGATTTGAATTACACAGAAACTATCTAACCGGTAGACGGTAGAGGGTTGACGGTAGACGGGCTGCACAACCGCCCTCCGCCGTCCACCGTCTACCGTCCACCGTCAAACCATCAACAATGCAAATTGACACCATCATCTTCGACCTCGGCGGCGTGCTGATTGACTGGAACCCAGAGTACGTCTTCCGCGAGGTCATCCCGGATGCCGAACGCCGCGCCTATTTTTTTGAAAACATCTGCACATCCGACTGGAACGTGGAGCAGGACGCAGGCCGCCCGCTGCAAGTCGCCACCGACCAACTCGTGGCCGAACACCCCGATTGGGAGCCGGAAATCCGTGCCTACTATGGCCGTTGGGTGGAGATGCTCGGCGGGCCGATTGACGAGACGGTCGAACTTTTCCGCCAGCTGCGCGAGCGCGGGGAGCACAAAATCTACGCGCTCACCAACTGGTCGCACGAGACGTTCCCCATCGCGTTGGGGATGTATGATTTCCTGCATTGGTTTGACGGGCGCATCGTGTCGGGCGAGGAGCGCACCCGCAAGCCTTTTGCGGACATCTACGAAATCCTGTTGCAGCGTTTCTCGGTCACGCCGGAGCGGGCGGTTTTCATTGATGACAGCCTGAAAAACGTGCGCGGCGGCGAGGCGGTCGGCATCCGGGGCATCCATTTCCAATCGGCGGCGCAACTGCGCGAGGAGTTGGGCCGGTTGGGTGTTTTTTGACGCAACGCGGTGATTTTCAGCAAAATGCAAAAACAAAAAAAGGCTGGCAACCGTGGTTGCCAGCCTTTTTTTGTTCAAATTTCTATAGGCGGCGGAGGGTCGAGTTCGGCGGCTTCGAGCAGCGGATAAATTTCGAGGATGATGCCCGGCATGAGTTCCACTGGCTCCGACCAATCGAGGAATTGCCAACGTTCGATGCTATCGGCTACCAGCGTCTGGCGGGATTTGCTGAGCAACCAAACGACCCTTTTCGTGCCAAAACCGAGCAAGCGTTTGGTCTTCGGCACGAGGTATTCCGTGAAAAGTTCTTTGTCGTTCAGTTCGCTTTCTACCTTCACATCCACCTCCACGACCAATTCGGCGGGCACGTCCGCGAAATGCGTGTTGACTTTCTCACGGGTCAGCACGGCCTTGTCAAACACTGCAACGTCCAGCCCCAAATTATCGCCATGCTTGATATGCAGGCCCGTTTCACCGACCAAGACACGGAATTTCGCACGGTCAATCTTGGATTTCAGCAGGTCGCCAACTTCGTTTTTAAGAATAGCTTGGAAGGTGCTTTCTGGCATGATGTCGTCAATGGTTTTCGTTTTTTTCATGGCTTCGCGGAAGCCGGGATAGTAAAACTTGACCCCATTGACCACCTCTCGGACGAGGTAATCCGGGATTTTCTCGGCTTTCCGTTTGTGGCCGTTCGTGCCTTTTGCGGCAGGGAGCGGGGCTTCCAAAACCGTCGTTCTGCTCATGTCGAATTTCTTTTGGAGCAAAAATAGGCAATCACCCGTGTTGCGTCGTTGATTTGTCGGGCTCAAAAACTCATCCATACCATGCCCAACCCACTCGACACAGGCCGCCTCGGCGAGCAGGCCGCCGCCGATTTTTTGGAGCAAAAGGGCTGGCGCATCGTCGCCCGCAACTTCTGTGCGGCCAAAGGCGAGATTGACCTCATCGCTTGGGAAAACGAGCGGCGGCTCGTGTTCGTGGAGGTAAAGACGCGCGGCGACGACCTTTTCGGCAAGCCACAACAGGCTGTGGACGCGAAAAAACAGCAGCACATCGCCCGCGCCGCCGGGGCTTACATGGCGAAAATCGGCCACGAGGGAGCCATACGTTTCGATGTGGTTTCAGTGCTGCTCCGCAACGGCGAGGTGCGCGATTTGCAGCACATCGCGGATGCTTTTTGGCCGGGCGGCTGAACTGCCCCGGCTTTCAACCACTTCAACTTTTCGCCCCCTGTTTCCGCTTGCCCAGTTCAGCCATCGCCGTCAAATACTGCCGCGCAAGGCGCGGGATATTCACCTTGCTGTTGGCTGCGTCGTCTGTCCATTTGACCGGCAACTCGCACATTTTCAAGCCTTTCCACTCGGCGACGGCCAAAAGTTCGGTCGAAAAAAACCAGCCGTCCGAGACCGCGCCGCCGTCCATGAGCGGGCGGACGTGCTCGCGGCGCAGCCATTTGAAGCCGCACATCCCGTCGGAAAACCGGGTGCCGAGGTATGTTTTGACGATGAGGTTAAAGGCGCGGGACGTGATTTCGCGCTTAAGGGTGCGCCCGACAACCCTCGATTTCGGGTGCAGGCGTGTGCCGTACACGAGGTCAAAGCCCTCCGTCGCAATGGCGTTGTATGCCTGTATAAAGTGTTGTAAATCAGTGGCTAAGTCCAAATCCATGTAGCCCACCATGTCCGCTTGGCTTTGCGCCCAAGAGGTTTTCAGGGCGAGGCCCACGCCGCGTTCGGGCACTTTGACCAATTTGATTTCGGGAAATTCGTCGCCGAGCCCGGCGGCGATGTGCGGCGTGTTGTCGGTGCTGCCGTTGTCGGCGATGACGATTTGCCACTGCCCCCTGTCGGGGAAATTTTGGGACAGGAAACGGTGCAGCGTCCGCACCTGTCGGTCGAGGGTTTCCTCCTCGTTCAAAACCGGGATGGTCACGTCAAAAGTCATGGGCAAAAAGGCCGCGCAGCGAATGCTTTGAGTTGTGCAGATATATTTTTGAGCGGCAAATGTAGCCAAACCCTCCGGCGCGCATCGCCGCAAAAAGTGGGCACGGGCCAAGCAGTTTGTCAGGCGGTTTGCCTTACTTTGTCGCAAATTCCCGGATTGCCGACGACGAAATTGGAGCATCGTTTTTCGCGCCCTCCATTTTTGGCCCATTCCAACCGAATCACGAAACAGCAACGATGAGCGACTTTCTGAAAAAGATAAAATCCGTGTTTGTCGTGGAAGAAGAAGCGGGCGCAAGCCAAAAGACTTCCACCCAAAACGAGGCCGCGCCGACGGCCAACACGCCCAGCCAATCACCCGCAACTACTTCATCCTCAACCCCTTCCGTGCCCAAGAGCGGCGCAGTGAACGACAAGTTTGTGGACATCCTGTTCGGGGCCATCGAAAAAAGCAACCAAGAAGGTTTCGACTATTTCGAGTTCAAACAGTCGCTCCGCAACCTCGAAAAAATGTCGCTCGACGAGGCCACGCGCTTCCAAAGTGCCTACGCGATGGCCCAGACGATGGGCGTGACCCCGGCAAAACTGGTCGAATCTGCCAAGCACTACCTCAACGTGCTGGCCGGCGAGCAGGCCAAGTTCAACGAGGCCCACGCCCAGCAACGCGCCCGGCTCATCGGCAACCGCGAAGAAGAAGTGAAAAACCACGAGGCGATGGTGCAGCAAAAGGCCGAGCAAATCCAACAATTGACCCAGCAAATCGAGGAGCACCGCCAAAAAAGCGAGCAAATCCGCCGCGAAATCAACGAAAGCACGGTGAAAATCGAGAACACGAAGGCCGATTTCGAGGCCACGTTCGCGGTCGTCGCCGGACAGATTCAGGAAGACGTGGCTAAGATTCAGCAGTATCTTAAATGACAATGAGCGAACGACGGCAGGAGTGAATGGGCGATTTACGCGCATCCCACTCTCCAATCCGTACAAATTTTAGCAATCGCTCAATCAACCATTCACTCAACCACTCATTGACAATGAACGACTTGTTGAAAAATCCGCTGATAT
>JBKBIC010000185.1:0-9725 GCA_046299435.1 Saprospiraceae bacterium
ACCCCCCCTATCACCACCGCCCCGAATCAACAAATCAACAAATCACCCAACACTGGACATCTCCGTACAAGAACTCAAACAAAAACTCGACGCAGGCGAAACCTTCGTCTTCATTGACGTGCGCGAACCCTGGGAGCACGAGGAAGCCAACCTCGGCGCACAACTCATCCCGCTGGGCGAACTCATGAACCGCACATGGGAACTCGAAGACCACAAAAACGACGAAATCGTGCTGCACTGCCGCTCCGGTTCGCGCAGCGGCATGGCGCAGGCCATGATGCAGGCACAAGGCTTCACGAACGTCCGCAACCTGACGGGCGGCATCTTGGCATGGCACGAGGCATTTGGAAAGTGAGCGATGGATGATGAATTTGCGCTGGCAATCAGCCATTTGTGCATCTTTCGGCCATGCGAAAATTCATCATCCATCAGTTGTTGCTCGTCCTTTTGCTCTCCGGCTGCGCGACGCAGACGACCGTCTTCGAACTCCCGGCAGGCCTGCCAGCGGTCGCCAAAAAGAACATACTGAGGTGTTCAAAATGGGAACACTACGTCCCCGACCCGGCGCACCCCGACCATCTGCGGGAGCGGTGGCTGCGCGTCAATTTCCACATCCTGAACAGCCGCGACAGCAGCCACAACTTCAAGCCCGACACGGCGCGGCATTTTTTCCGCCAACTGCTCAAACTCGCCAACGCCCAACTCGACTCGAACGAGGCCAACTGGCGGTCGCCGACAGGTACGCCTGTGCTGCCCAAACGCTACCGTTACCAACTTTGGCCGCAGCCGGGCGACGATGGGTTCTATTTCCACTTCGACGATTCATTGTATTACTTCGTCTCGGCGGGCCGCAACGCCAATAATTACAGCACGCAAGTCATTGACAAATACGCCGTCGGGCTGGATTCCATCATCAACATCTTCGCGCTCGTGCACCCCGACGACAGCATCCGCTCGCCGACCTACCGTGCTGTTTCGCAGGGTATCGCGCTGGGCAATGCCCTGAAAATGGCGGGGCTTTACGAGCAAAAATTCCCAGTGGAAAATTTTGACGGCCTGCTCAACCATGAGGTCGGGCACATCCTCGGCCTGAACCATGCTTGGACAGAAGACGGCTGCCCGGACACCGACAACCACCCGAACAAGTGCTACGTCTGCACCGACGAGGCTCCGTGCAACTCGTTGTGTACCAACAACATGATGGACTACAACCACTACCAAGCCGCGCTCACCCCTTGCCAAATCGGGCGTGTCCATGCCACGTTCGCCAACGAAAAAAGCAGGGTGCGGCGGTGCCTCGTGCCCACTTGGTGCGTGTTGCGGACGGAGCGCAGCATCGTCATCCGCGACAGTGTGGCGTGGCTCGGCGCACGGGATTTGGAAGGCAACTTGACGGTGGCAAAAGGCGGGGTGCTGCGGCTCGGCTGCCGGGTGTCAATGCCGCCGGGCAGCCAAATCACGGTGCGGCCCGGCGGGCGGCTCGTGCTGGACGGCTGCCGCTTGCACAATGCTTGCGGCAAAACGTGGCGCGGGATTTTTGTGCAGGAAAGAAGCCGTCGGCGCGGCACCGTAGAAATCCGGCAAACGCCGACGCTGGAAAATGTGGGCCGCTGATTTCAATTCTGGAATTTGGATTTACGAATGACGATTCTTGTTCGGTGGCGAATCGTCATGCGTAAATCCAAATTCCAAAATCGAAATCACTGCCGCGTTTTCATCTTGTCGAACACAACTTGCCCGACGACGCGGCCAGCCTTGCGGCCGTTTTCGTTGCCCGTCGGGTAGTGGATTCCTCCGTACAAACGGCTCATGGCAGCCTCGTCCGAGGCTTCGTAAAACGATTTGAACGAGCGCGGGGCCATGCCAAACTCGACTTCTGTGCTATCGGTGAAGCCCGTGTTTTCGCCAAAAAGATTGGTCAGGACGGTGGCTGCTGCCGCCGACACGGTCGCGTGGCCGCTGGTGTGTTCGGGGAACGGCGGTGTCTCGATGAGTGGCCGCCACTGGTGGTCAATGTACTGGTTGATGTACGTTTCGGGACGGATGAGGTTGGTGCGGTACTTCGCGTCCCAGCAGCTGATGAACGCATCGGCCATCGAGCAGGCCATTTTGACGTAGGCTTCGGCGGAGGCGGCGATGTCCGTTTTTTGTTGGCGGCAGACTTGCGCGGTGATGTTTATCCAGTGTGCGCCGGGGCTGATTTTCTTTTTCAGGAACATGAGGTGGCCGCTGACCTCCATAGCAGCGGGGTTGTCGTCCCAGTACCAAGCGGTGGCTTCTTGTTCTTTCGTCAGGTTTTTGACGGTTTGGTACACGGTTTCGGCCTGTTTGTAAAATTCACTGCCCTTCTCTTTGCTGAACGGCGCGGGCGGCTCGTGCGGCACTTGGTGCGCCGAATCGAGTGCCCAGGGGCGGATTTCGGGCCAGTGTGGTTCGAGTGCGTCCGCATATTGCGGCGGCGTGGGTTGCCAGCGGGCGGGGTCTTTGGCATTGATGGTGAACTTGGGCGCGCTGCGCGTCTGGGCGTAGTTGTCGGTTTTCGACCACGCGAGGATGTGCTTGGCGACCGCCTCGCCGTATTTCATGGAGCGGTCGTACACGTCCTGCGGCATGTCCATTTTTTTGAAATCCTCGAAAATCGCCTCTTTCATGTCCACCACGTCGCCCTCCGAGAACACGAGTGCCTGCCCGACGATGAGCAGCGCGTTCGCGCTGGCGAGCGGGAAGCAATGGTCTTTGCCCGCCTCCGGCTGCGGCACGGGCTTCAGGCCGTTCAGTTGCCCGGCAAGGCTGCGGTATTTCGGGTAGCCCGGCACCAAGGCCTCGTAGCCGGCCACTGCCGAGTAGGCAAAAATCCGCGAGGCCACCGGCGGCGCAAAAATGTCGTGGCGGATGATGTCAATGAGCCGGCGCATCGCGGCATGCATATATTCGGGGTTGTTGGCTTTGGTTTTGTACTCGTCGGAACCTTGTTGGCAGCCCGGCGACCAAAGCACGGCGAGCAGCAGCAGCCCGGCGATTTTTGACTGGAAATTCGTCTTCATACGAAACGGTTGAATTAAAAACTGATGTGCGGCGAAGGTATGACGATGCGAGGCGCGAATGGGTGACGCAAATCATGCCCACGAATTTTAAGCAAATTCTAAAAAGTGATTGGCCGCCAATGACAGGTGCATGGGCGGCCAATCCGGTTCAATACGTCCTCAACAATCACTCCACGCGGCGGCTGCGGTGCGGGAAATTGAACAGCGCAGACGTGACGATGGGCACCACGAAACAGCTGGCCGTCAGGACGGACACCAACAGGTCGGTGTGCTCGCTTTCGAGCCAGTGCGCGAATGCCGACCCCGGCGCGAAGTGCGACCACACGGAAATCGTCAGTTTCAGGCCGAGGATGCCGATGACGATGAACGCGGCGGTTTCGAGGAACGGGTAGCGTTCCATCAGTTTGACGAACGCCTGCGCCACGAAACGCATCGCCAAGATGCCGATGAACACGCCCGTGCAGATGAGCCAAATGTTGTCCGTGAAAGCGACGGCAGCGAACACGTTGTCAATCGAAAACGCCAAATCCATGATTTCGACGGCCACGACGGTGCTCCAAAACTGGCCCATCCAACCGACGGTCATGCGGTAAAACCACTTGTCGGACTTGTTCAGGGTATCGTCGGAGGTGTCCCGTGTGCTGCGCCCGCGCCAATAATCCACGAAAAGCCAGAGCAAATACAGGCCGCCGAGGGGCTTGAGCCACCAGATTTTGATGAGCCAAGTGGCAAAAAGCAGGCATACGCCCCGAAAAAAGTACGCCCCGAAAATGCCGTATTTGAGGGCTTTTTTGCGTTGTTTGGGCGGCAAATCCATGACCATCGTGGCAAGCACGGCGGCATTGTCAACGGACAAAAGGCTCTCGATGATGATGAGGTTCAGCACGATGAGGCCAGCGGTCTGCCAGTCGGTGCCGAGTATATTTTCCAGTAATTCAATCATTTACGTTGAAGTGTGGTGGTTCGGAACTTGGTTGTGTGCAATGGTCAGCGGAACGCCAATCGCCGGCGAAGGTTTCTTCGCCCGGCCCGGACGGCGGCCCAACTTCGATGAAGGTCGAGACAGCTGCCGATTTGCCCGGATTGAAATTCGACGGCGGCAAAGGTCGGAATTTGGTCGGCGAATCGCGGTGGCTGAATTCCCACAATCGCAACCCGCCACCAGCTGAATCGGGGAATGAGCCGATATTCGCCGAGCCATCCGAGGAGCACCCATGCAAACTTTCCGCACCACCATCCCGCCCGCAAAAGCACCGTTCGGCATAAGCCATTCGGACACAGTGCTTTGCATCGGCTCATGCTTCACCGAGCACATCGGCGGGCGGCTGGCCGAGGGCAAATTCCCGGTGCTGCTCAACCCCTTCGGCATCGTGTACAACCCCGTTTCGATGGCCGAGTGCCTCGAAAAACTGTTGGCAGGAGCACGTTTTTCGGAAGCCGAACTCTTTGAAAATCAGTGGCTTTGGCACAGTTGGGCGCATCACGGGCATTTCTCGAAACCCGCTCGCGCCGATGCCCTCGCGGCCATGAACGAGGCCGCCGCGCGCGCCGCCGATTTCCTGAAAAAGACGAACCGCCTGCTGCTGACGCTCGGCACGGCCACTGTTTTCGCACTGCGCGAAACGAGCCAAATCGTAGCCAACTGCCACAAAATGCCGCCCCAGATTTTTGATAAAAGGCGGCTCTCGGTGGCCGAAATCGCGGATTCGTTGGCAGCAATTTTGCAAAAACTGCGGGCGCAAAACCCTGATTTGCAGGTGGTTTTGACAGTAAGCCCAGTGCGGCACCTGCGCGACGGCTTCACCGAAAACCAACGGAGCAAGGCCGCTTGCCTGCTCGCCTGCGCCGAGCTCTGCGAGCGGTTGCCGTTCGCGCACTATTTCCCGGCCTACGAGCTGGTGCTCGACGACCTGCGAGACTACCGTTTTTTCGAGGCCGACATGGTGCATCCGAACGAGCAGGCAATTGAATACGTGTGGCAATTTTTCAGCGATGCGTTTTTCGGCTCGGCCACGAAAACGCTCCTCGCCCGCATCGAAAAAATCACGGCAGCCGCCCGGCACCGCCCGTTCAACCCTGATACGCCGCAGCACCTGGCTTTTGCAAAGGCCCAATTGGAGGCCATCGCGGCATTGGCAGAAGCGTTTCCCGGCTTGGATTTCTCGGCGGAGGCGGCTCATTTTTCAAGTTTTTGAAAAATGAGCCGACGGCGGGTGGGTCGGTTTCGCTCGTTCATTTTTTTTCGTTGGATATTTGCGGCCCACTGCCAAGTCAAAAAAATCAACCAAACATGGCTGCCAAAGGCAAACCCGCTCCTCGCCCCATCCAAAAACCCGCCGCCAAGGCCGCTGCGGCGACAGCCTCCAAAACGTCCGAAATTCTCCCATTTTGGACGCACCATTGGGTGGGCGCGGCCCTGCTGATGTTCACCTCTTTCGCGCTGTACTTCCAGTCCCTCCGATACGGCTATGTGCTTGACGACCAGATGGTTATCTGGGACAACGCCTACGTCCAGAAGGGCTTTGCGGGGCTGCGCGACATTTTTGCCTACGACAGTTTCATGGGTTTTTTCAAGGAGAAAAAATTCCTGCTTGAAGGCGGGCGGTACCGCCCGTTGTCGCTGGCGACGTTTGCCGTCGAGGTGGCACTTTTCGGGCCGAGCAAGCCGTTCATCGGCCACTTTTTCAACGTGGTGCTGTACGGCCTGACGGGCATCCTGTTGTTCCGGGTGTTGTTGCAGTTGTTCCCCATCCGCGAGGGCGGGCGGTGGTATTTCAGCCTGCCGTTTTTGGGGGCGTTCGTGTTCATGGTGCATCCGTTGCACGTCGAGGTGGTGGCCAACATCAAAGGCCGCGACGAAATCATGGCTTTGATGGGCAGTTTTGGGGCCTTGTACGCCATGCTCAAATACTTCGATACCGAGAAAAAACTGTGGTGGTGGCTTTCGGGGCTGTCGCTGTTTTTGGGCTTGATGTCGAAGGAGAACTCCCTGACTTTTCTGGCGGTCATCCCGCTTACGCTGTGGTTTTTCACGAAAATCCCGCTTGGGCGCATCCTTTCATCTATGGTCCCGCTGTTGGCGGCGTGCGCGCTTTTTTTGCTTTGCCGGTACAATGCGATGGGCTATATGCTGAATCACGGCATCTCGGTGACGGACGTGATGAACAACCCCTTCGTGGGCATGGCGCGGGGCGAAAAGTTTGCGACCATCTTCCTGACGCTTGGTTGGTACGTCAAATTGCTGTTCGTCCCGAACCCACTGACGCACGACTACTATCCGTACCATGTGCCGAAGGTGGGCTGGGACGATTGGCGGGCGTTGGTTTCGCTCGCGCTTTACGTCGGCTTGGGCGCGTGGGCACTTTGGCAAATGACCCGCGCCCGCCGCGAGCCACGCGCCCCCGAAGAGCATGTTCCCGCATGGTCGGTGCTGTACTTTTTGGCGACGCTGAGCATCGTCTCCAACTTGTTTGTGGGCGTGGGTACTTTCATGAACGAGCGGTTTGCGTTCATGCCATCGGTGGCATTTTGCGCGTGGGCGGGCTGGCTTTTGGCCCGGAAAATACCGGCCTTGCTGAACGAAAAATCCGACAATCCCTCGATTTTGGGCACAGGGACGCTGGTGTTGGGAACGGCCTTGTCGCTGTGGATTATCTGGACGCGAGTGCCGGAATGGCAGAGCGCGCTGACGCTCAACACCTCGGCAGTCCGCAAATCGCCGGGCAGCTGCCGCTCGCATTGTTTCTACGCGACGGCCCTTTACCAAGATTATTCAAAAGTGAAAGACCCCGCCACGAAGGCGAGCATGGCATGGGTGGTGGATTCGATGGAGGTGCACATTGACAAATCAATCGCCATAAACCCGACCTATCCGGCGGCCTTGCAAATGAAGGCGGCCATCGCGGCATCCCGTTTTGAGCAGGACAAGCAATTGGACAAGCTCTTCCACGCATGGGGCATCGTCCTCGAAAAAATACCGAACAACCAGCAAGTACGAAAATTCGTGGGCGACTACATGAAGTACCTGAAAGGCCGCGCCAACCCGAACAAATACACGGCATTTTGCCACCGGATAGGGTACGAGTTCTTTTACAAAGAGAAGAACGACCTGAAATCAGCCCTCGAATTCCTGACCTACGCCGAAGAAATCCAAGTTGAGGACACCCGGATATTGGAGGATTTGGCGGAGGTTTATCAGGCGAATGGCTACCCGGCAAAGGCTGTCGAAATGAGGGAGCGTGCCGAAGCCTCCAAACGATAACTGCCCGACCCGTCGGCATCGAAAAAGAAAATCCCGCCCTGTGGTCTGCACCGAGGGCGGGATTTTCGATTTGAGAAAGTGTGGTGAAGGGCAGGGCTGAGGCTCTGGGTTTACTGCAAAACGACATCGCGCTCGGCCATCATCTTGCGGATGTTGATGAGCGCGTAGCGCATCCGACCAAGTGCGGTATTGATGCTGACGCGGGTCAGGGCGGCAATTTCTTTGAAGCTCATATCGGCGTAGTGGCGCAAGATGACGACTTCGCGCTGTTCGGCGGGCAGCGCATCCACGAGGCGGCGGATGCGCTCGTGCGTCTCGCTGCGCATAATGAGTGTGTCGGCACCGTCGTCACTCAGGCGCAACACCTCGAAAATATCGAAGCCGTCGCTCGGCGAGATGTGCTGGCGGCGTTTGTTGCGGCGGTGGTAGTCCACGCACATATTGTATGCGATGCGCATGGCCCATTGGACGAACTTGCCCTCGTGATTGTATTTGCCCTTGCGGAGGGTATCAATGATTTTGATGAAAACTTCCTGGAAGATGTCCTCAGCGAGGGCACGGTCTTTTACAAAGAGGTAAATGGAAGTATAGACCTTGGATTTGTAACGGCGGAGCAGCACTTCAAATGCTTGTTCTTCACCATCCATGTAGCGGGCAATGAGCTCTTGGTCGTTGAGCAAAGGCATAACTTGTTGCATGTTGCAAAAGAGATTTGCAGTGAACCGATTTAAAAATACTGTTTAAACGGTGTACAAGTTATGCTCGATAGAAGAAGAAGATTTTGGTGAACGACCTGTTGGAAGGATTGCGTTAGCGATGCCAAAAGTATGCGGGCTATTGTATGGCAACCAAGATAATTTTCAGATTTAACAAAAATTAACTGCCCTCGCAGGCAACCCGGTTTTCGGCGGCAAAAATTTTGCCAAAAGCCATACTTTTGTCGCGCTTCTGGCGTACCCGGCGAAATCCCCCAAATCTTTGCCACCGGGTCACCGCCAGTTGCAATGCCGACGGGCCACACTCATCCAAATCAAAACCTCCTGCCCGACGCGCCGCACTGTTTTCCGACGGGGGGCGGAAAATTTCACATGGAAATTGCCATAATAATTGTCCTCATCGTCCTGCACGGCTTCTTGGTGCTGGGGGAAATCGCACTTGTTACCGCCAAACGCGCCAAATTGGAGGGCGAAAAAATCAAAGGAAACCGGAACGCCGCCGTCGCGCTTGGCCTGCTCGACAATATCGAGAATTATCTCTCGGCCATGCAAATCGGCATCACGCTCATCAGCATCATCGAAGGTGCATACGCGGGCGTGGCAGTCGGCCACCAACTAAGCCCGCTGGTCGCGCAAATCCCCGTCCCGGCGATTGCCGAACACGCCGAGCAAATCTCGCTATCACTTGTCGTCACGCTCATCACCTATTTCTCGCTCGTCGTCGGCGAATTGGCCCCGAAGTACATTGCCATCCAATATGCCGAACCACTGGCCATTGCTTGCGCCCCGGCGATGAGCCTCATCATGAAAGTGACGCACCCGATTTCGATATTCCTCAGTTGGAGTACCAAATTCTTCATGCGCCTGCTATTCATCAAGCCCAACGAGCAGCAGAGCATCTCTGAGGATGAAATCAAGTTGATGGTCAAAATGGCCAACCAACAGGGTGTTTTGGAGGAAAAGGAATCCGAGTTCATCCAAAACATCCTCCGCTTTGCTGACCGCGATGCCTACACCGTGATGACGCACCGCAACGACGTGGAGTGGCTCGACATCAATGGCCCGTTGGAGGAGAACGAAAAAATCATCCTCGAAAGCGGCTACACCAAATTCCTCGTCTGCGACGGCAACATCGAGAACATACTCGGCGTGGTCAAATTGAGCGACTACATCAACAACAAAAAAACGCCGGGCTTCCAGCTCCGCAACATCCTGACCCAGCCGCTGTTCGTCCCCGAAACGATGAACGCCCTCAAAATCCTCGAAAACTTCCGCAAGGCCCGCAACTACTTTGCCGTCGTCGTGGACGAGTACGGCTCCACACAAGGCATCATCACACTGCACGACTTGACCGAAAACATCTTCGGTGCCCTGCCCGACATTGACGACACCGAAGGCCCATCCATCACCACACGCGAGGACGGCAGCCTGCTCGTGGACGGCACACTCCCGATTGACGAACTGCGCGAGACCGTCAACATCCCAGAGTTCGACTTCGAGGACATGGACTACTCCACGCTGGCCGGCTACATCCTCTACAAATTGAGCGAGATACCGCGCCCCGGCGACCATTTCACCGCCGAAGGCTACCGCTTCGAGGTGGTTGACATGGACAAAAGCAAGATTGACAAAGTGCTCATTTCCAAAGTGGGCAGTGGGCAGTAGGCAGAGAATTACCCATCGTCAACCGCCCACTGCTTACTG
>JBKBIC010000186.1:0-9711 GCA_046299435.1 Saprospiraceae bacterium
GGGTTCCGCTTCGGATATGTCGTTCAGCAGTGAGAGCGTGCGCCCGTCGGTCGTGAAATTGGTGCTTGTCTGGTAAGTGTAGTCCACGACCGGGTTGCCGTTCACTACCCTGCTGACCAGAGTTTCGTGCGAAAGTTGGAAGGCGAAATAACGGCCTTTCGTCGGCAAGTATTTGAGCCTCAACGTGATAGGCACCCGCAGGGCGAATGTCCCGTCGGGCAGTTGCACGGTGCGGGTGTTGGCCGCGTCCATTTCTATGGGCAACAAACCGACGTAGCGCGGTATCGAGCTGGTCGCATCCACCAGCGCGTTATCGGCCTCCGGGACGCGCACGGTAAGGGTGTAAGTGACACCAGCCTGCGCCGTGTCGCGGCTCACCCAGAGGAAACGGTCTTGCTCGGAGTCGTACTTATAGCGGAGGCGGTTCCAGAATTCGCCCTTCACCGAGAGCGTCGCGTCGGCTTCGGTCACGGGCACAAAATCCTGCCCACTGAAAACCGACTGGCTGCGCGAAAGCTCCATCTGGAAGAGTTCGCCCGGCTTGAAATAGCACACGACCACCGTTTTAGGGTCTTCTTCGGGCAGTTCAATGGTAGTCTCGCGGGCACAGCGGACAACCAAGAGCAGCAATAAAGGCAGCAGTTTCAGGTAATTGGTTCGCATGGATTTTTCAAGCGGGCGCGGCGGCGCGGCTCAAAAGTACGTTGTTGGGCAGGCCATTCCGCAGGCCGACCGAGATGGGACACGATTTGGGACAGGATTGGGCGATTTTTTGGGCGAAGGAGTACCCGCCACAGCAACTCAAACGGGCGGCTCACCCCTTTGGCAAATCCCTGTGCAGCAGGCTTTTATCCAAAAAATCGAGGTTTTGGAACCAAGCCATGCGGCTGATTTGCAAGGCCAATAAACTCACCCCCAGCCCGACCGCCGCCCCAGCCAGCACATCCACCAGAAAATGCTGCACCAAAAAAATGCGCGACACGGCCACCAACACCGCCGTGTACGCCGTCAGCAAGCCCAGCCAAGCGAGGCGGCGCGGCAGCAGCATGGTCACGACGCTGAACAGCGCGAAGGCCGCCATCGTGTGGCCCGACGGGAAACTCGTGCGCCCGCTGGCCAGTTCGACGGCGGGCACAAGCACCAATTGGTCGCGCATTTGCCGCTGTTCAAACCAGGTGATGGGCCGGTCGTGGCCGATTTGGTCTTTCAGGACGTATGAGATGGGCATCACCAAAAGCCCCGTCAGGGCAATCAGCATGGCGAAGCGGTAACGCACGAAAAACGCGCCCACGCCGAGCACCACATACGCCCATGCCTCGCCCAAAAGCGTGCAAAAACGGAAGAACGAGTTGAGCGGCTCGGTGCGTAACTCATTGAAAAACAAGATGTCGTGCCCATGCGGCACCCACGTGGCAAGCGCAAACCCCGCCACGAAGAACAACAGGACGGAGATGCTGAAAAACGGGTTTTCCCAAAAATGTTTCACTTGTCGGTTGGTGCGATTTGAGGGTTGTCTTTTTTCGCAAAACGCTGGCGCAGCCAGTTTGTTAAACGGTCAATGCGGTCGGTGTTGAACATCTGCGCGTCGTTCATGGCGCGGCGCGTGAGGAACGTCCCGATGGGCACGAGTACCAGACACGGCATCATGGCCGCCCAAAACGGCGACATGATGTACGATTCGGCCAGTTTGCGGCAGGTGATGGTCAGCACGATGAACACCACGAAAAAAATGATGCTCACCAAAATCGGGTACCCGAACCCGCCTTTGCGGATAATCGCGCCCATCGGGGCACCGACGAACAGAAAAATGAAGCAAACGAGCGCGAAACTGTATTTCGTGAACAGCTCGTAGCCCGTTTTCACAGCCTCCAAATTGCGGTTGGCGAGCGTGATTTTGCGGCTCTCGACGTTGGTCAAATAGCCCCGGATGCGGTTCAAACCCTCCGTGACCATGCGGCCTCGGTCTTCCGGGCGGAAGGTTTCGAGGAAACTCGTGTAGGACTCGAGCGGCTGGGTCAAGTCTTGTTTGGGCAGGTTGGGTTGCTGTTGGGTGTTGGGTTTGGGCGTTGGCTTTGCGGCGGCGGGCGGCGTTTTGGCCGTCAATCGCCGGGGCGTGGGCGAAGCGGGCTGCGGGTTTTGGGTGGCTACCGTCGGACTGATTTTCACCTGCGCGGAGTCGGGTTTCGGGGCGGGTTTCGGGGCGGGCTTGGGGCGCACGGCGAGCAGCAGCTCATCGGCAATGGCGATTTTCCCGGACTCAACGACATTGTATAGCGAGTCCATGTTTTGTCGCAACTGCTTCATTGTCAACATGGAACGCTGCGTGGCAAAACGGTCTTCGTCGGTGCGGTTCATCTCAAATTCTTTCAGGTCCCACACTTTCGTCCATGACCGGAAGTTCGTCCGCACGAACGGGTATTTCTGTTTTTGCTGCTGGCCGCTGGGCGTGGGTTCTTGGTACTGCGTGCCGCGAAAAAGGTTCATCACGAAAAAACGCTTGTCGGCGGTGGTAAACATCTGGCCGCTGTCGGCCAAAATCTGGTTGAATTTCAGGCGGCCCGTGCCCGTTTGGTCGTCAATCAACACACCCGAAATGGTCTCGCCGTCGGCTTGTTTGTCCTCGATTCGGATGACGAATTGGCGAAAATCCTCGTTGAAAACGCCCTCTTCGAGCGTGAGCGCGGGCTTTTGTTTGCGGATGTCGTAGAGGCGCGACTTGAATTTGAGGTTGGCAATCGGAATCAAAAAATCGGAGCAGAAATAGGAGAAAAATGCCACGCCTGCCGCCGCAAAAACGAGCGAGCGCATGACCCGCAGCAGCGAAATACCGGCACTTTTCATGCTCGAAAGCTCGTAGCGTTCGGCCAAATTGCCCATGACCATGACCGAGGCGATGAGCATGGCGATGGGCAAAGCCATCGGGAAAGTGGCGACCGAGAGGTAGCCGATGAGCTCCAACATGATGAAAATGCTCACGCCTTTGCCCGCGATTTCGTCAATGTAAAGCCACAAAAACTGCATGATGAGCACGAACAATGCGATGCCAAACGACACGAAAAACGGGCCGATGAAACTGGTAATCAGCAGTTTATCTATCTTTTTCATGGATTCTGGAACTTCCCGATTGAGTAGGATTGAACGCGGATGAAACGGATTGGAAGGTTTTTTTAATAATTGTCAGTGGTGAACGGTTAGTTGTTAGTTTGAAAAATCCGTTCAAATCTGTTCAATCCGCTTCATCCGTGTTCAATCCTGCCAAAACGGGTTCGTCAATATTGGAACACCGCTTCAAACGCTTTCATCTGCGAAATCGTGGCGAGCGGGTCTTTCGCGCCGAACACGCTGCTGCCGGCCACCAACACATCGGCCCCGGCTTGGAGCAGGCTCTCGGCGTTTTGGAGGCCCACGCCGCCGTCAATTTCGATGAGGACGTTGGCATTGCGGGTGTCAATCAACTCGCGCAATTGGCGCACTTTCGGCAGGGTGCGGTAGATGAATTTTTGCCCGCCAAAACCGGGGTTGACCGACATAATGCACACTAAATCAATGTCTTCGATGATGTCTTCCAAAACCGAGACGGGCGTGGACGGGTTCAGGGCCACGCCCGCCAGCGCGCCCGTTTCGCGGATTTGATGCACCGTGCGGTGCAGGTGCGGGCAGGCTTCGGCATGGACGGTGATGACGTGCGCCCCGGCGCGGCGGAATTGCTCGATGTATTTTTCCGGCTCGACAATCATCAAATGCACGTCGAGCGGCTTGCGGGCGAGGCGTTGCATGGCCTCGATGACGAACGGCCCGAATGTGATGTTCGGCACGAAACGCCCGTCCATCACGTCGAGGTGAAACCAGTCGGCCTCGCTGCGGTTGACCATTTCAAAATCGTCGGCCAAGCGGGTGAAGTCGGCGGCGAGCACGGAAGGGGCGATGAGATGTTTTTTCACGTCTGGATTTTTGCTGCGAAGGTAGTTCACCACAGAGGACACGAGGTGGGCCAAAGTGGTTTCGTTGCGTTTCAGCGCAGCAACACGACTGCCGCCGCTGCCAGCAGGAGCAGCAAAATCGCCAGTGCGACCGCGCCCAACTGCAAAAAACGGATGCGCCGCCGCTTGCGGGCGGTGCGCTTTTCGAGCCGCGACTCGAGCTTTTGCCAGACCTTTTCGGAGGGCCGCTCTTCGAGTTTCGACTCGTTTTCCCGGAAAAAATCGAACAAATCAGGCATAATATGCGAGTGATGAATGATAAGTGATGAATGATGAATGATGTGTGTGGCGAGGTGTTCATCATTCATCACTTATCATTCATCATTCTATTAACCAGGTTTTTGAGTTTTTCCCGCGCCAGAATCAACTGCGATTTGCTGGTGTTGATGCTGATGCCGAGTTGCTCGGCGATTTCGTGGTGTTTGAAGCCTTCGAGGACGTACAGGTTGAACACCGTGCGGTAGCCGTTGGGCAGTTGGTCGAGCAGCTCCAAAATTTCGCGGGCGGAGATGTCGGCCTCGATGTTGAAACTGTCTGGCTGGTCGGGGATTTGAAATTCGTCGCCGGGGAACACCAGCGGTTGGGTTTTGCGGAGCAACATAAGTGCCTCGTTCACAACGATTTTTCGGACCCAGCCCTCGAAACTGCCCGCGAACTGATAGCTGTGCAAATTGGTCAGAGCCTTGAAAAGGCCGTTGACCAAAGCCTCCTCCGCGTCCTCGCGCTTCCGCAAATACCGGCGGCACACCGAAAACATGAGCGGCGAATACCGTTCGTAAAACACCTTTTGGGCGGTGCGTTCGCCGGCGAGGCAGCGTTCGATGAGGTCGCGTTCGGCCATGAAGTAGGACGGACTTTCCAGTCCGTTGGGAAATTGAATGTTCAGGAGACGGACTGGAAAGTCCGCCCTACGGCCAAAGATGCCGCAAGCCTGCGGTTTTGGCGTTTGGCCTGTCAAAAATTTTCCTTGCCGAAACTTCTACCTTTGCCCGCCCCAAATCATCGAATCAACGCATCAACAAATCACCGCCCAAAATTGGAACTTCAAAACGGCAAATACTCGCTCGGCGGCGTTGACCCGCTCGAACTATGCCGCCAGCACGGCACACCATTATATGTGTATGACGCGGCCACCATGCGCCGCCAATGGGAACGCATCACGGGCGCGTTCGCCGCTTGGCCCAAAACGCGGTTCAATTACGCCTGCAAAGCCCTGACCAATCAGGCAGTGCTGCGGCTCTTCAAAAACTGGGGCGCGGGCTTGGATTGCGTGTCCTTGCAGGAAATCCAGCTTGGGCTGCGGGCGGGTTTTTCGCCGTCGGACATCTTGTTCACGCCCAATTTCGCGTCCGCCGAAGAGATGAGCGAGGCCGCCACGCTCGGCGTGAAAATCAACATTGATGCCATCCCGATGCTCGAAAACTGGGGCCTGCACCACCCGGACGTGCCGGTTTGCATCCGAATCAACCCGCATTTGATGGGCGGCGGCAACGAAAAAATCTCCGTCGGGCACATTGATTCCAAGTTCGGCATCAGCATCCACCAGCTGCCGCACGCGCTGCGAGTCATTGAAAATCAGAAACTTAGGATTGAAGGGCTGCACATGCACACGGGTTCGGACATCTCGGACGTGGACGTGTTCCTGCGCGGCGCGGAGATTCTGTTCGAGGCCGCCCGCAAATTCCCCGACCTCGAATACATTGACCTCGGCAGCGGCTTCAAAGTGCCGTACAAACCCGACGACATCGAAACCGACATCGAAGAGCTGGGCGAAAAACTGAGCAAACGCTTCGCCGAGTTCTGCCAAGATTATGGCCGCCAACTGACGCTCATGTTCGAGCCGGGCAAGTTTTTGGTGAGCGAGGCGGGCTATCTTTTTGCCCAATGCACGCTCGTCAAACAGACCACTTCAACGAGCTTCGTAGGCCTGAACACGGGTCTGAACCACCTCATCCGGCCCATGTTTTACGGCTCGTACCACAAAATCGTGAACGTGACGGAGCCGACTTTCAAGCCGCGCATTTACAACGTGGTCGGCAACATCTGCGAGACGGACACTTTCGGCGTGGACAGGCGCATTTCGGAGGTAGTCGAGGGCGATGTGCTGTGCTTTTTCAACGCCGGTGCCTACGGCTGGATGATGTCGTCGAACTACAACTCGCGGCCCCGCCCGGCGGAAGTGCTGGTCTTGGACGGCAAGGCGCACCTGATTCGGCGGCGCGAGACCTTGGAGGATTTGTTGCGAAATCAGGTGGAGATTGTGGAATAATTGGAACGCGGATTTGACAGATTGAGCGGATTTGCACGGATTTTTTGTTCTAAAATCTGTGCTTTTTGCGCCTCTGTGTTGTACCAAACTTGAAAAAATCCGTGCAAATCCGCTCAATCTGTCAAATCCGCGTTCCAATTATTCCCTCATCAAAAATTTATATCACTCGATAAATTTTCTATTCCACACATGAAAAAACCATTGTTCATCCTTGTCGCCGGGCCGTACCGTTCGGGCACAAACGACCAACCGGAATTGATTGCCGCCAACGTGGAGCACATGAGCCAAGTAGCGTTGAAATTGTACGAAATGGGGCATTTGCCCGTGCTCGGCGAGTGGTTCGCTTTGCCGCTGATAGAAACCACTGGCTCGAAACAAATGGGCGACGAGATTTTCAATTCTATTTTTCATCCGGTGGCTATCCGGCTGCTGGACAAAATTGACGCGGTGCTGCGGATTGGCGGCCCCTCGCAGGGCGCGGACGACATGGTGCGGATTGGGCGCGAAAAAGGCAAATTGACGTTCGCATCAATAGACGAAATAGAAAACTTGGCGCAAACGGACGATTTTTCAAAAGTCGTCTGATAGCCCATTCATCGCCGACAAATAGAAACACAGATGATCTGGAATAATTTTTTCAAAACCTTGCTCGGCTTGACGCTCGCATTCTCTGCCTGCCAAACCGACAAAAAAGAGACCGGCCCGCCCATGCTCACCGCCATCACCAAAGACGGGAAAGCCCTCCTTTCCGACGGCCAAAGCATCGCTATCCCGCATTACGACGACCCTGAGTGGATGATTTTTTACCTCGTGCGCCACTGCGAAAAAGCGCAGGACGGCAGCTCGAACCCCGACCTTTCCGAGCAAGGCAAGGCCCGTGCAGAGCGTTTGGGGAAAATCATGGACGACGCGGTGCTGCACCGAATCGGCACAAGCAACCTCAAACGCACCCTGAAAACCGGCCACGCCGTCGCCCAAACCACTGCCAGCCCGCCGTTCGATAATTTCCCGCCAGAAGCCGGGTTGGATTGGCTGTCGGACGTGATGCAGGGCGGCGCGGGGCAAAAGATTCTGTACGTCGGGCACACCAATACTTTGCCCAATTTCTTGAACACTTTGATTGGTCAGGTCAAGTACACCGACCTGCCCGAATCCGAGTACGGCAAGTTTTTCGTGGTCGCCACGAAAGGCGCGGGGCAAAGCGAGGTGCTCGAATTCAATTACAAATAGGCATGGGGGATGAAGTTTGAGGCATGACCATTCATCACTCATCGTTCATCACCCATCATTCAAAGAATAATGTCCAATCTTCAATCCATAAAAGCGCGGTTCGGCATCGTCGGCACGTCCCGGCTGCTGGATGCCGCGCTCGAAACGGCGGCCCGCGTCGCGCCGACCGATTTGACGGTGCTGATTTCCGGCGAAAGCGGCGTGGGCAAAGAGGTGTTCTCGAAGGTCATCCATGCGCTGAGCAGCCGCAAGCACAACGATTTCATCGCTGTCAACTGCGGCGCGATTCCTGAAGGCACCATCAACTCCGAGCTGTTCGGCCACGAAAAAGGCGCGTTCACAGGGGCGGTCGGCGAGCGAAAGGGCTATTTCGAGACGGTCAGCGGCGGCACGATTTTCCTCGACGAAATCGGCGAGATGCCGCTCGACACGCAGGCTTTCCTGTTGCGCGTGCTCGAAACGGGCGAGTTCATCCGCGTCGGTTCGTCCAAAGTGGAGCGGACGGACGTGCGCGTCATCGCCGCGACGAACGTGGACTTGGAAGACCGTGTGCGGCGCGGCAAGTTCCGCGAAGACCTTTATTACCGCCTGAACACCGTGCCCATCCGGGTGCCCGCGCTGAAAGACCGCCGCGAGGATGTGCATGTGCTGTTCCGAAAATTCGCCCACGACTTTGCCGAAAAATACCGGATGCAGCCCGTGCGGCTCGACGACCGGGCGCAACTGGTTCTGGAAAACTACCGCTGGCCGGGCAACATCCGTGAGCTGAAAAACGTGGCCGAGCAGCTCTCCGTGCTGTCCGAAAACCGCGAGGTCGGCGCGGAGGATTTGCAGCACATCATGCCCAACCTGTTCAACCGGAACCTGCCGGTGTCTGCCGGGCAAGGCAGTTTTTCGGGCGGCGGCACGGGCGATTTCCACGAGCGCGAGCTGCTATACAAACTGCTTTTTGACATGAAAAACGACTTGAACGAGCTGAAAGGGATGTTTTTCGAGTTGGTCAAAAGCAACAACCTGCGGATGCCCGACATGGGTTCGCTCCGCAAATACCAGCCCGCACTGTCCGTGCCCGGCTATCCCATGCGCGAACAGCAAGCCGACGACCCGGAGTTTTTTTACGGCCAACAACCGGACAATTTTTACCCCAATACCGATGTCGGCCGCGTGACCCCCATCATCATTGATGCCCCGAAAACAGGCACGGGTTACGACCAATCCGCCCAAGAAGAAACGCTATTGGCAATGGACGAAATCGAAAAAGATGCCATCCGCCGCGCCCTCAAAAAATACAATGGCCGCCGAAAGGAGGCCGCCGAGGAACTGAAAATCAGCGAACGGACGCTGTACCGGAAAATCAAGGAGTACAATTTGCAGTAGGCAGTGGGCGGTTTGCAGTGGGCAGTCGCCACACACCAGAAACTGCCCACCGCAAACTGCATACTGCCCGCTGCCTATTTTTGACCAAAAATTATTGCCATGACACACTCGACAACCGCACTCGGAAATCCTGCTGCACTTCAAGCGGAGGGCATCTTCGCGGAGGCCGTCTCCGACGGGCAGGCACCTGAAATCTCACGCGAAGAGTTCCTCGCAATGGAAGCAGAACCCGGCGTGAAACTGGAATGGGTAGACGGCAGGCTCATCAAAACCGACAAGACCATGAACAGCAACCAGATGTACATCCTTCAAAACCTCCAAGATTTTTTTGAGACAACTGCTGCCTATCGGCAGAAACTGGGCAGGCTACACTCGGAGTTCGATTCGTACCTGAAATCCCGGAGCATCCGCCGACCAGATTTGGGATACCTCACCCGCGAGCAAATCTATCTGGCCGCCGACGAAAAAGACCCGCTCATCCCTGCTTTTGCCATCGAGATAATCTCCCCGAACGAACGCTACGAGGAAGCCGAGCAAAAACTTCGGGACTACATAAATGCGGGCATTCAAGTCGTGTGGCATATTTTTCCGAAACTGAAAACCGTCAAAGTCTTCCGCCCCGGCGAAAAGACAGAAGAGTGCGCCGGCGACGAAGCGGTTTGTTCTGCCGCACCGGTTTTGCCCGACTTCCAGATGAGCATCGCCCAGATATTCTGGCGGCCCAAGCCCGGCGAAGCGGCGCGGTAATGTTTGCAGTTCTTACAGTTTCCTTAACCCTCTAAGAGTATGTTTTAAAATTTGAGGGGAAGTTTTTACGGATTTTTCTCCAAAGGAGTCTGCTGGGACAAATAGTGT
>JBKBIC010000187.1:0-8646 GCA_046299435.1 Saprospiraceae bacterium
TCTCACCTCTCACCGTCTCACCTCTCACCGTCTCACCTCTCACCGTCTCACCTCTCACCGTCTCTCATCCCTGCAATGGCCGCCACGAGCACGCCCGCCGTCTCGGTGCGGAGCCGGGCTGGGCCGAGGCCGACGGCCTCGAAACCATTTTCCAGTGCCAATTTGACTTCTTCTGGGGCAAAATCGCCCTCCGGGCCGATGAGGACGAGGGCATCGGAGTCAGGCGCGAGCCGTGTTTTCAGGTGTGGCACAGGCTCATCGGCGCACCAAGCGATGCGTTTTTGTGGCTCGGCGGCTTTTTTTACCAATGCTGGGAAGGGCGTGAGCGGGCTGAGTTTGGGCAAAAACCCGCGCAAGGATTGTTTCATGGCCGAAACCAAGATTTTTTCCAACCGGTCGTGGCGCACGGTCTCGCGCTCGGAGCGGCGGCAAAGCAGGGGCGTGATTTCGTCCACGCCGATTTCGGTGGCCTTCTCCAAAAACCACTCGAAACGCTCGATTTGCTTCGTCGGGGCGATGGCGATGTGCAGCCGCCCGGCAGATTGGAGGGGCACAGGCGTGCGGGCAAGGATGCGGGCGACGGCGTACTTTTTCCCGATTTCCGAAAGTTCGGTTTCGTACATAAAGCCTTGACCGTCTGTGATTTGCAGGCGGTCGCCGAGCTTCCGGCGCAGCACGGCGAGCAGGTGGCGGCTCTCTTCTTCGTCGAGCCAAGCAAAGCCGTTTTCGATTTTGGTGCTGTAAAAAAGCATAGTTCAAGAATGAGGCTGACGGAGGCTGCGGACGACGGCGGGACAAAATCCGCCCGGTTCGTCAAATCCGCGTTTTCATGGCCGTCGAGCAGGCGTGTTTTTGCCGTAAATTTCGCCGCTTTTTTTCGGTTAGCGGCCAGATGCTCGCCCGACCGTACCACAAATTCAACGACTCAACAACATGAAAAAACTACTCAACGCGCTGATTTTCAGTGCCTTTGCGTTGGGCTTGGCTGCCCAAGACCCGGAGCCGTACCAGTTCAAAGAATTCAAGACCGTGCCCTGCACGCCCGTCAAAAACCAGCAAAAAACCGGGACGTGCTGGTGCTTTTCCACGCTGTCGTTCCTCGAAAGCGAACTGCTCCGCATGGGCAAAGGTGAGCACAACCTTTCCGAAATGTTCGCCGTGCGGCACGTCTATCGCCAGAAATGCGAGCAATACGTCCGTCGGCAGGGCCACGAACAACTGGGCGAGGGCGGCCTCGCCCACGATTTGCTGAACGCCGTGCGGGATTTCGGCATCGTGCCGGAGGATATTTACCCCGGTCGCAAGGATGTGGGCCAGCCTTACGACCACTCCAAGTTGGAAAAAACACTCGTCGAACTTTGCAAAGGCTTCGTGGAGCAGGGCAAAAAAGGTGAGCTGCCCGCCGATTGGCTCGCCCAAATCGAGGCCGTGCTGGACGCGGAATTCGGCCCCGTGCCACGCAAGTTTTCCATTGCCGGGCAGCCGTTCACGCCGCTGCAATACGCTGATTATCTGGGTATTAAGCCCTCGGACTATGTGAGCATCACCTCGTTCACGCACCATCCGTTCTGGTCGTCGTTCATCCTCGAAGTGCCGGACAATTTCTCGCACGGCTCGTTTTACAACCTGCCTTTGGACGACATGATGCGCTGCCTGAACTATTCCATCCAGCAAGGCTACTCCGTCGAGTGGGACGCGGACGTGAGCAACGCGGGCTTCGGGGCGAAATACGGCCTCGCGCTCGTACCCGAAAAAGACTGGAAAGACAAAACCGAGGTGCAGCGCGCCAACACCTTCAAATACACGGAACCCGAAAAACTCGTCTCTCAGGACTATCGCCAGCAACTTTTTGACCGCCAAGAAACTACCGACGACCACTTGATGCACATCACGGGCATCCTCGACGAGGCGCACAGCGGCCTTTTTTACAAGGTTAAAAACTCATGGGGCGAGGTCAGCGACATGAAAGGTTTTGTCTATTGCAGCGAGGCATACATGCGCCAAAACACCATCTCGTTCACCGTCCACAAGGACGCGCTGCCGACCGACGTGCGCCGCCGCCTCGGCCTCGAAGCCGGGCCGGTGAACATCGAACAGCCCAGCGGGCCGGGCATGCGGAAACCCGCTTCTTCTTCGGAGGCCACGCCGACTCCGGCACCCCAAGAGCCGCGCCCCGGCAAAGTGCAGCCGCGCTTCAAAACCACGCCCGCCACGCCCGCCCCCAAGCCCGCGCCCAAACAGTGATGCAAAGCCGGAACGAAAGTTGCAACGGCCTTCCCGGTTTAATCTCTCCTCCTTAGTTGACCCGCCTTCAAGGATTTGCGGATTGCGATTTCAGATTTATGCCAAAGGCATGAACCTGAAATCGCAATCCGTCCGTCATTCGTCTGCACGATTCCGCCCGTTCATGGTCAAGGAAAAATTGGTCACGCTCATCACCGTCAATTACAACCAAACCGCCGTCACCTGTGCCCTGCTCGACAGCATCCGACGGCAGGACTACCCGCGCACGGAGGTCATCGTGGTGGACAATGCCAGCCGCGAAAACCCCGAAACGGTGCTGGCTACACGCTACCCGGAGGTGAAGTTCATCCGCAGCGAGCGCAACCTCGGCTTTGCCGGCGGCAACAATTTGGCCGTGCCGGCAGCGACAGGCGACTACCTGTTTTTCGTCAACAACGACACCGAACTGACCGACGGCTGCATCCGCCGGTTGCTCGCGCTTTTCGAGCGAAACCCGCGCATCGGAGCCGCCAGCCCGCTCATTTGCTACTTCAACGACGGCTCGCGCCCGCGTGATTTGATTCAATACGCAGGCATGACCCCCGTGCATCCCGTCACCGCCCGCAACCAAACCATCGGCCAAAAACAGGAGGACAACGGCCAGTTTGACAGCCCCGTGCCGACGGCCTACGCGCACGGCGCGGCCATGATTTTTCCGCGACAAGTCATTGAAAACGTGGGGCTTATGGCCGACGATTTCTTTTTGTACTACGAAGAATTGGATTGGGGCGAGCGCGTCCGGCGGGCGGGCTACGAGATTTGGGTGGAGCCACGCGCCAAGATTTACCACAAAGAGAGCGTCACGGTCAGCAAACTCGGTGCCCTGAAAACCTACTACCTCAACCGCAACCGCGTGTGGTTCATGCGGCGCAATTTCCCCGGCTGGCGACTGTGGCTTTTTTACGCCTTCCTGTTCGCGCTGACCATCCCCAAAAACGCCGTCTCGCTCCTGCTGCGCGGCGAACGCGACACGCTGCGGGCCTTTTTGAAAGGCATTTTCTGGAATTTTTTCCCCTCCGACAACGAATTCGAGGCCATCCGCACTGGTTCGGCCCCAACCGTTCGACTGCAAAAACAAACCGCATGACACCCATCCTCGCCATTTTTTACATCCTTGCCGGGCTGGTCATCTTCCAGCTACTGCTGCCGTTCCTGACGGTCGCGTTCGCCCAAATGCTGGGCCGCGAGCGGCTGCGGCCGGGCGTGCCCGAAACCCGCAAATTCGACTTCGGCTGCATCATCACGGCCTACCGCAACAGCCGCATCGCCAAACCGCTCGTGTTCTCGCTGCTGCGCCAGACGCACGAAAACCAGATGGTCTATCTCGTGGCCGACGAATGCGCCGACGTGGATTTCGACGACATCACCGACCCGCGCTTCGTGCTGCTGCGCCCGGAGCCGCCGCTGCGCCTGAAAGCCAAAAGCATCATCCACGCGATGGAAAACTATCGCCGCCCGCACGATTTCACGGTCGTGTTCGATGCCGACAACCTCGCGCACCCACACTTTTTGGCCGAGATAAACCGCTACGCCAACAGCGGCCATCGCTGCATACAAGGCCAGCGCACCGCCAAAAACCTCGACACCGAAATGGCCGCCGCCGACTCGCTGGGCGAACTCTACAAAAACTACACGGAACGCTACGCCCCCTACCTCCTCGGCGGCTCGGCGGTCATCAGCGGTTCGGGCATGGCGACGGAGACCAACCTTTATTGGGAATACCTCCGCAGCCCCGAAATCGAGCATGGCAAGCACCTCTGGAAAAAGATGCTGCAAGAGGACAAAATCCTCCAAAATTTCCTCCTGCGCCGCAACGACCACATCGTATATGCTTGGAACGCAATCATTTACGACGAAAAAGTGGACTCCGCCGCCGCCGTCCAGACACAGCGCAGCCGCTGGCTTTTTTCCTATTTCCAAAACGTGCCGAACGCGCTCGGCATCCTGCGGCGCGGGTTGTTCGGGCTAAGCTGGAACCAGTTTTACTTCGGGTTGGTGACGCTCGCGCTGCCCATGTTTTTGCAGTTGGGCGCGGCGTTCGTGCTGGCGGTGGCCGGGCTGTTTTTGGCCCCGATGGTGTCGCTGGCCATCGTACTGGCACTGGGCATTTTCGCGGCGACGGTCATTTGGACGATGAAACTTTCGGATGCCCACGCGGCGGTCTGGGGGGCGGTCGGCACCACGCCGTCGTTCATCTGGCAACAGTTCCGGGGGCTGTTCAAAATGAGCAACCCGAACAAAAACTTCAAACACTCCGAGCACACCAAATACGTCTCGGTGGACGAACTCTTGAAACGGAAATGAGGGAGATTTTGGATTTAAAATTCACGAATAGACCTCTTGCGAAAGTCTCTGTGGGACTCTGCGAGACCTCTGTGCAACTCTGCGTAACAGTCTATCACGCAGAGTTCCGCTGAGCAGGCGCAGAGTTTCGCGGAGTTTCGCAAGAAGTCTAAAGACGATTCTCATGGTCGCGCAAATCGTAAACCCAAAATCGGCATTCGTAAATCGCTTCAATCTTCATATACCACTTTCCGCAGCAGGCGCAGCCCAAGCGATAGCTCGATGGTCGTGTTTTTGATGCGCCGTTCGGGGATGGAGACGAAGCCGCCCGTGAAAGGGTCTTGCACAGAAGTCGTCAGCGGCGGGGTGCGGTATTGGGAGGTCAAATCCGGGTGAACGCTCAGTTCCAGCTGCCCGCCGATGAGGTCCGAAAACATGAATTCCATGCCGCCGCCGACCGAAAGCCCGGCCATCCAGCGTTGCACGCCGCCGATGACGGGGTTTGAAAGGTAGAAATAAGTGGCGAAGGCAGGCTCCACGCCGCCGGGCGGTTGCAGCTCGTCAATGTTCGTTTTCAGCGTGTAATCGCCGCGCAACCCACCGTAATAGTAGTATTTGGACTTCGGGCCGAGGTCGAACTTCTGTTTCGCGCCCAGAATCAGCGAAAAATTGGAAAAGGTGAACTCTTGGGTGAACGTGCTCACCCCGCCGCCATTGAACAAAAAACGCGAGCGGATGGCACTGCCCCGCGTGTGGTAGCCGAATTGTGCGAATACCGACGAGCGGTCGTCCTCGTTGTTCACGGACTCGATGGCCAGGGCCGCGTGGGATTTGAACAGCACTTGGCGGTCGAAGGAGTTGTCCCATTTTTGGGTGCCGAGGCTCAGGCCGCCTTTGAAAACATAGGCCGTTGACTGGGCCGAGACTTGCGCCCAGCACAGGGCGGCGAACACGAAAACTGCAAATTTTTGGCGCATCGTTCAGGAAACTTTTCCGGCGAAGGTAAACGACGCGATGGTTTTTGCCCAAAAATGCCGGGCAACGGCGAGCGGTTTGGCGGGTTTCGGCAGTTTTTGGCGGGCGGCCAGCCGGGTTTGTCGCCGAGGGATTGGCCGCCCGCCAAAAACGCGCAGGGGTTAATTTTTGAAAAAAATCTTCCAGATAAGGACGAGCAAGCCCAGCAGGCCCAGCGCGAGCATCAGGCAGAACCACCAGCCGAAACCGAAGCATTTGCACGGCGACGGCGGCGGCGGGTAATCCCCTTTCACATCCTTGAATTTGTCTTTTGCGATAGTGTCGTTTTCGCAGCAGATGAGGTTGCCCTCTTCGCCGAGCGAAAAATTGACGCAAGCCCGCAGCGCGCGCGGGTCGCGGACGGTCAGTGCGGCGATGCCCGCGTCGGTCGTCGTCGCCGAAAACTCGACCGTGCGGCAGGCCGGGGCGTAAGGGTGCGGCACGGCGGGAATCTCGAAGTCGTGCAGGATGGCTTTCCATTCGTGCGGGTTGCCTGTCGGGGCCAAGTCCGTCGAAGTGGGCGTGGGCTTTTCCAAAAACCGCAGCTCCGTGAATTTCCCTTCGGTCAAATCCCGGATGAACATCGTCGGGCGGGGCTCTTTGATGGAGCCTTCGTTGCAGATTTGGAGGGCAAAATCCACGCGGCGTTTGCCGTCGCCCAAGTCGTAGATGTGTTTGATTTTCAGTTGGTTGGGGTCGTGCGAGGCCACGATTCGGAGGTGCAGGGTGTCAATGTCGGCAATAAACTCGTCGTCGCCGATTTCGTAGTTGTTGGTGGGTAGGCTCGTGTCGTTTCCAAAAATCACTTTGGACAAATTGGCGACCCTTGCGATGATTTTAGGGTCGGTGCTGGTGTCTATCCCGGTGCCATTGACGACCACCGCCGCGAACACCAGTGAGGTGATGGGCAGGCCAGTGGCTCCCGCTGGCGGCATGGCGGTCGTCAGTTCGGGGAAGACGCGCAGGCCGCCCATGTCCGGCGGGAAAATTTTGCTGTCAATGTCCACGCCATTGAAATCGAATTGCAGGCAGTGCGTGAACCGCGTCGCCAACCCGGAGAGGTAGGTAGGGCGGCCAGTGGCAAATGTGCTCACGTCCACTTCGCTCACGGTGGTAACTCCCGGCTTGAGCCGGAAATAGGCGGGCCAGTTGACTTGGTTGCCGAAATCAATCCATTGGTGTGCGCTGCTGGCTGCGCCGTTGGTCGCATCGGCAAAACCATTGTAAAACAGGTAAACCCGCGTCGCGCCCGCGCTCGGCGCGAACGTGATGGGCATCACAAAAGGGTAGCCCGGCCGGGGGTTGTGGTTGTAATTGAGGCGGATGAGGCGGCCACCGTCCAGTTCGTTGGCGTTTGGGTCGGGGTCGGGCGTGACGGTATTGTCGTCCGGCGTGATGATGACGCGGTTGTTCGGCGGCGGGTTGTCGTTGCTGTACCGTTCGGTGAGATATACGCTGACCGGGTATTTGGTCTTCGTGTAGGCGTAATTGTGCGTGACCGTGTGCGAGAGGGCATCTTGGTTTTGCTGGTCATCTTCGGGCTTCCAATAGGTGCCGTCGCCGAAAATCCAGAACGCCTTGTACCAGCCCAAGTCCGCCAAATCCGTCGGGTCGGCACTGTGCGGGTTGGGCGGTGTGAATCGGAGGAAAATGTCGTTGTTGGGCTGGACGAGGTTGGGCACGGTCGTGATGTCGGCTGGGCAAACGGCCATGTCAGGCTCTTGGGTGGCATTTCGGACGCAGACTTTTTGGGCTTGGAGGAGCATGGGCGCAAGCGCGGCGAGGCCCACGCAGAGGGCGTTGGTGGCGAATCGTTTTGTCATTGTCGGTATTTTTAGCTTGATGTAAAAGCCTTGCCAAGTGTGAACAAACCGGCTGTGGGATTTTCCGCGTCATTGCCGCCGCACATAATTGAAGGTCGTGCCGTAGGGGAAATTTGTCACGCCGTTCGTCTCGACGAAGGTCGCGCTCATGTAGTTCGGGCCGTCGAAGACCATGCGATAGCGTTCGTACAGGCCCGTTTGTGGGTTGAGTTGGGTGTAAATCCCTTGCGAAATCGTCCAGTTCACAGCGATGCTGCCCACGAAATTCCCGTTGAAATACGACTGCCCGATGGCCGAGCCGTTCGTGTAAAACGTGGCGAAATTGCTCACATAGCCCACGCCGTTGTAAAACGAGCACTCCCAACTGCCGATGATGTACTGCTGCATGAGCAAGTCCGAGACTTCGGTGAAATCGAGGTCGCTGGTGGTTTCGGTCGTTGGTTTTTGACCGGGGTCGAGGGTGTTTTGTGGCAATTTGCTGTCCTGTTTGCCCTTGTCTGGCTGGCCTTTTTCGGGCGAGGGCGGCACCATCGGGCGGTTGTTGTCGGGTTGGGTCGCGGTTGGGTCGCTGTCGCGCTGGTCGCTGATTTGGCGGAAGTTTTCCTGCGAGTTTTTCCAGCCGTTGGCGATGGCCTCCGCACGGGCGCGGGCGGGCGGGTGCGTGGCCGATTCGCCCTGCGTCTGCAACATCTCGATGCCCGCCTGTGCTTCATCGAGCGTCGCGCCGAGCGTGAACATCACGCCGCCAGCGAAGCGGTCGGCCTCCAACTCCATGATTTTGCGCTTTTTCGGGTCGTCGGTTTCGATGTCATGGTTGTTCAGGTGGTGGCCGATTTCGTGCGCCAACACGCAGTAGGCCGCCCATTTGGTGCGGGCATCCTGCTTGAATTTTTCCAAGAACGTAGTGTTGTACAGGATGTAGCGGTCGCGGCCTTTCACGGTGGCGAGCGCGTTTTTGCAGTCGGCGGATTTGACCACGAAATTCTTGGAGAGGTTGACGGCCTTCACGATGCGGCCCACAATCTGGTCGGCCTCTGCAGAGGCATCGAAAGCGTAAAACTCCGTCTGCCGTTCCTCGCCGTCGAAGCTGCACGAGTGGTGGATTTCGAGGAGTTGCTGGCCGGGCAGCGCGGCTGCGAGGGCCAAAAACGCGAGCGGGAGGAAGTGCTTTTTCATGGTTCGGGTTTTGAGTTTTGTGTTTTTGGGGGTGGAGGGGGTGGGAGATATCCACGAATAAAAAGCT
>JBKBIC010000187.1:8656-9654 GCA_046299435.1 Saprospiraceae bacterium
TTTTTCGTGGTCTGTTTTGTTCGTCGTGTGGGGGGGGCGCCCCGCCCCCCCCCCCCCCCAAAACTCAAAACATTCAAATCAACTCCACCAGCCCCAATGCTGCCACGCAAACGCGGTTGAATTCGCGGTTGGTGTCCTTCGGGTCGGCGAGGCCGAGGTCGGACTGGCGGCGCAAGTTGGCGAGTTGATTTTTCAACAAAATTAGGTCGTTCAGCCGGTTGGCGGCGGGCTTGTTTTCGGTGAGTTTTTGTTCCAAAAAATCGAGCATCGCGGGCAAATCCCCTGCCGCGCAAAGTTCGAGGGCGTGTTGGCGGTCGTGCTGCCCGGCGGCTTGTGCCTTGGCAAGTTGCTGGCCGACGTGGTCGCGCAGGATGTTCGCATTGGGCTGGAAAATGCTCTCTTTTTTGAAAAAAAGCAGCCCGAAAACCGCCAGCACCAAACCCTGCAAGGGCAGCAAATACCGGTACGAATCCTCGAAACCCTCCGTCAAACTCAGCCCCGCCGACCCGCCCGAAATGCCGACCAATGACACCAGCACGAACACCAAAAACAGCCCAGCCAGCCCCGCGATGCCCCAAAACGCCCAGCGCAAAATGGCCTTGCCTGCGTTCAAATTGAGCAAAGTGGCCGCCCAAAGCACGCCCAAACCGGGCAACAGCTGGGCAAAAACCCACGTCCATGCCACACCTTCGATGTCGGCGTATTTGCCGTTGAGGAATTGCAACAGGAAAAAAAGCAGCAGCAAGGCCGTGAAACCCAGCCACAGGGCCAGCAATTTTTTTCGGACATCGGAGAGCAAAAGCAACATGGGCGGCGTGGCTGGCTTTGTTTTTTGCCCGAAATAGGCGGACAAATTTATCTGCCGCACTGTGCAGACAAGGTGGAAACGCGACAAACTTTGTCAGTCTAAGAGTGTGAGTGTGTTTTAAAATTTGAGGGGAAGTTTTTACGGATTTTTCTCCAAAGGAGTCTGCTGGGACAAATAGTGTTCAGTCCCG
>JBKBIC010000188.1:0-9647 GCA_046299435.1 Saprospiraceae bacterium
GTGCGCGGCACCGACCTCACCGGCCAGCAAGCCACCGCCGAAAGCGACTGGGAAAAGGTGGTGATTTTGAAGTGAGGAGGCTGGTGTTGGGGGAAAATGAAACGCCCTTGCGGATGAGTCCGCAAGGGCGTTTTACTTCTACTCCGCGACCTACCAAGTCTCTTTGATTGGCACCATCTTTTAATTTAATCGGCAATCATATGTTGGAGGACAATGTTTTTGTTGTAACCATTTACTATTGAATAATAGCCTTCAAAATTATTATTGAATCCCTTAGGCTGAACAATAATTTTGAAGCCTTCTGCAACAGGAATAATGATGATGTTGACTAAATCCACCTGTTCTATAACTACGAATTCTATTGACTCACATTTTATCTCTGGGTATTCGTTAGTACCAAAGTTCTCCTTCAAATATTCAACTGTCATATCGGGGTCAAGTTTGTTAAGAGACCCAGACTGGCTATTTCCGTAAAACTTGAACGATGAGATTGGGGATTCACCAAACCCCGATACCGAAGAGATGAAATAATTATCAATCTGCTTGGTCAACCCAATCCTTTCAGACAATTTTTTATGAGGCTCATAATGGATTTTAATGCCTAATGCCCCAAAATCCGTCAGTGGTAATTTGTTTGTGCCAAACAAGGATTCTATGTCAACGTGAGTGAAGTGTTTTTTGTGCTCTATTAAGGTAAGCCGAATGCTCCCAAAACATTCAAACGTGTTAGCCGCTCGTACATCAAACGCGCCTCTATGGAAAGCCATGCTATGTATTTTTTTTCCAATGCACTGCCTCAACTCCTCCAAAAGGATGGCAGGGAGTCTTGCATCAAATTGAAAGTTGTCATCTATTAGTTTCATGTCTACTTAGTCAAAGCGAATCTTATAAATAAATCCGCCATTGGTTTTGAATTCGATCGTGTATCCGTTTGGATTGGTATTCCCACCGTATTTGATTGATATTCTCGTCCCGTTGTTCAGCTTGATTCCCGCTATCTCGTAAGGTGCCAACTGGCTTGGACTAAGGATGGTCGCGTTGGGAAAAACATCTTCCAGATCATCCCAGATTTCAAGTGCATTTCCGCCAGAAAGCTTTGCGCCTACGTCATTGTTGACCCACTCGAATTTTGCATAGATGTCGTCAACTCTATTTCTAAGCACTTGATACATACCAAAAAGCACATCATCGCCGAGTGTTGCCGCCTTCTTCATTGCATCGTAAAACTTGGACAACTTGCTGAAATTGGTGTAAACCCCGATGCCAAACGACGCAACTTTTGCGGCCGGGATAAAAGTGTCTGCTTCATTGAGGGCTATGTCAACGGCGTTCCACAAGGCATCCAGCAAATTTCCTTGTTCCAAGTTGTTCAGCAGCTGCGGCCCAATCGTCAATATGGTGCCGCCGGGGATCAAGTCCGCAATTAGGTCTGTGAGTATTGCAGCCATCTGCTCTTTGACAAATCCCCATATCGGGTCGCCTATGGATGCTGCTTGAAAGTTCGAGACGAAATCTTGAACGGCCGGGTCGTTACTTGCCAATATGCCAATGTACCCCTTGGCGACAGCCTGTGCGTTTGTGTGTTCCTGTGAGCTGGCATTGTGGCTGTTTAAAAAGGACAATATTTCGGTGTAAGAACCCAATTGTCCCCCGTTCATGTTGTTCGTTATCAACCATGATAAATGCCCATCCGCCAACTGGCATTCGTTTTGGATTTGCACCGCTTTCGTGAAAGCAGCGTTGTTCTGTACCAGGTGATTGAACTGGGTTGCAGAGAGGTTGTGTTGCATGGCAAAGTTAAAAACAACTTTGATTGTCGCCATCTCCTCCCCCTGCTGTGGCCCGAACAAAATGCCGTGGATGACCGGGACGAAGGTCGGGTGGTCGAGCATCCACTGCAGCTGGGCACTATTGAAATTTACGCCGTGGTTCCGAATCTGGATGAATTGCTGCACGGTTTCGGTGCTGAACCCACTTGGCAGCGTTCCTCCGTTGGCAAGAAACACATCTACGGGCACAGAACCGTTAAACACATTGTATACGTTGGTCAGGGGGTTGGTGTAAGTGCCGCCATTGTTGTTACCGTTGTTGCTGTTGTTGTTGCCGGTGGTTCCACCTCCACCGCCAGTACCGCTACCGGTGCCAGTTCCACCGGTGCCGCTTCCGCCTAAACCGATGGTTCTCCCACATTCCGTTGTTGTAAAGTATTCGGTACAGTATTGGGCACCGTCAAATGCCACAGAGCAGTCATAAGTTATTGACAGCAATTTAGTAATGCAGTCTTGCCTATCAAGGCTGCCCCCTACAGAGTGTTCGCCAGAAAACACACTATCAACCGCAACAATTGGCTCTCCCGAATCCATGAAAAGTCCGTGTGAAAAGTTGTATTTGACATCAAAAAAGGCATACATCCCAGTAAAGTCCTCGAAATCCAACTGCCCATGCTTGGCAGCAAAGTAGGAAGAGTCAGCAGCATACAACAAAATGGAAACATCAACGCTGTCAATCCCCTTCTTGAAGAATATCAGCTTTGCCCCTACACGTCCATCGTTTAAGGTTCGCAATGAAGAGTCCGGCAGCGGGACTATCACTATTTCCCGTCCAGATGTTGAATGGCTCAAAAAAGCATTGCCCCACTGCGGCTCCATGTCCACGAAGGGCCTACCTGCGGCCGAGTCGTTAAAAGATTGGGTATTGGAAATCCCGATTTCGCTGAAGCGCAGAATCGCCTCCTGAATCGTGATTGGGTAGTTGGGTTCCGTTGGGGCGTTTTGCTCGGTTAGCTCACGGTCTTTTTGGCAGCCAGCCCAAGCAAAAAGCATGAGAAGCAGCGCGAATTGGAAGGCTTTGGCGGGTCGAAAAGCGTGTTTCATCAGACTGGAAAAGGTTTATAGTGAAATTTTAATCCCCGGTGTGGAGAGTGTCCACAAAGATTTTCCTGCCCCAGCGCGAACCGAAAGGGAATTTTTACCCTTCGCCGGAAAAGGGCTTCCCTTGTGCGGAACGGTTTTACCTTTGTTTGCCATTTTCAACTTCAAACCTGCTCGAAATATGAACATCGGAACCAATCTGCGGGCCTTGCGCCTCGCCAAAAACTTTACACAGGATGCTGTTGCCGAGTCAATCGGGGTGAGCACCAAAACTTATCGGAACATGGAAAACGGAAAGACCAAGATAGCCGTGGATGCCCTGCCAAAAGCTGCCGGGGCATTGGGCGTATCGGTGGACGAATTGATGAAACACGAGGGGATGACCCTGCACAACAATTTCCGCAACCAACAAGGGCACAACATTGTCTTCGGCCAAACGATGCCCAAGCCCGAACGCGAATACTTTGAGGAACTGCTCCGCACACGGGACACGCTCATCAAGGACATGGATGCCTTGATATCCCAGCAACAATCTCAGATTCAACGCTTGCTGGAAAAAATAGACGCGCTGCTTGCGCCGCCGCCCGCCTGCACGAAAGTGCGCGGCACCGACCTCACCGGCCAGCAAGCCACCGCCGAAAGCGACTGGGAAAAGGTGGTGATTTTGAAGTGAGGCCACCCCAGTTTAGGGTTCATGTAACGGCGCAATCCTCTGTTTGTCAGAAGGTTGCGCCGTTGTTTTGGGGAGAAAAATTGGCCTTCATATTTGCCGGACTGCGCCCCGCCGACCATTCCGGCGAATTGGCTTAACTTTGCCGACCATTCAGGACTGAAAAACGGATGAAACGGATTTGCCCGATTTGAACGGATTTTTCCGGCTCGCGCCGGAAGCCTTCGAGTTTGCCGCCCGTTTCATCCGTTTTTCAATGCCGGCAACAAGCCTCCACGCTCAACACACGAAACTCAAAACTTTACCATGTACCGTACCCATACTTGCGGCGAATTGCGCGCCTCACACATCGGCCAGACCGTCACGCTCAGCGGCTGGGCCAGCGTCATCCGCGACAAAGGCGGCCTGCTTTGGATTGACCTGCGCGACCGCTACGGCATCACCCAATTGGTCTTCGACGAGGCGTACACCGACGCGAAATTGTTCGAGACCGCCCGCACCGTTGGGCGCGAATTCGTGCTCCAAGCCAGCGGTGAGGTCATCGAACGCGCCTCGAAAACCACCAAAATCCCGACGGGCGACATCGAAATCAAAGTCTCGGAATTGAAGATTTTGAACGCCTCAAAAACCCCGCCCTTCACCATCCAAGACGACACCGACGGCGGCGACGACCTCCGCATGAAATACCGCTACCTCGACCTGCGACGCGGCGCGGTGCAGCGCAACCTGTTTTTCCGCTCCAATTTGGCAATCGAAACGCGGAAATACCTTGCTGCGCAGGGCTTCATCGAAGTGGAAACGCCGAACCTCATCAAGTCCACGCCCGAAGGTGCCCGCGATTTTGTGGTGCCAAGCCGCATGAACAAAGGCCAGTTTTACGCCCTGCCGCAGTCGCCGCAGACCTTCAAACAAATTTTGATGGTGGCCGGCTTCGACAAGTATTTCCAAATCGTCAAATGCTTCCGCGACGAAGACCTCCGCGCCGACCGCCAGCCGGAGTTCACGCAGATTGACTGCGAGATGTCGTTCGTGCATCAGGAGGATATTTTGCGGACGTTCGAGGGCCTGACCAAGCACCTTTTCCGCGAGGTTCTGCAGCTCGAATTGCCCGATTTCCCGCGCATGACCTACGACGAGGCCATGCGCCGCTTCGGGTCCGACAAGCCAGATTTGCGTTTCGGCATGGAGTTTTGCGACCTCTCGGACGTGGCAAAAGGCAAGGGCTTCCCCGTGTTCGATGCCGCCGAATCGGTTATCGCCATTGCTGCGCCGGGCTGCGCGGGCTATTCCCGCAAACAACTCGACGAACTGACCGAGTGGGTCAAACGCCCACAAATCGGGGCGAAAGGCTTGGTTTATGTGCGCTGGGAGGAAACGGGCGACGTGAAATCGTCCGTGGACAAATTTTACAGCGCGGACGAGCTGAAAATCTGGCTCGAAAAATCCGGCGCAAAACCCGGCGACCTGCTGTTCGTCCTCTGTGGCGAAGAGGAAAAAACGCGCAAACAACTCAGCGAACTCCGCCTCGAAATGGGCAGCCGGCTTGGCCTGCGCGACCCCGAAAAATTCTGTCCGCTCTGGGTCATGGATTTTCCGCTGCTCGAATGGGACGAGGAGGCCGCGCGGTTTTTCGCCATGCACCACCCCTTCACCTCGCCAAAACCCGCCGACATTCCGAAAATGGAATCCGACGACAAAAAACTGCTCGCCAGCATCCGCGCCGACGCTTACGACCTCGTGCTGAACGGCGTGGAAATCGGCGGCGGCTCTATTCGTATCCACGACCGCGACCTGCAGGCCCGCAACTTCAAGTTGCTCGGCTTCACGCCCGAAGAGGCCGAAAACCAATTTGGATTCCTGCTTGGCGCGTTCGAGTTCGGCGCACCGCCGCACGGGGGCATCGCTTTTGGTTTTGACCGCCTCTGCTCGGTGATGAACGGCGCGAACAGCATCCGCGACTTCATCGCCTTCCCCAAAAACAACCAAGGCCGCGACATGATGATTGACGCACCGAGCGGTATCAAATTGGAGCAACTGAAAGAATTGGGGATTGAGGTGAAAATTTGACCGGAAGCAGTTTCACCACTTGACCAAGACCTCGTCCAAGTTCAGCACTGCATTGCACACCGCCGCCAGCGCAGCCACCTCCGGGGTTCGCGCTGGCGGCGGTAAATTTTCCAGAAACAGCGCGGCATCGGCGGGCTTTCCCCGAAACCGTGCGAGCGCGTCGGCGTGCAATTTTTCCAAAACAGCCAGTTTTTCGAGTGGAACCGGGCGGCCAACGGCTTGCTCGTAGGCATGGGGGACAAGGGATGAGGGATGATTTTGCCCCGAAATTTTGGGCAAATTTTGTTGTTTTTCAGCCGTCGAAGAGGCTGCCGCAGCCCACTCCCAGAGGCTCATCGTGGGCGAAAGCGTATCGCCGACGAGCAATTTTAGCGCAAAAAACTGGGCACATTCCACAAAAACAGGGTCGTTCAGCGTGTTCAGGGCTTGCAGCGGCGTGTTCGTCCGCACCCGCCGCGCCGTGCAAACTTGCCGCGCCGCGCCGTCGAAATTCATGGCCGACGGGTATGGGCTGCTGCGTTTCCAAAACGTGTACACGGCCCGGCGGTGGCGGTCGCGGCCCTCGCTGGTTTTCCACGAATCGCCGTTCCACGGCGTTTGCCAGATGCCTTTGGGTTGATACGGCATAACCGGTTTGCCGAACATTTTATCGGACAAAAGCCCGCTCACGGCCAGGGCTTGGTCGCGGATTTGCTCGGCAGAAAGGCGCACGCGCGGCCCGCGTGCGAGCAGCCGGTTTTGCGGGTCGCGGGCAAAAAGCGCGGGCGTGGCCTCCGATTTTTGGCGATATGTGGCCGAAAGCACGATGTCGCGCAGCGTCCGTTTGAGGCTCCATTGGTGGTCGTGCATGAGCCGCCACGCCAGCCAGTCGAGCAATTCCGGGTGCGACGGCTCCGCGCCCTGCGAGCCAAAATCCTCCAAGGTCTCGACCAGCCCCGTGCCGAAAAGTTGTTCCCACAAGCGGTTGACCATGACGCGGGCGGTCAGCGGGTTTTGTTTGTTGGTCAGCCATTGGGCGAGGCCGAGGCGGTTCGGCGGCGCGTTTTCGGGCATCGGCGGCAAATATTTTGGGGTGCCGGGCTGCACCACCGCGCCGGGCACGAGCCAGTTGCCGCGCTCAAAAACGTACGTAATCCGTTGATAATCACTGGGATTCTCGAACATGACGGGCACCGTCTCGCAGCCGCCGCGCAGCAGTTCGTTGAATTTTTTTTCGGCCTCCGCCGCGCCCGGTTTGCCTGTGCCGGGAAATTTTTCGGTGAACGCAAACCAATCAAACTGCATCCCGAACGCTTCCGGCTTGCGGGCGATTTTCGGGTTTTCATAAACCAAAAACACGTCATGACGGCCTACAAATGGTTGAATGTCAACTGTTTGCAGCGACCAGCCGCCCGTGTTTTTCGGGCAGGGGATTGTCGCCAAAACCGGCCCGTCTTTCTTGTCCACGCGCAGCGTCACCGCGCCGCCGGGCTTGCCGACGCTCATGCGGACGATGAGTTTTTGCTTGCCGTCCAGCCCGACTTGCCGCAGCCGTGCGCTGCTCCGATGGCTCATGCCGAGCCATTTGGTGTCGAGCAGGGCGCAGTTTTCGAGCGAGTCCGTCTCGACCGACGACCACGCGGGCTGCCAGAGTTGCACGAGGTTCAGGACGCGCTGTTTTTCGGCGGCTTGCACGTTGTTTTCGAGCCAAGATTTCAGTTCCAAAAACTTGGTGCTGTCCGCGCCAGCGTACACGCGCAGCAGCGGAAAATCATCGTAAGTGTCCGCGTCGCGGGTGTTGTTGAAAAACGCCGCGAACTGGTAATATTCCTCGTGGAAAAACGGGTCGTAGGGGTGGCTGTGGCACTGCACACAGGCGAAGGTTGTGCCCATCGCGGCTTCCCAAGTCGTGTTCACGCGGTCGAGCACGGCAGCAGTGCGGTACTCTTCGTTGTCGGTGCCGCCCTCGTCGTTGGTGGGCGTGTTTCGGTGAAAAGTCGTCGCAATGCGTTGAAAGTCAGTGGGTTCTGGTAGCAAGTCGCCCGCAATTTGTTCGGTCAAAAACTGGTCGTAGGGCATATCGGCATTGAAAGCCCGGATGACCCAGTCGCGGTATCGCCACGCAAACCGTCGCGCGTCGCGCTCGTAACCTTTCGAGTCGGCGTAGCGGGCGAGGTCGAGCCAGACGGAAGCCCAGCGTTCGCCGAAAGCGGGTGCGGCCAGCAGCGAATCCACCAACCACTCGTAACTTGTTGAAGATGTGTCGTTTAGGAATAGCGCGGCCAATTTTTCGGACGGTGGCAGCCCCGTCAAATCCAGCGCGACGCGGCGCAGCAGGGTGTTTTTATCGGCTTCTGGGCTGGGCGAGAGGTGCTCTTTTCGGAGACGAGCGAGCACGAAAGCATCAATTTCGTTGCGGCCCCATGCGGTTTCTTTTTTGCCGAAAAAACGCGACAGCGACCACTCCCGACCGGGTACAACGGGCTGTCGCACAGGCGAATACGCCCAATGTTGGCCCCAGTCCGCGCCCTGCGCTACCCACCGCGCCAGCAAGTCCACTTCGGCCTGCACGAGCGGTTCTTTTCGGTAGGGCATCCGCTCCTCCGGGTCGGCGCAAGTGAGGCGGCGGATGAATTCGCTGGCTGCCGGGTCGCCGGGCACGATGGCGGGCTTGCCGCTGTCGGTTGGTTTCAGGGCTTCCTCCCGCGTGAGCAGGCTGAACCCGCCCGCTTGTTTCACGCCGCCATGGCAGGCCATGCACTTTTTGTTCAAAAGCGGCTTCACCTCAGCCTGAAAATCCACGCGGCGGCCAGGGCCGATGGCCAGCCAAAGGGCAAAAACGGTGGCTACAAAGCCGAGGATAGCAAGCAATCTCAGGCGCATAGCTGTGGGCGGCGGGGCTGAAAAATGGCACCGCCCGGCAGCAGGGCTGGCGGGCGGTGGGGTGTTTTTGGGGGTGGACGGTTGGCTTGCTGCCGTGCCGCCGTGCGTTTGGTTTGCGGGCTGGCTGTTGGGCGGCATGGACAGCAAGCCGTTGTTAGCAGTGCTACCTATCATATTCTATTGTGCATTGCTTCATTTAGATTAATCCCAACCTCAATGTATTCATTCGGTATATCGTCAAATTGAACAAAATTGAAAGTTTTAAGGATAGTTGCCGGACATTGCCCATTAAACTGAACAGCAGTCAATGCTTGTAAAAAGATTAGGAATCCTGGTGGGCATTTCTTGCTTTTGGATAGGTTTTTCAAGTTTTCTAATTCAATTGTTTCAATTAGCTTCTCCTGAAAATCACTTCCATACGTAGATAAAATTTCCAAGGGTCTATCAAGATTAGGGAAACAAGCAAAGATTGGTTCCTCTCCATTTCTATCCACCTGCTCTTGGTTGATAATCGGCCAAATCTGTTCTCTATCAATGATATTTTTAAAATTGACAATTACAATTCCTTTATCAACAGAACTCCTATTTATCTGTTCAGTTCCTTTTTCTATCGTATCATAAAGTGTCTTTACTTTTGCGGAATGGAGTGCTTTGCAAGCAATAGCCCATTTTTCATTTTTGAATTCAAACATTATATCTGGATTGTCCCCTTTCGAGTTATCAGGATGGTCAAGACGGACATTTGTTGCAAAACTCATACAGAGTAGCGCAATGTAAAGTTCCATGAGTTTATTATTGCCAGCATCCGTTACTTTACTTTTTGTGGTCATCGTTGCAGTCGATGCTGTATTTAAAAGATGTAAATGTGGTATAACTTGATTAAAGTTTGGGTGGCTTTTATGTTTTAATATTTGCTTTACAAAGTCAATTATTCCAGCGACATCAGAGAATAAAATTCTGATGTCAGTATTATTATCGTGTTTGATTTCTTTTTTATACTTAGCATTTGCCTCAAGTACGGCAATGGAAATTCTTTCAAGGTCGCTGCCTTTCTGAATTGAAAGGTCGTTGGCTTTAAGCAACCGCTCAAAGTCAAAAATCTCTTGTTCTGAGGTATCGAATGGAAATTTCATAATTTATAACTTTACTGCTAACAAGTGTTATACGCAACTTTGACT
>JBKBIC010000189.1:0-9626 GCA_046299435.1 Saprospiraceae bacterium
AGTGCGATCGCAATCCTTTCGACAAACGTTTCCGTGTCGCTTTTCTTCACTGATTTCATCAATAACTATCGAGGAATTGACTGTCAAAATGGAGCACTCAACCCTTTTGGCAGTTCGATTACTGGATGTACATTCGATAAAATTGGCAACATGCTACCCGGCACACCTCCAATATCTGGCCCCTCCCAAAACATAGGAATATATATGGAGGACACGTTTTTTTCGGCAGACTACTTTGAGTCGCCAGTCAACAATTTTGGCAGCCTTGCTTACGGGGTTTACATGGACAATTGCTCGGGCGCAATATTAAGCGATTGTTCATTCACAGGCACAAGCATTGGCATATATGCAACTGGATGCGAAGATACTCAAATCAATGCAATTTTTTCCACTACAGACATTTCCATGACCAATGTCAATCAAGGGATCGTGGGAATCAACAACACAGGACGATTTTTGATTGAGGATTGCGGCCTTATTGATTCAAAGCAAGAGTGCATTCTTGTTTTATACCATCATATGGATCCGTTCTGGCCAAGCACCCAGATAAAAATAGACGATAATTTGGCATTCAATTCTTGGCATTCCCATTGCGTGAAAATTAGTGCTGCTTATGGCAAAGGCGGTATAAGTGTAAGCGGCAATTCAACAATACGACCAGCGTACGTTTCAGTAACCAAACCTAATGTAGCATACGGAGTCCTGCTTGAAAATATGTACATGACGGATTTTTCGCCCGGAGATCACATTCAGGTGTACGACAATAACATTTCTCTAGGGGGCAGCGGTACAGGACGGCGTAGCGGGATACTTCTCAATAATGTTGACGTACCAGCCCCGGTATGGCTATTTGACAATAGCGTTTCATCAAACACGATTACTGGGCTTGCCACATATAGCCAATATGGCATTCACATAGCGAACTCTCCGGGGTTCTTCGTCAAAGAAAACAGGGTTACAGGCAAGCAAAATTCCCAAGACTTTCTGTCCATCCTACAAGGCATCAGGGTAGAAAATAGTGCCAACACTACGACTGAGTGCAATTTTGTGCAGTACACCAATCGGGGTTTGAATTTTGCCCTTTTGAACGATAACTCTGCCATAAAAACAACCAACTATAACAGCCATGTGCATGGGATGTACTATGAGCAAGGGGCAATCACCGGAAGCCAATACCTCACCGGGAACGACTGGAGCGGGGCCAATACCACAGATGACGGGTACTTTACGGGCAATTCGGCCGACGCAAATATGTCCTTTTACACAGTTTCCAACGCCCATCTTAGCCCAAATTCTGTTTTTGTAGTTAGTTCGGGGGCATCAACTGATTGGGTATTGCCAATAAACCCACAAGACCCCGAGCCAGACTGCGAAACTCCTCCCAAACCAGAAAACCGCGGCAACGGGGAAACCATTACGGAGGTTGACCTATTTGCTTCGCGTCCGCTTGAAGACATCGATTTAGCCGTTGTTTACTGGGAAGCAAGGCAACGTTTATTGCAAAAACTACAACACAATCCTCATCTACAAAACTTCAATGCGTCCATTAGTGGCTTCTTTGCTTCGGCCCAAAACGGCTTAGAAGCACAATTCAATGATATAGAAGGGGAAGTGAAATCATTGGACTCGATTCCGTCAAGGATAGCCGACGACGCAATATTTGTCCAATATTCCCTCAGTTATCAACAAAAAATGGAAGAAAGACAGCAGATTCTGTTTGCTTATTCTGCTGCTACCGAAACCGAAAAAATAGCATTGTCAAATACGCTCGTGAATTTGACCGAAGAAATTGAGGGAATTTCAGCGAGCTTAGAGCCTTTTATTTCGGTCATTCATCAAGATAAACAGGCACGAGCTAAATTGCTGCTGGACGATTGCAATCAGATATCTTCGGATAAAGTGTTCCAGCAAAACGAACTGGAGGTATGGAAGGTTTACTTGAATGCTATTAGTACAGGAAACTGGAACTTTCCATCTTCGGACAAACAAAAAATCGAATTCATCGCCGCCCAATGCCCGCTTTTTGGGGGAAAAGGCGTTTTTCTTGCGAGAGCACTGCAAGGACTTTACTCACAGTCGGTTGACTATTCAGAAACTGACGAAACTTGTCAAAATAATCCAGCCGAAAAACCTATCGCAGCAAGCCGCGATAAGCTTTTGGGAGTTGAGGTTGGCAAGATTTCACCGAACCCTTCAAATGGACGTTTTTTTATCTATCTTGATCGGGAAGCAGACGCGCCTGCACGTTTCTCGCTCACGGATATGGCCGGACAAATAGTGTTTAGCACGGAATTTCAGCCGGGGGCATCAGTTCATCCTGTTGTTGTCCCGACCACTCTTCAAGGGATGTACTTTGCCCAAATTTTTACAAATGGAGGGATTTTGCAATTAGGCAAGATTGTGTTGAACAAATAAACAATCATTTAAAATCACGGGTACACAGTCCATTTAGGGTCGTGTACCCGTTTCCTTTTTATGAAAAAATATATACTTTTCGCGGTGCTTACTGTCATCGCCCATCGTGCATATACGCAAAAGGAGGACTATCAATGGTTGGTTGGCGGTGCTGGGAATAGTATTGATACACTGTATAGCTCCGCAATAATGGATTTTAACAATGATTCTCTTTCTGTCCATGTAAAACTGGATAATTCCCGGTTTGTGCGTTCGAACTCTTCTATCTGCGACAGCACAGGAAAACTCTGGTGTTGGACAAATGGGAAACAGATTTACAATGCCCAAGATGAACTCATTGAAGGTGGTGAAGACTTGACACCCGGAAGCTTTATGGCCGGTGTATCTGCATCTCAGGCCATGCTGCTTTTGCCTTTGCCCGGATCCCCAAGTAAAATAGTCATGGTGTCAGGGAACTTGATTCATTACCTTTTTGAAGGTTTCTACACGAGTGGATGTTCGCCGTTGTACTATTCGCTTATTGACATGAATGAAAACTCGGGCTTAGGCAAAGTGGTGGAAATCAAAACCCCGCTTGAAACAGACACATTGATGTTTGGTGGCTATACGGCAGTCCGTCATGCGAATGGTAGGGACTGGTGGGTCACAGTTTATCACCGAGATGAAAATAAATATTATCAATTTTTGCTCGACCCAAAAGGCATTCAATTTCATCATGTTCAGTTTATTAACAAATCACCATATGGGGCAGCACAATCCGTGTACTCTCCCGATGGAAAATGGTACGTCAATTACACTTGGCCGGGCACCATTCCTATTGATGATTATTCAACCTTTGACTTGTATAAATTCAACCGCTGTACAGGTATTTTTAGCAATTACCTGAACCGTAGTTACGGACATCCCGGCGCACCTGGCGGTGCGGCATTTTCTGCGGATTCAAGGTTTCTATACGTCTCATTCTGGAACAAAATATATCAATATGACCTACACGCATCCAATATAATTGGTTCTGAAACCCTTGTGGCAGAATATGACGGTTTCGTTGACGAGCGAGGCTATCCGACACGCTTCTATCAAATGCAACTCGCACCTGACAACAAGATCTATATAAGTGTTTCTAACTACAATTCTCGATATATGCACGTCATCGAAAAACCTGCTGAACAAGGTTTGGCATGCAATGTGCAACAACGCGGTGTTTCTCTACCCGCCTACAACAACTGGGTTGTGCCAAACGTCCCATTCTATCGTTTGAATGCCGAGGTCGGTTCTCCTTGTGATTCTCTAGCGGCCTCCGTTTTCGAGCCAAACAGTCCCGCAATTCGGCTGCAACCGAACCCGACGAGCGGCCAGATTTCGGCCATTTTCCCCGAAACGATGCGCGAAGACGGCCAAATCACCCTGTTCGATGCCACCGGGCGCAAGGTCTCGACAGTCAATTTCACGGGCGAAAGCCGCGTCGAACTCGACCTTTCCGCATTGCCCGACGGCCTGTACTCCGTGCGCGTGCAGGTGGGCCGCGAGGGTTTGATGCGGAAAATTGTCGTGGCGAAAAACTGATTTGAGGTTTACGGGGCCGGTGTTGTTGGCGGGATTTATTCCATTTAACCGCATCGGCCACACAAACCTTCGCCGCCCGCCTTTTGGCCGGGAAATTCGCCGTTTTTTTGCGGCAAAATTTCCCGCCCTTCCAAATATGAAGTTTCCGCAACCCATTCCCGTCCGCGAAATCGCCGCCCGTTTCGGGGCCGAAATCATCGGCGACGACACGCTCTCGGCCACCGGCATCAACGAAATCCACAAAGTCCAGCCCGGCGACATCGCGTTTTCCGACCTGAAAAAATACTTCGCGCCCACGCTCGCCAGCCCGGCCACCGTGTTGCTGCTCAACGAGGCAGCCGAGTGTCCGCCCGGCAAGGTCATCCTCTTGGTCAAAAACCCGTTCGAGGTGTACGACACGCTCGTGCGCGAGCACCGCCCCTTCGAGCCGCTCACCGTGCCCGTCAGCCATCGTGCCGACATCCACCCGACGGCCATTTTGGAGCCAAACGTCATCGTCGCGGCCAACGTCCGCATCGGCGCAAACTGCCACATCCAAAGCAACACCTACATTGGCGAGCACACGACCATCGGCGACAACGTGGTCATTGGCGCGAACACGACCATCGGCGGCGACGCTTTTTACTTCAAAAAACTGCCCGACGGCTCCTTCCAAAAATGGCGCAGCGGTGGCCGCGTCATCATCGAAGACAACGTGGACATCGGCGCGGGCTGCACCATCGCCAAAGGCGTGAGCGGCGACACTATCATCGGGGCCGGCAGCAAATTGGACTGCCAAATCCACATCGGGCACGGCGCGGTCATCGGCAAAAACTGCCTGTTCGCGGCGCAAGTCGGCATTGGTGGGAAGACCATCGTGGAGGACAACGTGGTGCTTTACGGCCAAGTGGGCATCGCACAGAGCCTGCACATCGGCAAAGGCGCGGTGGTGCTAGCCAAGTCGGGCGTTTCAAAGGATTTGCCCGGCGGCAAGGCATATTTCGGCATCCCAGCGGAGGAAGCGCGGGGCAAATACCGCGAATTGGCCGCCCTCCGGCTCATGGCCGAAAAAGGGATGAGGGATGAGAAATGAGGGATGTTTGACCTCGAATCACCGAATCAACAAATCACCGAATAAGCGCATCAACAAATCACCAAACCAACAGCCACATGACTGCCCGCATCGAATACCTCGGCGAGCTCCGCACCCAAGCCACGCACCTGCTTTCCGGCCAGCAAATCATCACCGACGCGCCGCCCGACAATCAGGGCCGGGGCGAGGCTTTTTCGCCGACCGACCTCTGCGCCACCTCGCTCGGCTGCTGCATGATGACCATCATGGGCATCGCCGCCCGCACCCACGACATTGACATGACGGGCGCGACCGCCGAAATCACCAAAATCATGGCCGCCGACCCGCGCCGCATCGCCCGTATCGAAGTGAAAATCCAGATGCCCGCGCGGGAATACTCCGCGAAACAAAAGGCTATCCTCGAAAACGCCGCCAAAGGTTGCCCCGTCAGCCGCAGCCTGAATGCCAATCTGGAAGAAGTGGTCACGATAGTGTGGTGATGGGCAGTGCCAAATTCGGCTATTTTCGCAGCCACAAAACCAACACGTCCCGACCATGAGAATCACGCTTTTCGCACTCGCGTTGCTGGCCGCTGCCCAGTTTTTTGCCTGCAAATCCGCCAAGCACACTGCCGACAAATTGCCCGCCGAACAAATCCGCTGGGGCAGCGGCGGCGGTTTCACGGGCAAGGAAACCTCGTTCGCGCTGCTCGAAAACGGGCAAATTTTCCAGTTCAAAACCCTCGACGGCTCCACCACCGAACGCGCCAGCATCAAGGCCAAGACCGCGCGCGGCCTATTCTCGACGGCCAAAGACTTGGCCCTGCGCGATGTGCGGCACGAACATCCCGGCAATATGTATTTCTTCCTCGAACTGCGCGACGGCGCAGGCACACACCGCATCACTTGGAGCGATGCGATGCCCGTCGAACAAAAGGCGAAGGACTTTTACATGGTGCTGCAACAACTGCTGCAAGCCCAAAAATGACCGCGAAAAGCCGCCGACGGGCACACTTTTGCGTGTCGGGCAGTTTCGTTTCGGGCGGCATTTCGCCTTACCTTCGCCCGCTCAAAATCAATTTTTCCACCAGAAATGAAGCAAAGACTCTTTTTCGCTTGCGTGTCCGCCGCGCTGTTGCTGAGCAGCTGCGCCCCGAAAATCGCGGCCTCGTTCGCCACCCCAGAGCAAAAAATCGTGGCCCCGGCCACCGTCAAATTCACCAACACATCCGTCAATGCCGAAAGTTATGAATGGGATTTCGGCGACGGCGGCACCTCGACGGAGGCCAATCCGAGCCACACTTACAACCGTTCGGGCAACTACTCCGTCGTGCTCAAAGCCAAAAAAGGCAACAAAACCACCGTTTCCAAGCAAATGATTCAAGTCACCGCGCCCGAACGCTGCCTCATCCAAATCGAGACGGAGTTCGGCACCATGCTCGCCGAGCTTTACAACAGCACCCCGAAACACCGCGACAACTTCATCAAACTGGCCGAGGAAGGCTACTACGACGGGCTGCTGTTCCACCGCGTCATCAACAACTTCATGATTCAGGGCGGCGACCCGCAATCGCGCGATGCCAAGCCCGGCCAAGCCCTCGGCATGGGCGGCCCAGCGTACCAGATCCCTGCGGAATTCGTGGACTCGCTCGTCCACATCAAAGGAGCCATTTGCGCGGCCCGCACCAACAACCCGGAGAAAAAATCCAGCGGCTCGCAGTTTTACATCGTGCACGGCAGCATCCCCGACGATGCCATGCTCAACCAAATTGAGACGATGAACAATTTCCGCTACACGCCGGAGCAGCGTGCGGCCTATCGCACACTCGGCGGCACACCGCACCTCGACCGCAATTACACGGTCTATGGCCGTGTCGTCGAAGGTTTGGACGTGCTCGACAAAATCGCCGCCGTCAAAACCGACCGCTCCGACCGCCCGGAAAAAGACGTAAAAATGAAGGTCAAAGTCATTCATTGACGGGGATTCGGCGATTTGGTGATTCGAGGATTTGAGATTCGAATCACCAAATCACCGAATAGCCAAATCACCAAAAACTTATGCCCAACCGCCCCCTTCTGCTTGTCCTGCTCGGCATCGCCATGTTGCTGGGCTTCTTTTTTTGGCGGCAAAACCGAGGGGCGCGGGACAAGTTCGATTGGGCCGAAACACCCCTGCACAAAGCCCACTCCGAAAAAAACGACCAGCCCTACGGCGTCCAGATTTTCCACAGCCTGCTGGCCGATTATTTCCCCGGACACGAACGCATTGACCTCAAAAAGAAACTCGCCGCCACGCTCCCGCTCGACACTTCCGGCCACGCCAACTATGTGTTCATCGGTGCGGCTATGCTGCTCGATTCCGTTGACAATCAGCGACTTCTGGATTTTGTAGCCCTCGGCAACACCGCATTCATCAGCAGCAAAACCCTGCCCGCCAGCATTTCCGATTCGATTTACACGCCGCCCTGCGGGGATGTGGTTTGGAGCGATTACGATTTTTTTTGGGACACAGGCGGCGTGACGCTGAGCCTTCGCCAGCCCTCGCCCGACACAATGGCCTCCGCGCCGCCCCCCTTTTTTTACGCCCGGCAAAACCGCCCGCGCCCCTATCGCTGGCACTACATTGACTATCGGTGTTTTTGTGCCGAAAACGGCTTCGCGCTGCTCGGCATGATGAACGACTCGCTCGCCAATTTTGCCGAAGTCCCGCACGGCCGCGGACGTTTCCTGCTGCACACCGCCCCGCTCGCCTTTTCCAATTTTCACCTGTTGCGCCCCGAAGGGAGGGCCTACGCCACCGGAGTTTTGTCGCACCTTTCGCCGGGCAAAATCTACTGGGACACGCACAGCCGCACGACCGAGGCCGTCGGTCGGCAGCGCAATGGCCTGCCGCGCAGTCTGCCCGACGAGCACGCCCTGACCTACATCCTGCGACAGCCCGCGCTGGCTTGGGCGTGGTACCTGCTGCTTGCGCTGGGGCTGCTTTGGGTCATCACAAAAGCGCGGCGACGGCAACGCATCATCCCCGTGCTGCCCCGCAACGAGAACAGTTCGCTCGAATTCATCGGCGCAATCGCCAACCTGCACTTCCGCGAGCAAAATTTCCAGCGGCTTTGCACCCAAAAAATGCGGCTGTTCCTCGCCCATCTCCGCGAACGGTATGGCTTCTCCGTGCCCCTCGACCCCGACACATCGTTGCCCCGCACCGACTCGACATTCTTCAACCGCCTCGCCCAGACGGCCCAAGTCCCGGAAGCACGGGTACGCGATATTTTTGACAAATACACGGCCTGCGCCCAATACCAACCAACTGAGACGATGATGACCGAACTGCACCTCTCGATTGAGAATTTCTGGAAAAACGCCAGATAATTGGCCTGTTCGCGCCGTTTATCAGCCCAAATTTTAAAAATTTGAACCATGACCACTGACGAAACACTGCAACCAGAACCCGAAAAACAGCCCGCCCCTGCGGTGGATGTCCGGCCCGTACAATCGGGTGCCGAGCGCGTCCGCGAGCAACTGGCGAAGGTCATCGTCGGCCAGGAGGAGGCGATTGACATGCTCATCACGGCTTTGTTCACGGGCGGCCACGTCCTATTGGAAGGTGTGCCGGGCATCGCTAAAACATTGAGTGCCAAGCTTTTGGCCAAGACGATCGCCGCCGATTTCAGCCGCATCCAGTTCACGCCCGATTTGATGCCATCCGACGTGGTGGGCACGTCCGTATTCAACGTGAAAACATCAGCGTTCAATTTCAAAGCCGGGCCAGTGTTCTCGAATATCGTGCTGATTGACGAAATCAACCGCGCACCGGCCAAGACGCAGGCCGCGCTTTTTGAGGTCATGGAGGAACGGCAGGTAACGGTGGACGGGCAAACGCACCTGATGGGCGAGCCGTTTTTCGTGGTCGCCACGCAAAACCCGATTGAGCAGGAAGGGACGTACAAGTTGCCCGAAGCCCAGCTCGACCGCTTCTTGTTCAAAATCCAGATGGGCTACCCCAATCTGACAGACGAAGGAGCCATTTTGCGGCGTTTCAAGCATGATTTTGATGGGAAAATCCGCGAAGAAGTGGAGTCTGTGCTCTCGCCCGGCGACATCTCCGATGCCCGTACCCGCATCGAACGGGTATTCATCCGGGAAGAACTATTGGATTACATCGCCGCGCTGGTGCATAACACGCGACAAAACGGGGATCTTTTCCTCGGTGCCAGCCCTCGCGCCTCGCTCGCCATATTGAAGACATCTAAAGCACTGGCTGCCATCGCTGGCCGCGATTTCGTGACTCCCGACGACATCCGCCAAGTAGCTTATCCCGTGTTGAACCACCGCATCATCCTCACGCCCGAACGCGAAATGGAGGGCTACACGACCCGTGAAGTGGTGGACGACATCATCAAAAAATTGGAGGTGCCGAGGTAGGTGGGGTTGAAGCGTTGAAGAGGGTTGAAAAATTCGAGTGTCTGATTTTCAACGCAATGGGCGTTTCTAAACATCCATAATTACTTCCAACCGAAAAGCGGGCGGGGGGGAAAGCACCCACCGGAGGTATTTGTTGTGAAAAACAACGATCAAAAAAAAAAAAAAGGGGACGC
>JBKBIC010000190.1:0-9601 GCA_046299435.1 Saprospiraceae bacterium
CCTTGCTGGCTCCAACGGCTTCGTCAAATTTCGCGTCGCGCAGCAGCCCGGCACACCGCTCGAAACAGACATATTCAACCGCGCCGCGATTTACTTCGACTTCAACGAACCCATCATCACCAACACCACCCAGCACCGCGTCGGCGAGAATTTCATCCTGAAAAGCTGGCAGCCCGCACGCCCCGATTTTGGGCTGAAAATCTCGCCCAACCCGCTGTCCCGCGATGCTTCCGTCGAACTCAAAGGTTTGCCCGGCGGCCAAACCGTGCAGGTCAAAATCTTTGATTTGGCCGGGCAGTTGCTCCGGCAGGAAACGGCCACCGCGCCCCAGTTCCGGCTGCGCCGCGACGGCCTGCCCACCGGCCTGTTCCTCCTGAAAATCGAGACCGAAAACGGCCTCTTCGGGCAGGGCAAAGTGCTGGTGATGGATTGAGGCCCTAAGAAGCTGTTTGACTTGTTTACCCACAGATAAATCTGTGGGCTGTGTGGTAAAATCCACCGGATTTTGAAGGAGTCAAAGGACACCGATGGCCTGAAATCTGTCAGATTTTTTATGCCCAGCCCACAGATTTATCTGTGGGAAAACTTTGATTGTCTGAAAATTAAGCCGGGCTGACGAGGCTGAAGCCTCCGTCAGCCCGGCTTTTTATCTGAGTAATTGTTCCCAAATTGGGAGCGCGACGTTTATTTTTGTGGCCGCCATGCGCGTCATCGCCGTCAAGACATTGAAACAATTTTGGGAAGAAAACCCAGAGGTTGAGCAGGCCCTGCTGGCATGGTATGAGGAAGTGGAGAAAGCCGATTGGGATACCCCGAACGAGTTGAAAATGCAGTTCGGCAATGCTTCGCTTTTGGGCGGCAAGCGGGTCGTGTTCAACATTCACGGCAATACTTTTCGGTTGGTCGTGGATATTGAGTTCAAGTTCAAAATTGTCTTCATCGTCTGGCTGGGCACCCACAAACAGTATGATAACATTGATGCAAAAACCGTCAAGTATGCTAAAACCAGTTAAAACAGAGGCCGACTACGAAGCCGCGCTCGAGCGGGTCTATGCGCTCGTGCAACTCGACCTTGAGCCGGGCACAACGCTTGGAAACGAGCTGGAAATCCTGTCTTTGCTCGTGAAAGACTACGAAAAAACGCGCTATCCGGTGCCTAAGCCCAGCCCGATTGCCGCCATCAAATTCCGGCTGGAACAAATGAACCTCTCTGAAACGGAACTCAACCGACTGCTTGGCCGCAACCGAAAATCCGAGATACTATCCGGCAAGCGGAAGTTGAGCCTCCCCATGATACGGGTGCTCAACCGCGAGCTGAAAATCCCGGCAGACGTGCTGATTCAGGCGTATTGAGTCGGCTATCTTGAAAATCAAGCCTCCTTCCGCGCCGTGACGAGCGCGTAAAACCAAGCCCCCGCCTGCACGGCCTCGTACTGTCGGATGCTCGCCCGCACATTGCCGAGCCGCACCGCCGAGATGAGCCGAAAAAAGCGGAGCAACTTGCCCCACCACAGCCAGTTCGAGCAGATTTCATGCAAATTCCGCAGCGAGACCCGCACGTTCGGGGTGATGTCGCGCACGTCCACTTGTGCAAACCCCGCAGCGGCGGCGGCCTGTTCGTGTTCCGTCCGCGTGTCAATGTCGGGGATAGCCTGCGGGTGCAGCCACTCGGCAATCAAGCGTTCCTGTGCCGGCGAAAGTGGCCGCGCCGTGCGGACATAATCGGCCACGACCAACCGCCCGCCGGGCCGCAGCACCCTGAAAACCTCGCGGTAGAAATCCGCCTTTTCCGGGCAATGGCACTGGCTTTCGCAGGCCCAGACCACATCGAACGAGCCATCGGCAAACGGCATGGCCCGGTAGTCGGCCTGCACAAAAGTCACCTTGTCCGCCAGCCCCCGCGCTTGTGCAAATCTCTGGCAATCAGCGATTTGGCTCGCCACAGGTGTCACGCCGACGGGCTGCACGCCTCGGTTTTCGGCCAGCCAAAAACACGAGCCACCCATGCCACAGCCCGCGTCCAGCACCCGCTCGCCGGGCATGATGCCGACGGAGTCGGCCATAACGCGGTTCATGTTGGCGAGCGCGTCGGCGTGTTTGTCGGCGTGCTCGTCGTAAAAACCGAAGTGCAGCGAGAGGTTTTTCTTGTTGATCCACGCGACATGGTAATCGAAGCGCGTGTGGCTGTAATATGTATGGATGTCCGGTTTCATGTTCGGCATTGGTGCGATTGGAGGCGCGAAGGTCGGTTTTAAGCAAGGTTGGAAAGTTGAAAGAAGTTGAAAAGGTCGAAAGAATCCTTGCCTCGCATCGAGCAAGAAAAAGCCTTTGGCCATCCGGCCAAAGGCTTTTTCAAAATGCTGCTGCACTGGCGAAGCGCGGGAAATCACTCGCTGACCACCGACACGTCGCCTTTGTAAAAACGCAGGCTGCCATCCAAGAACTCCAACTCGGCATACCAGACAAACACAGCCGGGTTCACGGTCTTGCCCCGGAAATCGCCCTGCCAGCCGTTGCGTTCGTCGTTCGGCGGGAAGTCGAACCGCGCAAAAACGGCGTTGCCCCAGCGGTCGAAAACCCGCAGCGAGCGGATGCGCGACACGCCTTTGGTGAACAAAGTGAAGCCGTCGTTCACGCCGTCGTCGTTCGGCGAAAAGACGTTCGGGGCGTACACCTCGCGGTCGTTTTTCACCAAAACCAACACATTGGCCGTGCCCGTGCAGCCGTCCACGTCCGTCACCGTCACTTTAAACAATTGATTGCCAAAGGGCTTTGCCCAAGGGTGCTCGCAGTCCGCGCAGCTCAGGCTGCTGGCGGGCGACCATTCCCAAGCGGCGATTTGTCCGGGCAGCAGGTTTGTCACGGGGTTCAGTCGCGCCGAGTCGCCAAATTCCAGCACGTCCACCGCTGCGATTTGTACTTCCGGCTGGAATGGCTCGGACACGGCGACTGTCTGCTCGACCAGGCAGCCGTTCGCGTCGCGCACGACGACCGTGTAAGTGCCCGGTTTTTGGTTTTCAAACAAACCCTCCGATTGGAACGCGCCGCCGAGCGAATACGAAAACGGCGCAAGTCCGCCCGTGACAGCCGACACTTCGATGTTCCCGACCGGGAAATGGCAGTCGGGCTGCTCGATTTCGACGGCAAAATCCGGGTCAGGGATTTCCTCGACGAGTGTTTCGTCCGTGTCGGTGCAGCCATTGGCCGGGTTGGTCACGAGCAAAAGATAGGTGCCCGGTGCGTCAATTTCCGGCGTGGCCGCTGCCGGGTTGCTCGAAAAATGCCCGTTGGCGGTCGTCCACTCGAACGCCATGTTGTTGCCCGTTGGGCTGCTGCCTTGTAGGTTCAGAGATGATTGTTGGCAATGCAAAATACCGCCCGGCCCGGCTTCCGCGACGGGTGGCTGCACGTTCTGCGGCACGACCGTCGTGGCCGTCCCGATGCAGCCATTTGATTGATTTTCAATGTTTAAGATGTACGTCCCCGGCGCGTCCACCGTCGGCGCGAGGGTGTTTTGGCCGCTCACGAAATGGCCACTCGGCGTTTGCCAGCTGGCCGAAATCCCGATGTTCGGATTGGACGAGCCGCCCAAGACGACGGTCGTTTGCACACAAGTCAGCGTCTGTGGTGCGGCGATGCCGACCGTCGGCGCGACTTTGTCCTCTGTTACCGTCACTTGGTCGGTGCTGGTGCAGCCGTTCGCCGCGTCGGTCACGGTCAAGGTGTAGGTTGCTGCCGCGCCGATGGTCGGCGCGAGTGTGGTGCCGCCGCCCAAAATGCCGCCCGGCACGGACGACGACCACAGGTAAGTAATGCCCGCGCCCGTCTGGGTGCCTGTGCCGTCGAGTACGGTTTGCGTCTGTTTGCAGGTCAGGAGCGCGGCTTGCCCAGCCTCGGCGATAGGCTTCGTGGTATTTTCCTGCACCTGCACATTCGTTTGCGATTGGCAGCCGTTGGCGGTGTTTTTCACCGTCAGGCGGTAAAAGCCCGGCTCGTCCACCAGCGCGTTTTGGGTGAATTGCCCGCTCAAAATGTGCGCGCCGGGGCTGGTCGCCGCCCATTCAAAAATGTGGTTGCCGGGCGTGGAAACCGTGCCGTTGACGGGCGCGGAAAGCTGGATGCAAGTCAAGATTTGCGGGGCCGAAGCGGCCACCGCCGGGCGCAGCGTGTCAATGCTAACTTCCACAAAATCAGTGCTTTGGCATCCGTTTTTCAGGTTCTTGACCGTCAAAACGTAGGTGCCCGGCGCGTCAATTTGTGGAGCCAACATATTGCCGCCCGACACGATGTGGCCGTCCGAAGTTGTCCACGAAACCGAAAACGTCGCCCCGGTCGCCAAGGCAGTAGCCATCAAATTGAGGCTCGTTTTTTCGCAGGTCAGTGTGTTCGGCAGCCCGGCATCCACGTTTGGCTGGGCCGTGTCCTCGGCGATGACGACCGCCGAGGTGTTCGTGCATCCGTTCAGGGCGTTGACGACGGTGAGCAGGTAGGTGCCGGGCGCGTCCACCGTTGGCGCGAGCGAGTTTTGGCCGCTCACGATGCGTCCGTCGGCGGTCGTCCACGAGTACGAAATACCTGTGCCGGTGCTGGCCGTGCCCGCAAGCGTGGTTTGCAAAACGTCGCAGGTCAAAGTGTCGGGCGCGCCCGCGCTGGCGAGCGGTGCGTTTTCGTCCTTCAAAATCTCGACCGCGTCCGTTGCGGTGCAGCCGTTGGCGAGGTCGGTGATTTGCAAAAGATAGGTGCCGGGCGAGGCTATCGTCGGTGCGAGGGTGTTCGCGCCACTCGAAATCTGGCCGTTGGTAGTCGTCCAAACAATTGAAAACGAGCCACTTGCGCTGTTGGCTGTGCCTGCGAGCGCGAGGTTGGCGAGGCCACAATTCAGCGTATCAGTCGGCCCGGCTTCTGCGGTCGGGGCGGTTTTGTTCTCAGAAACTTGCACGGCATCAGTGCCTGTGCAGCCCGTGTTTTGATTGGTCACGGCCAAAAAATACGTCCCCGGCGCGGAGACCGTCGGGGTCAGCGTGGTGCTGCCGCCACCGATTTGGCCGTCGGTTGTTGTCCACAAATAGGTGATGCCCGGCCCGGCATCGGCGGTCGCCATCAGCGCGGCCAGCGGATTTTGGCAGGTCAAGACCGGGCCGGTGCCCGCGTCGGCAGCCGGGAAAACGGCGTTTTGCTCGACCAAAACCGAGGCCGTCGCCGAGCATCCGTTGGCCGGGTCAACAATGGTTGTTGCGTAAATGCCGGGTGCGTTCACGGTCGGTGTGGCCGTCGTTTGGCCCGTCAGGAAATTGCCCGTGCCGCTTGTTTGCCATTGAAAATCAGTGATTTGCATTTGCCCGGTGGCCATCGCGGTGAGCGTGATGACCGGGTTGGCGCAAGTGATGACAGCGGGCGGGGCAATGCTCAATGTCGGGGCGGTTTTGTTTTCGGAAACCGAAACCGACGCAGTGGCCGAGCAGCCGTTGGCCGGGTCAATGACCGACACCGTGTAATTGCCGGGGGCGTTGACGGTTGGCATGGCAGTCGTTTGGCCGCCCACGAATTGGCCGCCGCTCGTTTGCCACTGAAAACCAGTGATGGCGGCTTGCCCGCTGGCCGTCGCTGTCAGCGTCGCCGTCGGGTCGGCACAGGTCAGGGTCGTGGGCGGGGCGATGTTCAATATTGGGGCGGTTTTGTTCTCCGAAACAATGACCGATGCGGTGGCCGTGCATTGGTTTTGGGTATTGGTTATCAACAGGTTGTAAGTGCCGGGCGCGTTGACGGTCGGTGTGAGCGTGGTCGGGTTGGCGGTGATTTGGCCGCCGACGGTCGTCCAGTTGGCCGAAAAATTCGCGCCCGTCGAGCTGCCCGCGCCGCTCAGCTGGATTTGGGTGCGGGCACAAGTCAATTCGAGTGCGGACGCGATTTGGGCGACGGGCGTGGCCGCGTCTTTTTGGACGTTGACGGTGGCTGATGCCGTGCAGCCGTTTTGCAAATTGCTGATTGTCAAGGTGTAAGTGCCTGCGGAATCCACCGTCGGGGCGAGCGAGTTTTGGCCGGAAACGATGTGTCCGCCCGCGCTGGCCGTCCAAGTGATTGAAAAATTGGAGCTGCCGGCGCTGCTGCCCGCTGCGTCCAACGTGATTTGGCCGAGTGTGCAAGTGAGCAGGCCGGGCGCGGCGATTTGGGCGACGGGCGCGGCCTTGTTTTCGGAGACCGTGACCAAATCGGTGGCGGTGCAACCGTTCGCTGGGTTGGTCACGAGCAGTTGATAAGTGCCCGGTGCGCCGACGGTGGCGGTGGGCGAATTGGTGTTGCCGACGAGTTGCCCGCCGGGCGAAACCGTTGACCATGAATAAGTTATGCCGGGGAGCGTGGTCGAGCCGGACGAATTGATGGCCACCGAACCGACCGTGCAAGTGAGCACATCGGGGGCGTTGGCGTTGGCGACGACGGCGTTTTGGTCGGCAAAAACTTGGGTGGCGGCGGTCGTGGAACAGCCCGTTTGGGTGTTGACGACGTTCAGCGTGTAAATGCCTGCGGCGTTGACGGTGGGCGTGAGGGTGTTGGGATTGCCGACGATGTTGCCGCCATTGGTGGCCGTCCAAGCGTAGGTGAAGTTTTGCGCGCTGCCGACGCTGGCGTTGAGGCTCACGGTGGGTCGTTGGCAAGTGATGGAGTCGGCGGCGGCGATGGCGATGGTCGGCGGCGCGAGGTTGGCGAGGACGGTGGTCGTGGCTGTGTCGCGGCAGCCGTTAGTTGTATTGGTGACGACAACGGAATACGAGCCGGGAGCGGTCACGTTGGGGGTAGCGGTGCCGCCGCCGGAGGCGATGTTGCCGCCGACTGTTGTCCATAAATAATTGACATTCACGGTGTTAACGCCTGCGAGGAGCGAAAGCGTGTCGGTCAGGCAATCAAGTGTGTCGGGCGTTCGGATGGTGACGGCGGGGTATAAAAGGTTGGCCGTGACAATGGCCGTGTCGGTGGCCGTGCAGCCGTTGGTGGGGTTGACGATGGTCAAAAGATAGGTGCCGGGCGCGGTGGCGGTGGCGTTTTGGCCATTGGTCGGGCCGACGAGCGTGCCGTTCGTAGTCGTCCAAGCGTAGGTAAACGGGTTGCCGGTGCTGCTGCCCGCGCCCGAAAGTGCGGCTTGCGGGCTGTTGCAGTTGATGATGTTCCCGGTGGCGACGGCAGTTGGTGGTGTGCCGTTGGACGTGACCGTGACCGAGCCGGTGCCGGTGCAGCCCGTCGCGTTTTGGGTGACGGTGACGCTGTACGTCCCGGCTGCGTTGACGATGGCAGCGGCGGCACTTTGGCCGGAAAGGATGTTGCCGTTCGCGGTTTCCCAGTTGTAAGAGAACGGCCCGGGCTGCACGTTCAGGGCGGCGACGAGCGTGACCTGCGGCGTGGCGCAGCCCAGCGGCGGCGGGTTGGTGATGACTGCCGAGGGCGGCACGGGGCTGGTGGTGACGGTGACGGTGGAGGTTTTGGTGCATTGGATGTTGCCGTCGTCGTATTTGACGGTGAGGGTGTATTCGCCGGGGGCGTTGACGACGGGGCTGAGCGTGGTGGCACCGGAGACTATGTTGCCGTCGCCCGTCGTCCATTCATAGGTGATGTTCGGGCCGGTGGAGCTGCCGTTGCCGCTGAGGGTGACGGGCGCACCGTTGCAAGGGATGGTAGTGAGGATGGGCGAGGCTTGGGCGTTGATTTTGACGACATGGACGGTGACGGTGTCGCGTGGTTTGCAGATTTCGTAAAACGCCAGGTCGTCAATCGCAAAGTCGTTGCCGCTCAGGGCGGTGTTTTGGTTGACGATGCAAATGTTGGCGGAGCCGTTCGCGCCGGAGTTCCAGATTTGGTAAAAATTGACCCACGCGCAGGTGCCGCCGGGCGCGTTCAGGATGCTGCCGAGCAGGGTTCCGTTGATGGAAAATTGCAGTTGCGCGGGCGCGGTCGGGATGACGGAGGCGACCCACGCGGAGAAAATGTACTCGGTGTTGGGGTTGACAGAGACGGTTTGGCAATAGACTTCTACGCCTGCGATGCCCGCGCCGTTGACGACCATCATGTTGCCATCGCCGGAGTGGTCTTGGCAAGGGGCGAAATTGGGGTGCGATGCCTGCGGGTTGTCGGTGATGTCGTAAGTGCCTTCGGGCCAGAGGTTGCCGGGGCTGTAATTGTACGCGCTCGAAAAGCCAGCAGTCCCGGCCCCAAAACCGGGGTTTTCTATCAAGTTTTCATCGAAATTCGGGACGCGGGCGGTGACGACGTAGGTGGTCGTTTGCTGTGGAGTGGCGGTCGGGGTGAGGGTGTTTGCCCCGATGAGTCCGATGGGCGGTGTCCATTGGACGCTCAAATACAGCTCGTTGATGGAGCCGTCGAGCGTGACCGGGTCAACCGGGAAGCAGGTGTATTTGTCCTCGCCCGCGCTGATTTCGACATCGCATTGGGCCTGCAAAACAGGCGTTGACAAGGCACAAACCAGCATGAATAGGCAAAATCGGGCGGCAGCAGGCAGGGGGCGGGGAGCGCAGTAGGAAATGTGTTGCATACAAAACAAGGCTTTGTTGGGCGAAAAGTACGGAACCCGTGTGGGGTATTGGGCAATCGTGCCCAACGGATGCTTCGCGTTGGGCGTTTTTTTCGGGAAACCAGCAAAAAATTGGCTCAACAACGCTCCTGCGCGGAGGTGCAAAACGCCACAAAAGCAAGCGGCAAGGTCTGCGAGAGACCTTGCCGCTTTGCATGATTGGAAGCCGGGAAGTCGGATGAGTCGGAGTTGTTTTTTCAACACTTCAACTTTTCAACGCTTCCACTCTTCTTCCACTCAATTAGTCAATTGCGACCAAGCGTTTCGTCACGGGCGTAACGCCTTCGGCGCGGTACGTCACGAACAGCACGCCTGTCGGCAAGCCTTCGAGCGAGAGGCGGTTGCTGTTCAATGCCGCGAGCGACGTGAACTGCAACAGGCGGCCTGACGCATCGCGCACTTCCACATCGCCAGTCGTCGGCACCTCACCGATGAAGGCGAGTTGCACGGAACCGCGAGCCGGGTTGGGCGTGAGCGTGAAGTCTTGTGCCAAGTCTTGGTTGCCACGGTCGTTGCCTTGCGGTTTTGCAACCGGGACGGGGATGGCCTGCGAGGTGACGAGCGTACACTTGTTTTTGTCGGAAATCTCGAACAGGTAGGTGCCTGCCGGGACGTTCGTGAAGATGCCCGTGCCGGAGTAGCCGCTCCAAATGCCGGAACCGGGGGCCGTTTCGCGGCGGAACTTGCGCGGAGCCACGCCGCCTGCACCGGTTACAGTGACGGTAAAGTTCGAGCCGACGGGGTTGGTGTTGAAGCCTGTGAACGAGAGCGCCGAAGCGGGCTGCGTCACTGTGCCAAGGGCCGAGGAGGTGCAACCGTTGGCATCTGTCACGGTGAACGTGTAGGTGCCGGGGGCGAGGCTTGCGATGGTCGGGGTAGTGGCGCCTGTGTTCCAGAGGAAGGTTTTGGTGCCGGTGCCACCGCTGGCTTTGCCGTCAATTTTGCCGTTGTTCTGGCCGAAGCACAGGATGTTCGTCACTTTGACACTAGCAATGAGCTCTTTCGGCTCTTTGACGGTTTGGG
>JBKBIC010000191.1:0-9594 GCA_046299435.1 Saprospiraceae bacterium
GCGCGGAACGAAGCCACTACGTTCGGGTCGCCCGTTGCACGGACGGCGAGGTCGTATTTGCCAGCCGGGAGGCTCAAGTAGCCGGTAAATTGACCGAATTCGAGGTTTTTCACCACGTCATTTGCCACGAAAGTTGCGTCCACGTCCACCGCCGGGGCATCGGGCGAGCCGTGCAGCACGGCCACGTCCACTTGGTCCGGGTCGGCAGCGGCCTCGCGGGCGGCATCGAAAATATTGAGGCCAAAGCCGGGGGAGCCGCCGACCAAGCCGGAAGCCGTCACGATGTAGGTGCGGTTTTCCTCGAAAGTCGCGTCGAAGGAAGCGATGGCATCGGCAGCACTGGTGCTACTCGCAGGTGCGATATCCAGCCTAATGTTCACGCCAGCCGGGATGTCCACGAAAGGGGTGGCCGTGCGAAAGCGGAAATCGTCGAGCAGTATCTCGCCGTTGGCATACACGTCCACCGTGGGTTCGGGGGCGTTGTGGATGATTTGCACCCGTGCAATCTGGGCTTGCAGTGCCGCGAAGCCCATAAACAGGAACAGGAAGGTGAAAACAAGTTTTTGCATGGTTGGTATGGTTTGTTAAACGAGCATTGTGTGAGAGGATTCTCATCCGGCCTAACTCCTTTTCGTTGAGCGAGGTTGGGTAAATCGTTAAACAAACATTCTTTTCGCCAATGGTTGTCAATTCCTGAAATCGTCGTGAACAAAAAAATAGCGGCCCCGGATTTGACCGGAGCCGCATGGGAACTTGGTGCAAACTTGTTGATTATCAGTTGATTAAAAAGGATTCATTGCTACCCAATCCTCTTTTTTAGATTGAAAGGCGCGACGTTTTCCGTCAGACGGCGACCGGACGAATTTTCAATTTCGATTGTTTGCTCGTCAGGCTTGCCACCACTTTTTCGAGCAACTCTTCCGGGCTGAACGGCTTGCCGATGTGGTCGTTCATCTGGAAAAGTTCGGCTTTGTCCTTGTCGGTCAGGTAGGCCGAGGCCGTGAGCGCGATGATGGGCGTGTTCTTTTTCACTTCGTCGTCGCTTTGCCGCATCTCGGCCACCGTGCGGTAGCCGTCCAGTTTTGGCATCTGGATGTCCATCAAAATCAGGTCGAAATAGCCATGTTTGAAAGCTTCGAGCGCGGCCACGCCGTCGTCGGCGGTCACCACGACGGCCCCGGCTTTTTGCAGCATTTTCTGCACGACGAGCTGGTTGATTTTGTTGTCCTCGGCCACGAGGATGTATTTGCCTTCGAGCGCGGCGGCGCGTTCGGCCTCCGAAACGGTGGTTTTTGATTGTTGCACGGCTTTTTTGAACGGCAACTCCACCGCAAACGCCGTGCCCGTGCCCGCCTCGGTGGCTGCCCGGAACTGCCCGTTTTGCAAATCTACCAATCGCTTGGCCAGCACAAGGCCGAAAACCTGCCCAGCTCTTTCGCCCAATGCAGCCTCGACAGCGGCCAAGTTCGGCTGTGCAAGTGCCTCTGTTTCAGCGGGTTCGAGCAAGATGCCCTGCGCGTTGACCTCGATTTTCAGGCTCACGTCGCTCGCGGTTTCCTCCATTGCACGGATATTCAGCCGGACATCGCCGCCCTCCGTGTGCTGCGCTGCGTGGGTCAAGATGTTGGACAAAATCTGGCTGAAACGCGCCGGGTCGCCCGCGACTTTGGCCGGGATTTTCGGGTCAACTTCTACTGCGAAGCCTGCTTCTTTTTCGCGGAACACGGGCGCGAAGCGTTTTTCGACCTCGCCGAGGGATTTTTTCAGGTCAAACTCAACGGTTTCCAGCACGATTTTCCCGGCTTCGATTTTCGAGTAATCGAGCAAATCGTTGACCAAAACCAGCAGGCTATTGGCCGAATATTGGATGTTGAGCAGCGCGTCGGCTTGGCCGGGGCGGGGTTTTTCGGCCAACAAAGTGCGCGTATGCGCGAGGATGTCGTTCATCGGGGTACGCATTTCGCGGCTGAGCACGGCGAGGAATTGGTCGCGGTTGAATGCCGTCTGCTCCAACATCTCGCGGCTGGCGACCTCGCCCACGAGGCGGCGGTTGAGGTCGTCGAGGCGGGTGTTTTGCTCGTTGAGTTGGCGGTTTTTCGCGTCAATTTCGGCGTTTTTGTCTTGCAACAATTTATTGTCGCGCCGTTTTTGACGGTTCGATTTCCACAAGGCCCAGAGCGCGAACACCCCGAAAACCATGATGCCCACCAAAGCAAGGCCCACTTTGCGGGTGCTGGCCTGTTCCAATTCGAGTTTCTCGATGGTGCGCTGTTGCTCCTCGGCGGCAAATTCGGACTCGTAGCGGGTGGTCAGTTCGAGCATGGCCTTGTTTTTCTCGAAGCCAAAAACTTGCTCTTTGGCTGCCGTGTAGCGCAGCAAATTGTCATAAGCCTTGCCCAGATTGCCCGCCTCGCGGTAGGCTGCGGCCATGCCCCGATAGATTTCGGGCACACCCGGCACCGGGCGGATGGCTGCGAGCAGGGCAGATGCTTTTTCGAGTGCTGCCTCGGCATCGGCGTGGCGGTTGGTTTTTACGAAAATAGTGCCCTGATTTTCAAGGCTTTGCGCCTGCCCAACGGTGTCTTTGGCCTGTGCGAAAATGCCTTCCGCCGATTGGAAAGCCGACATGGCCTCCTCGAAACTTTGCTGGTGCAACAATGCACTGCCGATATTCAATAAGTCGCGGCCCATGCCCGGCAGGTGTTCGGTGCTGCTGTTCAAATCGAAGGATTGGCGGAAATACACCAGTGCACCCTCGTAATCGCCGAGGTCTGTGGCCAGTTTTCCGAGGAGGCCGGCGATTTCGGCTGCGCCGCCCAAGTCGTTGGCCTCGATTTTTTCGTCAATCGCTTGGCGATAAAATTCCTGTGCCTTGCCGAGCACTTTTTTCTGCCGCCACAGGTCGCCGAGGGCACGGTTGGTTTCGGCCAAAGCTGCGGGGTTGCCACCTGCGCGGCGCAGTTCGAGGGCTTTTTCGAGGTTGGGTTGGGCTTGGTCGAGGTCGCCTTGCAGCAAAAACACGCGCCCGATGCGGTGCTTGGAAAGTGCGGTGCCGGGCTGGTCGCCTGCCGATTCGCGGTGTTTTAGCGCGTCCACATAAGATTTCAGGGCGTTTTCATAGTCGAATTTTGCCTCAAAAACCTGCCCCAGATTGTCGAGTGCCCGCGCCTCTTCGGCCTTCAAATCGTGGTTTTGTGCTGCAACGAATGCCTCGCGGGCTGCCCGCGACGCGCCTGCGAGGTCGCCTGTGCGCCGCAAATAATCGGAAAGCCGGTTGAGCGAATTGGATTTTTCCTGCCCGGACTTGGCGGTTTCGATGGCCGATTGCAGGCCTTGGAGGCTGTCATTTTGGGAAAAAATCGGGTTGCTTGCCTGAAAAAACAGGGCCAGCACGAGGACGAGCAAATTTCTCATAGATGTTTTGAAAGCGGTCAGTTGTGAGTTGTGAGTGGTCAGGTTTTGACCGCACGCCCCCGAACGGCGAGGCACAAAGGCTCCTGCGACGCGGCGCACAGCTGGCTTGGCACTATGCAAATAGAGTGCCGGAGGGCAAAAAACAGGGGAGAAAAGATGAAAATGGGCGGTTTTTCGGGCAGTTGGGCGGGGAGCCAAATCTAAACTGGGCGAGGGGAGGGGCGGTTCGTGGTCAGGCGGTGCGTTCGAGCAAGGCCATGTAAAACCCGTCGAAGCCCCGGTCTTGGGGCAAAATTCGCTTTTCTTCGAGCAAATTGAAACCCCGGCCCGCTTCGGAGGCGAGGAATTTTTCGACCTGCTGCTGGTTCTCGGACGGTAGCACCGAGCAGGTGGCATACACCATGCGGCCGCCCGGCTTGCAAATCGGGTTGTACGATTGCAGGATGTCGGCTTGCGTAACGCGCAGATTTTCAACGAATTCGGGCGTGAGTTTCCACTTTGAGTCGGGGTTGCGGCGCAGCACGCCGAGGCCGCTGCATGGCACGTCGAGCAGGAGGCGGTCGGCGGTTCCGTGCAAGCGTTTGATGACTTTTCGGTTTTCGATGGGGCGCGTTTCGATGTTCGTGGCCCCGGCGCGGCGGGCGCGGATTTTGAGTTCCGCGAGTTTCCATTCCAGCGTGTCGAGCGCGATGAGGCCGCCCCGGTTTTGCATGAGGGCTGAAAGATGGAGGGTTTTGCCGCCGCCGCCCGCGCAAGCGTCCACGACGCGCATCCCCGGCTGCGGGGCAAGCATGGCCGCGACCATTTGGCTGCTGAAATCCTGCACCTCGAACAGCCCGTTTTTGAAGGCTTGGCTCTGGAAAACATTTTGCCGACGGTGCAAAACCAGCGCGTCGGCCTCGACCAAATTGGCCTCGATGCCTTCTGCGGCGAGGGCGATTTTCAAGTCCAATGCGTTGGTTTTCAGGGTGTTGGCCCGTAGTACGACTTGTGCCGGGCGGTTGAGTTGGGCCAGCGTCTCGGCCCAAACCTCGTCGCCCAGTTCGGCTGCGCCCAGTTCGTCGAGCCAATCGGGCACGCTTTCGCGGAGCTTTCGGACGGCTTGTAATTCGGCGATTTCGGCCCGAATTTCTGCCTCGTCCAGCCCCCTGAACTCCGACCAATCGGGCAGCGCACGCCCAAGTTTGATGAAGTGGATGCCGCAAATTTTCCAGAAATCCTGCTCCGACACTGGGGCACGGCCCAGCACGACCTCGTAGAGCCGATAGTACCGCACGATGTCGTAGGTCGTTTCGGCGATGAACGCGCGGTCGCGGCTGCCGGCCTTCGGGCTTTGCCGGAGCGTGTGTTCGATGACTTTGTCGGCGTATTGTTTTTGGCGGAAAATGGCGAGCAAGGCGTGGGCGACGGCTCGCACGAGGAGCGGGCGCAGGGCGTTCGGATCGGGTTCTGAAAATTTTGTCACGGGCGGAATTTGGCCGCGAAGGTAGGCGGCTATGGCTCAAAAATGTCTTGAACGCTGATTTTGAAGCCTGCAAGCACCTGCGACTCCACCACATCCGGGCCGCTGTGGATTTTGACGGGCATCAGTTCGCCCTCGATGTTGGTATATTGGGTCACGGTGTTTTTGCGGAGGTTGACGACCCAATATTCGCGCACGGCGTGGCTTTCGTAAATGTGTTTTTTGAAGCTCATTTCCTGTTGGCTGTTGCTCTCGGACAAAACCTCGACCACCAAATCCGGTGCGCCGTCAATCTTTTTCTCGCCGATGATGCCCGCCCGTTCCGCCGAGACGAACAAAATGTCGGGCTGGAAGGTGTTGAACTTGTCGAACTGGGTGTCCATTGGGGCCGTCAGGACTTTTCCAAGTTTGTGTTTTTTGGCGTGAGTGTGCATTTGCGAGGTCAGTTCAACGACCACGTCTTGATGGCGTGTGGAGGGTGAGGCCATTTGGATGATTTTTCCGTTTTGAAGTTCAAATTCGCCGCTGTCGGGCGGGGTAAGTGCCACGTAATCGTCGTAGGTGAGGACTTTTTTCCGGGTTTTGATGGCCGGGTACGCGCTGGGCATGGCTGTCATGGGCGTGAGATTTTTTTCAAAGGTAACGTCGGCTGGATATTCAACGGACGACTTTCCCGATGCTTTTTTCGATGTCGCGCAGGGTTTCCTGCACTTTTTGCTGGATTTTCATGAGCCGGAACATCTCGTCGAAATTGTTTTGCTCGGCGGCGACGCGGCCTTTTTGGGTGAGCGAGTCGAGCAGTTTGCCGAGTTTTTTCACCTTGAAAATCCGTAGCGAATACTTCGTGTCTTGGTCGAAGTTGAACTCCGGCATGGGCTGGTTTTGGAGCGGCAGGCTGTGCCGCGCCTCCCAGTTGGGCGAAAATTCCCAGGGTTCGGTGGCGAGGTTGAAGGCCAGTTCGCTGATGTGCGGCTGCTCGTGTTTGAAGAAAAAATCGGCCTCGAACGGCTGGCCCGACACGAGGCGGTCGTAGGCTTCCTGCGCCATTTTGCCGTACAAAGGGTTGTCAAAACTGCCGAGCGACTCCTCGATGTCGGCCAAGATGAACTCCGCGACGGTGGTTTTTTCGGCCTCCAAAACCCGGTGGCCAAACTGCACGAGCAACCGGATGATGTCGCGCTCTTGGTACTCGTCGCCGCGTGCCGCCGGCTTTTCGGCGGGCCTGAAAACGGGCGGTTCGCCCGGAAAGTAGCCCGGCTCTTCGGTCGGGAATTCGCCGGGGAAATGGCTGGGAAATTCGGGCGGCGGCGGGCCGTAATTTGGCGAATCGGAGGCTGCACCGCCTGCGCGGGCCTCTTTTTCCTGTTTTTTTCGCAACGCGGTGCTGATGAGTTTGTTGGTTTCGGCCAGCAGCATTTCCTCGCCGAGGCCCATGAGTGCGGCGCACTCTTTCACATAGACGCTGCGCTTAATGGGGTCGGGGATGCGGGCGATGCTCGACACGATGTCTTTGACGAGGCCGCTGCGCTTGATGGGGTCGCCTTTGGTTTCGTCGAGCAGCAGTTCGGTTTTGAAGAGGATAAAATCCTTCGCTTGTGTCCGAGCGAATTCCTTAAATGCCTCAGCGCCAATCTTTTGCACATAACTATCGGGGTCTTCGCCGGGCGGCAGCAGCGCGATGCGGACGTTCAAATCCTGCTCCAATGCCAAATCCAACCCGCGCAGGGCGGCTTTGATGCCCGCCGGGTCGCCGTCGTACAGGATTTTTAGGTTGTCGGTGTTGCGCTTTATGAGCTGCAATTGGCCCTCGGTGAGCGAGGTGCCGGAGGATGCCACCACGTTTTCGATGCCCGCTTGGTGCAGCGAAATCACGTCCATGTAGCCTTCGGTGAGGATGCACTCGTCGTGCTGGCGGATGGCTTTTTTGGCTTGAAATGCCCCGAAAAGTATCTTGTTTTTGACGTAAACCTCGGTTTCCGGGCTGTTGATGTACTTCGGTATGGTCTTGTCCGAGGACATCGTGCGCCCGGCGAAGGCCGCCACTTTTCCGCTCAAACTGTGGATGGGGAACATGACCCGTGCCCGGAAAAAATCGCGGTCGCCCGCTTGGTTCGAGAGGCCGAGTTTTTTGACCAAATCGAGGGAGTGGCCGCTGGCTTTGGCCTTTTGGATGAGCCAGTCGCGCGGGTTTTCGGGGGCGTAGCCGAGGCCGAAATTGCGGATGGTCTCTTCGCGCAAACCCCTGTTTTTGAAGTAGTTGAGCGCGACGGACTTGCCTTCGTCGGAGTTGAAAAGTTGCTCGGTGAAACACTTTTGCGCGAACTCGTTGACGATGTACAGCGAATCGGTGTGCTGCTGCTCGGCCAGTTGTTCGGGCGTGCGCTGCACCTCTTCGATGGCGATGTTGTACTTGCGGGCCAACCAGTGCAGGGCTTCGCTGAAGTTCATTTTTTCGTGCTCGCGCAGGAACGTCACCGCGTCGCCGCCTTTGCCACAGCCGAAACATTTGAACACGCCGCGCGCCGGGTTGACATTGAACGAGGGCGTTTTTTCGCCATGAAACGGGCAAAGGCCAATGAAATTGACCCCGCGCCGCCGCAGCGCGACGAACTCCTCGACCACCTCCTCGATGCGGGTGGCATCTAAAATCTCTTGAACTTGCTTGGCTGGAATCATGTGCGGCGAAAGTACGGCCAATTTTGAGGCCAGTTGCCGGGCGCGGTCGGCACAAATTTCAGGGGCCGAATCGTGCGCCGGGGCGTTTACCTTTGTCAACAAAAATCGCAGACATGGACGCAGCTACCGCCATCAACCCCCGTGCAGTGCTCAAACCACAAAAGCCGCCGCGCCTTTATTCGTTGGCGGAATACCTCCGCATGGAGGCCCGCGCCGAGCACAAACACGAATATCAAGACGGAAAAATCATCAAAATGCCCTACGCACGCGGCCCGCACAACATTATCTCGGCGAACATCATCGCCCTTTGCCATCATCTAACCATGTCGCTGCCCAAAAACTACATGGTTTTTTCCAGCGACCAACTGGTGTACTTCCCCGCGCTCAATCACGGCGCGTATGCCGACGCGCTTGTCGTCTGCGAAAAACCGCTGTACTGGGACGACGACAACCTGCTGTTAATCAATCCGATATTGGTCGTCGAGGTGCTTTCCAAAAGCACACGCAAATACGACCGCGCAGGCAAGTTCGACAAGTACAAGACCCTCGAATCCTTCCGCGAGTATGTTCTGGTGGAGCAGGACAAGCCGCACGTCGAAAGTTGGTTCCGCGAAGCCCCCGGACTTTGGCGCGAGACCGTCGTGAACGATATCACGGACACGCTTTTTTTGAAATCCATCGGCATCTCGCTCCCGCTCGCCGGCGTTTACCGCAACATCGAGTTTCCAGCCAAGTGAAACTGCCAAAATAGAACTTTCCGCAAGGCAACTACCACCCGCAGCCCTGCGTCAATTGCCCGGTTTCACCTTGCATCGAAAAAATGAAAATTCAATTCCTCCTGTTCGTCGCCGCGCTGCTTTCCTGCCGGGCGGCTTTTGCCCAAAAATATTCCAACGAATTTCTCGCCATCGGGGTCGGCGCACGGGCGCAGGCGATGGGCGGCGCGCAAGCCGCCTCGGTGGACGACATCACCGCTGGCTACTGGAACCCGGCGGGGCTGACCCAAATCGCCGCGCCCGCCCAAATCGGGGCCATGCACGCCGAATGGTTCGCGGGCGTGGCGCAGTACGATTACCTGAGCTTCGGCACCTCCCTGAACCGCGAAAAAAATTCCTACCTCGCTTTTTCACTCATCCGGCTGGGCATTGACAACATCCCGTACACGATAAATCTGGTGAACACCGACGGCACTGTGAACTACGACAACCTCTCCTCGTTCTCGGCCTCGGATTATGCCATGCTCGGCAGCTACGCCCAGCAGTTGAAAAACCCGGCTTTTTCGGTCGGCGGGACGTTCAAGGTCATCCACCGCACCATCGGCAAAATCGGCCAATCGTGGGGCTTCGGCGCGGACGCGGGCATCCAATACCGGAAAGGTCGCTGGATGTTCGGGCTGCAAGGCCGCGACCTGACCACGACGTTCAACGCTTGGTCGTTCGACCTGACGGAGCGCGAAAAGGAGGTGTTCACGGCCACCAACAACGAAATCCCGTCGAGCAACACCGAAATCACGCGCCCGCGCTTCATCCTCGGCGGGGCGTACAAATTCAAATTGAACCAAAAATCCAGCCTGCTTTCAGCCCTTGATTTCGAGGTGACGACCGACGGCCAGCGCAACGTGCTGGTCAGCAGCCGAGGCTTCAACGGCGAGCCGCGCCTCGGTTTCGAGTACGACTACAACCGCCAAGTGCAGGTGCGGGCGGGCCTTTCCAACTTCCAGCGCGTGAAAAACGACTTCAACGCCGACGACGAAAGCCTGACCATGCAGCCCAATTTCGGCCTCGGCCTGCGGCTTGGTCGCGTACAATTAGACTACACTTTGACGGACATCGGCAACGTCAGCCAAGTAAGTTATTCCCATATTTTCTCCTTGAAACTGGATGTCAAGGAACGCCGCCAAACCGGGAATAACTGATTTTTTGTTTTTGTAAATTTTTGAAAATCAGCCGCTAAGATTATCAAGGCATCTGGCCGACATGGCCCAATTTGAAAATATTTCCTCATCCACTTGGCGCGTTTGGGCACAGCTGTATATTTGCCCT
>JBKBIC010000192.1:0-6326 GCA_046299435.1 Saprospiraceae bacterium
ACGAACTTGACCGCGAGTACAAACTGACCACGCCCGACTACGGCATGGCCGATTTCATCCGCGAGCTCGAAGAGCGCGGCTACATCCAGCGCAACGGGGACGGAGAGGGCGGCATGGGGCCGACCCGCAAACTCGAAATCAGCCTGCGGCAAAAAAGCCTCGACGACATTTTTGGCGACATGAAAAAAGCCAAAAGCGGCCAGCACAACACGGGCTACGTCGGGCGCGGCGACGAATACACCGCCGACGTGAAGCCTTACGAATTTGGCGATACCCTTGAAAACCTGGCAGTTACGAACTCCCTAAAAAATGCCTATATCAATCATGGCATTGACGAGTTCCAGTTGACGCAGGACGACTTGGAAGTCCACGAGACGTACTACCAAAGCCAGATGTCGTCTGTGTTGATGATTGACATTTCGCACTCGATGATTCTCTATGGCGAAGACCGCATCACGCCCGCGAAAAAAGTGGCTCTCGCACTGGCCGAGTTCATCAAAACCCGTTTCCCGAAGGACACTCTGGATATTCTCGTGTTCGGCGACGACGCTTGGCCCATCGAACTCAAAGACATCCCGTACCTGCAAGTCGGGCCGTACCACACGAACACCGTCGCCGGGCTGGAACTGGCGATGGATTTGCTCCGCAAACGCCGCAACCCAAACAAGCAGATTTTCATGATTACCGACGGCAAGCCCTCGTGCATCAAAGTCGGGAAGAACTACTACAAAAACTCGTTCGGCCTCGACCGCAAAATCGTCACGCGCTGCCTCGGCCTCGCGTTGCGCTGCAAAAAGGCGCAAATCCCCGTGACCACGTTCATGATTGCCCGCGACCCGTACCTCGTGCAGTTCGTCGAGGCGTTCACGCAGACGAACAATGGCAAGGCATTCTACTCCTCGCTCGAAGGTCTCGGCTCGTTTGTGTTGGACAATTACAAAAAACGAAAACGGAAGTAGGCATCTTTTCAGCCCTGCCCATACGCGACGGCCTTCACCATCTCGTCCCAGTGGCCGTGCAGTTTCAGCACCTTTTCCAGCACATCGCGGACGCAGCCGTGCCCGCCCTTGAACGGCGATACATAGTCCACCACGTCGAGCACTTCCGGCACGGCATCGGCGGGTGCGGTGGCGACGGCCACCCGTTTCATCACGGGCAAATCCGGCAAATCGTCGCCCATGTAGAGGATGTCGGCGACCGTCAGCTCATGTTTTTGCAAGAACTCATTAAGCGTGGCGCTCTTGTCGGCGATGCCCGTGAACACATCCGACGCGCCCAACATTTGAAGGCGTTTGGTCACGCCCTGCGACCGTCCGCCCGTGATGATACCCACCGGAAAACCCGCCCGGACGGCCATTTTCACGACTAATCCGTCGCGCAGGTTCATGGCGCGGAGCATCTCGCCCGCCTCCGTGAGCAGCACGGTGTTGTCGGTGAATACGCCGTCCACGTCGAAGACGAAAGCGCGGACGGATTTTAGTTTGTCAAAAAAGTGGATGAGTTCCAAGGCAGAAAAGATGTTGGATGACAGGCCGACGGCAGGGTTCGCCGCGCCCGGTTCGGCGGTTTATTTGTTGTTGGCCCGCCATTCATAGACCCATTTGGCTTGGATTTGCTCCAAGTGGCCCTCCGAGCTGTCCTCGCGTTTGCCCTCGAAATTCGGGATTTCGAGAATCCAATTGAGCAGGTCGGTGAATCGGATGCGGTAGATTTTCCCTTCGTCAAAATCATCGCCGAAGCGTTCGTAAAGTTTCATGGCGATGTCTTCGTGGTCGTCCCATTGGATGGGCAAGTTGTCAAAATCTGCGAATGGCATATTGGTTTTGAATCAGTTGAAAATGTGAATCGGGGTGTTTTCTCGGAATTGCCTGGCCTCGGCTTGCCCAAACCCGATTGGGCATGATTTGTTTGCAGTAAACGGCGGCTCAGGCCAAAGTTTTGAGGTCGAGGCCAAGTACGTCCGACCACGAAACTTGTTCTTCCACGCCTTTTGCCCGGCTGTATTTGTGCCACTCGCCGCGCTCGAAATTGAGCACGAAACCCTCTTCGATGCCGAATTCGGTCTCGTCAATCAGGCGGCGCATTTTGGAAAAATCGGTGCGCCAACCCCGATTGGTCGCCACTTCCACGATGACCGGCACGGTGGAGAGCACATTATCCTGCAAGATGAGGTCGGGGCATTTGCTCTCCGGGTTGCCGGGGTCAATGTCCGTTTCGGGGAGGGGTTCGAGTTTGATTTGCCCGGATTGGTAGCGTTTTTCCAGCCCGAACACCAAGTTTTTGATGGCGCGTTGGTGATGGACGGTGGCGAGGTGCCCCATTTCGATTTCCGCAGTCATGCTAAAATGTGTTTAATTTCTGCCAAAGATAGCGCGAAGGCGCGGCCAAAATCACAACGGCATATTCCCATGCTTCTTCTTCGGCCTCGCCACCGCCTTGTTTTCGAGCATGGCGAAGGCTTTTATCAGTTTCCGGCGCGACTCGCGGGGCTGAATCACCTCGTCCACGAAGCCGCGCGAGGCGGCGCGGTACGGGTTGGCGAAGGTGTCGGCGTATTCTTTTTCTTTCTCGGCAAGTTTGGCGGCGGGGTCGGCGGCAGCGTCAATCTCGCGTTTGAAGATGATTTCCGAGGCCCCTTTTGCGCCCATGACGGCGATTTCGGCGGTCGGCCACGCGAAATTCATGTCCGCGCCGATGTGTTTGGAGTTCATCACATCGTAGGCACCGCCGTAGGCTTTGCGAGTGATGAGCGTGACACGCGGCACGGTGGCTTCCGAAAACGCGAAGAGCAGTTTCGCGCCGTTGGTGATGATGGCGTTCCACTCTTGGTCGGTGCCGGGCAGGAAGCCGGGCACGTCCACCAGCACGAGCATCGGGATGTTGAAACAATCGCAGAACTGCACGAAACGCGCCGATTTTTTGGAAGAATTCACGTCCAACACGCCCGCCAACGCCATTGGCTGGTTGGCAATGATGCCGATGCTGCGCCCGGCGAGGCGGGCAAACCCGACGACGATGTTCTCCGCGTAATTTTCGTGAATCTCGAAAAACGACTCCGCATCCACGATGCCCGCGATGACCTCGCGCATATCGTAAGGCTGGTTCGGGTTTTCGGGCACGATGCCCGTGAGTTCGTCGCGGAACTCGTCGGCCAACTCGAACGGCAGCCGCGCGGGCAATTCCTCGCAGTTTTGCGGGACGTAGCTGAGCAGGCGTTTCACCTTGTCAATGCAGTCAATATCGTTCGCCGCCACGAGGTGCGTCACGCCGCTTTTGGAGGCGTGGGTCATCGCGCCGCCGAGTTCTTCGCTCGTGACCTCCTCATTTGTAACGGTTTTGACCACGTTTGGCCCTGTGACGAACATATACGAGCTGCCCTCTACCATGACGATAAAATCGGTCATGGCTGGGCTGTACACCGCGCCGCCCGCGCACGGCCCCATGATGGCGGAGATTTGCGGCACCACACCGGAGGCCAGCACGTTGCGGTAAAAAATATCGGCATAGCCGCCCAAAGAGTTCACGCCTTCCTGAATCCGGGCACCGCCGGAGTCGTTCAGGCCGATGACCGGCGCGCCGTTTTGGACGGCCAAATCCATGATTTTGCAAATCTTCTCGGCGTGGGTTTCCGAGAGCGAGCCGCCAAAAACCGTGAAATCTTGCGCGAAAACATAGACCAGCCGCCCATTGACCGTGCCGTAGCCCGTCACCACGCCATCGCCCAGAAACTGCTGCTCGGCCATGCCGAAATCCGTGCAGCGGTGCGTGACGAGTGCGCCGATTTCCTCGAACGAATTTTCGTCGAGCAAAAAATGGACGCGCTCGCGGGCGGTCAGTTTGCCTTTTTTGTGCTGTGCTTCGATGCGGGCTTGGCCGCCGCCGAGCTTGGCTTCGGCGAGTTTGGATTGGAGCAGTTCGAGTTTCTTGTCCATGCGAAAAGTTGGTTGCGCGGCGAAGGTATGAATGAGTTGAAAAGAGAGAAGGGTTGAAAAGTTGAAAGGCCGGAGGCGCAGCCCATGCGCCCTCCAGCCTTTCCAAAATGCTCTGATTGCACACACCGCTCACTCCGCCAGCCGCAGCCCGATGAACTGGTTGCCCCAATCGTCCGGCTCGTATTTGGTGCGGGCGGTGGTTCGGCAGGCATCGGCCTCGTATTTCAGGGAGCCGCCGCGCATCACCCAGTTGGGCACTTCGGAGCCGGAGGCGCAGGGGTAAGGCTTGTAATTGTCCTGACACCATTCCCACACGTTGCCGCTCATGTCGTGCAGGCCGAGTTCGTTGGCCTGTTTTTGCCCGACTGGGTGTGTTTTTTTGCCCGCGTTTTTGGCAAACCACGCCACGCTGCTGGGGTCGTTGGAGCCAGCATACTTGTAGTTTTTGCTCATCGCGCCGCCGCGCGCGGCGTATTCCCACTCGATTTCGGTGGGCAGGCGGAATTTCCGGCCCGTGCGAGCATTAAGTTTTTGGATGAAAGCCTGCACGTCTTTCCAGCCAACGGTCTCGATTGGGCAGTTGTCGCAGCCCGCAAACTGCGCGGGATTTGTGCCCATGACGGCTCGCCATTGGGCCTGCGTCACCTCGTATTTGCCGATGGAAAAATTGCCGACGTTGGCCGGGTACGGGCACTCGTCGGGGCGGCCTTTGGCATCGCCCATCGTGAACGCGCCACCTTGCACGCGCACCATCGGGTAGTCAAATTGTAGCGGCTCGCGGTTGGCGGCGGCTTTGTCGGCGGCGGTCTGCACGACGGGCGCACCGCCCACTTCGAGTTTTGCGTCGGGCGGAAGCTGGGGCGTTTCGCGGGCGGGCATGGGCTTGGCCGCCAATTCCTGTGAAGCCGGGATGTAGTCGTTGGCCGATGTGACCGTGCCGGGGTTGGCGGCGGGCGGCGCGACGGTAGCCGGACTTTCGGCGGGTGGGTTGGCGGCAGGCGCGGTGTTTTTGGGCGGGTTGCTGTTGTTCTGACAACTGCCCCCAATCAGGAGGGGAAGCAGCACGATTTTGGACGCGACAGACGCTTTTGGGAACAGGTTTTTGAAAAACATGGACGATATCGGATGATTTTTTGCGGGCAAAAATAGCTCGTTTGGCCACACCCAAATCCCGCCCGCTGCCGCGAAGTTTGGAAAAGCCCGCCCACTTTCAGACCTTCGCCCGCCGAAAAACAGGGATGAGGAATGAGGGATGATTTTTCCTGCTCTCCACATTTCCATCCCACATTCCTCATCCCTTATCCCTGACAAATTTGGCAAAGGCAATCCTCCTTCTCGAAGACGGCACGGTTTTTCACGGCCAAGCGGCTGGCAAAATCGGCACCACGACCGGCGAAATCTGCTTCAACACGGGCATGACCGGCTACCAAGAGATTTTCACCGACCCGTCCTACACAGGCCAAGTGCTCGTGGCCACCAACGTCCACATCGGCAATTACGGCATCAAAAACTCGGAGGTCGAAAGCGACGGCATCAAAATCGCAGGCTTCGTGTGCCGCAATTTCAACGTGCCGTACAGCCGTGCAATGGCCGACCGGAGCATCCAAGATTACTTCGAGGCCGAGGGCTTAGTCGCCATCTCGAACATCGACACGCGGGCACTCGTGCAGCACATCCGACAGCGCGGCGCGATGAACTGCCTGATTTCCAGCGAAATAGACGACGTGGACGAACTCAAACGCCGACTCGCCGCCACGCCCTCGATGGCCGGGCTGGAACTTTCGAGCGTCGTCACCACCAAGCAACCGTACTTCATCGGCAGCGAGGACGCGCCCTACCGCGTGGCCGTGATGGACTACGGCGTGAAAAAGAACATCCTCCGCTGCTTCGCCGAGCGCAACGTGTGCCTCAAAGTGTTCCCGGCGCGCACGCCCTTTGAAGAGGTAAAGGCTTGGCAACCAGATGGTTACTTCCTCTCGAACGGCCCCGGCGACCCAGCCTCTATGGACTATGCCGTCGAAAATGTACGAAAAATGCTCGCCACCGAAAAGCCGCTTTTCGGCATCTGCCTCGGCCAACAGCTATTGGCGTTGGCCGCCGGGCTGCCGACCTACAAATTGCATCACGGCCACCGGGGCATCAATCACCCGGTCAAAAACCTCATCACCGGGCGCGGCGAAATCACGAGCCAAAATCACGGCTTCGGTGTGCTCGAACAGGCCATCTACGATTCGCCATCCGTCGTCGAGGCCACGCACATCAACCTGAACGACAACACAGTGGAGGGCATCCGGCTGAAAAACTACCCGGCCTTTTCCGTCCAATACCACCCCGAAGCCAGCCCCGGCCCGCACGACGCACGGTATCTGTTCGACAATTTCGTGGGCATGGTGC
>JBKBIC010000192.1:6336-9531 GCA_046299435.1 Saprospiraceae bacterium
GATTTTCAGGGACGAGGAATGAGGAATGAGATGTGTGCAGCGCAAAATCATCCCTCAATCCTCATTCCTTATCCCTGAATTTTTTGTCGGAAAATTTTTACCAAACGTCCACGCAATCGTGCCGTTGGCAGTTGCAGGCAGGGCGTTTTTCCCAGTCAAACATTTGGCAATCAACGAATTGCGCTGTTTTTTCGGCTCAGCGGCCCAAAAACAGCCTGCAACCTTTTTTGGAAATAGCCTGTCTATGGGAGCGTTACATACTCGAACACGAGCCGTCTTGGCTAAAACAATTAAGCTATTACAGTTATGAAAACGAATCTGCTCGGCACCCTGACCCTTGCCTTCTTCCTCTCCATCGCGCAATCTGCCTCTGCAGCCAACACCCCGTCCGACGGTCACTGCCCCGATGTCCGGGTCATCGTCGGCGAGAAAAAAATCTGGTTCGTCGGCGACGAAACGCCTGTGGCGAGTTTCAACGTCCGCATCCTCAACGCCAGCGGCGCAGTGGTCATGGAGAAAAAACTCTCCTCGAAAATGACCGATTGGTCGCTCGACGTGAGCGCGTTGGACAAAGGCGACTACCGCATCCAAATCGGCGACGCGACCACCGCACAGTTCAGCCGTTGACCGAACCACGACGCGCAAAACCGCGCATCATTTTTCCAAACACACGAAACGGGCTTTTTCCTTCCGGGAAAAGCCCGTTTTGGTTTCCGAAAAAATCGAATACCAAACCCACAGCACTCTCTAAATTTTTTCCAGAAAGTAACATCTACGTTTGCGTGTGTTTCGTGTTTGGTGTCTCGTGTTTTGAGCCACCCCCAACACACGAAAACAACAAAACGTATGGCACAAGCAAGCATCCGCGCAATCGGCATGGCCGTCCCCGAAAAAGTCGTTGACAACCAATACTTTGAATCGTTCTTGGATACTTCCGACGAGTGGATTGTCTCGCGCACCGGCATCCAAACGCGGCGGCACTGCGGCCCGAACGAGTACACCGGCAGCCTCTGTGTCCGCGCCGTGCGCGACCTCGTGCAGCATTACGACTTGGATTTGAGCACTGTGGATATGATTATCGTTTCCACCGTCACGCCCGACCAACCGATGCCGAGCATGGCCTGCATCGTGCAGTACCGCATGGAAATCCCGAACGCCGGGGCCATTGACCTGTACGCCGCCTGCGCGGGTTTCAGCTACGCCATCGTGGTGGCAAAGGGCCTGATTGCCGCCGGGACGCACCGCAAAATCATCGTCATCGGCGCGGACGCGCTCTCGAAAGTCACCGACTTCGCCGACCGCACCAGCTGCGTACTCTTCGGCGACGGGGCCGGGGCCGTGCTCGTCGAGGCCGACCCAGTGGGCAACATCGGCCAATGCATCACCGGAGCCTTCGGCGAGGGCGGCATTGACCTTTACATTTCGGGCATGGCCCCGGCGATTGACGGCCAACCCATCGTCTGCAACGGCAAAATCGTGCAAAACGGCCGCAAGGTTTTCAAATGGGCGGTCACGACCGTCGGGCGCGAAGTGCCGCGCCTGCTCGCCCTCAACGGCCTGCAACTCGCTGATATTGATTGGTTTGTGCCACACAGCGCGAACATGCGCATCATCGAGGCCATCTGCAAAGAGACCGGCATCCCGACGGAGAAAGTGCTCGAAAGCATCGTCAAGTACGGCAACACCTCCTCGGCCAGCATCCCGCTCGCATGGTGCGAAGGCGTGCGCGACGGTCGCGTGAAATCGGGCGACCGGCTGCTCATTTTTGGTTTTGGCGGCGGGCTGACCTACGCGGCGACGGTCGTGACGTGGCCGTGAACAGAGGCGTTTTCGGTGTCACCAAAACCCGGAAAAACGATGCTGGAAAGAGGGGGCGGGCGGGCGAGTTTTGGGTGTTGAAAATTTTGTGCGCGGACAGCATCCGCAAAATCAAAATCGTCAATCCAAACACGCTCCCCCGCCCTTTCTCTTTAACAAACATCTTTGAGGAAACGTGATTTACTTGATTGCTGCCGTCAATTTACTGCTACTGACCTACCTCGGCTGGGGTGCCATCTACCAACTTTTCTACGCGCTCGCCGGCCACTTTTACAAGCGCGACAAAATGCAACCGACCGAAAACCTGCGCCGAATGATTGTCTTCATCCCGGCCTACAAGGAAGATTCGGTCATCGTGCAAACGGCACGGCTCACCCTCGTGCAGGACTATCCGCGCGACCGATACGATGTCATGGTTATCGCCGACGGATTAAAGGAAAGCACCCTGCAAACGCTTCGCTCACTGCCCATCAAAGTGCTGGAAGTGCAGTTCGAGAAAAGCACCAAGAGCAAGGCCCTCAACCGCGCCCTCGACACACTCGAACCCGATGCCTACGACGCAGCGGTCATCCTCGACGCGGACAACATCGCCGCGCCCGATTTCCTGAAACGCATCAACGCCGACATGGAGCGCGGCGCAGTGGCCGTGCAAGGCCGTCGCGCCGCCAAAAACAGCCACACAGGCGTGGCCATTCTCGACGCGGCCAGCGAGGACACCAACAACCACATCCTATGCCGAGGGCACCAAGCCGTCGGGCTTTCGGCGCGGCTGGCTGGGTCGGGCATGGCGTTCGAGTACACGCTTTTCCGCAAGGTCATGCGGAAAGTGGACGCGGTCGGCGGCTTCGACAAGGAGCTGGAACTACGGCTCACCGCCGTCGGTGTCCACCTCGAATACGACGAGCAAGCCGTGATTTATGATGAAAAAGTGAGCAAAGCCGAGGCATTCACGAAGCAACGCAGCCGCTGGATTGCGGCGCAGTTCCGCTATTTCGGGCGTTTTTTCCAGAAGGGCGTGAAATCGCTGCGGCGCGGCAACTTCGATTTTTTCAACAAAACGATGCAGATGGCCCTGCCACCGCGCCTGCTCCTGCCCGTGTTTTTGCTCGTCGGCGTATTGTTCAACTGGGCCGTCGGGTCAGTTTGGGTGTGGCCGTGGCTGGCCGTGTTTTCGCTCAATGCCACCAGCTGGCTGTTGGCCATGCCACGCTATTGTTTCCAACGCGAGAATATTATCATGTGGACGCACCTGCCCACTATTGTGCTCGCCACGCTCTTGGCTATGCGGCACTTGCGCGAAGCCAATAAACGGTTCATCCACACCGTACACGAATCTTGATTTTAAAGTGCTGAGTTATGAGTGATAAGTGATGAATA
>JBKBIC010000193.1:0-9199 GCA_046299435.1 Saprospiraceae bacterium
GAAACTCTGCGCCTGCTCAGCGGAACTCTGCGTGATAGACCGTTACGCAGAGTTGCACAGAGGTCTCGCAGAGTCCCGCAGAGACTTTCACAAGAGACCCAGTAAAACAGCCCGTTTGCGGGTCAGTGATGCACCTGAAACACCCGTGCCTGCCGACCGATTTTCAGGCAAAAGATGCCGTCCGGCAAATCCCCGACCGGGATTTCCAGTTGCTCCGTACCCGCCGGGCAGTCGCCCTCGGCCACGCGCCTGCCCACCAAATCGAAGATTTCCCAACGGTCTTTTTCCGAAAACGTGCGCCCGGCTTGGGCGGTCAGCCACTTGGTTGCTGGGTTCGGGAAGACTTGCAGACTGGCGACGGCGGCAGGCTCCTCGTCGTCCAAAATGATGCCCACGCAGGCTGCGTCGTTGTCGTGGTTGGCATCGGGGCGTTGGTTGGGCGCGGAAGTCCAGAAGCAGAATTGGGCGGGGACTTCGGGCTGACCTTGCGCTTGGATGTCTCCGAAATTGAGCCATGTAGTGCCGTCGGGGTCGCGGTAGATTTTTCTGATGGCAGGCGTTTCTGGGCAAATGAAGGCATTGGCGGGTAATTTAAACCGCGTGTTCACTTCAATGTATTCAAGCGGTTCGCTGCCGTTGTGCTCAAGCCTTACCCGAAATCCGCCACCTGAAAGGGTGTAAAACACATTGGGCGGAAGGTTTGATGTGAATTTCTGCGCTTTGACCGGCTTGGTCTGTATGACTTCGGCCACACGGGCATCCAGCATATCAGTCGGTGCGGGCGGGTTCAAGCCCGAAAATGCGCCAAACCACAGGTTGCGCTTTGATTCGTAAAAAGTTGTGTCGCCCATCCATGCCCGCGCGGATAAATCCCAGCCGGCGAGTGCCACATTGGAATCCCGAACAGCGAGCAATGCCGCATACTGCCACCGATTTCCGACATCAAACGCCCGGAGCAAGTGCCCGTCGAAATCAATTTTATCCAAACGGTTCGCCTCCAAAGACCCGCTCAACACAAACAAGCCGTCTTTCTGGGCGACCATATCGCGTAGTCTTGGGGCGATGTATGGCAGGAGGCTCGCTTGGTACGCCGTGTCAATTTTCACAATCCTGCCATCAGAACCAAACCCCCGCGCAAATACATCGCCGCTGGGCGCAACCACCACATGGTTCGGAATAATGCCATTCGCCACCGCCAAATCCACCGTTTTGACCAGCGCGTAGTTGGGTGTGCCTGTCGGGGCGGTGCGCTTCCAAACCTCGAATTTCCCGCTGCGGACGACGACATAATCCTCGGTCTGTGGCAAGAAAGCCATTTCTGCCGTGTTGGCACCGGGCAAAGGGACACGCCACATCTCATCGCCAGTCGCTGCGTTTATCTTGACAATGTAGCCCTGATTCCTGCCAATGAGGTGCCCATCCGGTGCCTCGTAAATTTTCTGTGGCAACTGATTTGACCCGAATGGCTCTGTTTTTTGCCACAAAAGGTTGCCGCCGCTGCCGAATCGCAACAACGTGACCGGTTCGCCGACAACATCGCATTGCCCGCTTTCAAATGAAAAGGCAAAGCCACCGTCGCGCAGGCCCGTGCCACCATACAAACTGTGCCGTTCTCCGGCTGGAACAGGTGCAACTTGCCGTTTCAAAATTTGGCCTTCGGCATCCAGTATCAGGAAAAACACGGTATCCCGATACACGCTACCGGGTCGTGGTTCGCCCCGGCCAACGACCAGCCAGCGATTGCCCGTGAGCGGGGTCAGGATTTCCGGGTCGGTGATGAAACCGAACGAAACCGAATGGTTGTGCGTCACCTGCCCAAAGGCAGCGACTTGCGCCAAACAGTTGATAATCAGGGAGATGAAGAGATTTTTCATGTGAAATATGAAGTTTGATAGGTTGTTGGTTCAATCAAAAGTAAACACCTGCACCGCGTCGTCGCAATTGCCCACCACCACGCGCCGCCGACCGTCGGCGGTCTTCGTCAAGAGCACGGCATCGCGGGCCTCTTTGTCGGCCCAAAGGCCCGATTGCTGCGCGGGGACTGCCCGGAAATGCCCGCGCCCGTCGCCCACGAGCAGGCAGCCGTTCGAGGCATCGAGGCGGAACGTCTCCGGGTCGCGGCCAAAATCGTTGCCCACCGTCAGCAAATCCAACTTGCCATCACCCGTGAAATCGGCGGCCAAGATGCGGCGCACGGGCGCGAACTGGGTTTCGAGCGGGAGCGAGTGCGCGGCGAACTTGCCGTTGCCCAAGCTTTCAAACCATTGATTGTCAAAGGTTTTGGCATCGAGGCAAAGCCCCGCGAGGAGTTCTTTTTCCGGGAAAAGGTCGGTGATGGTCGCCGCCGCGTATGGCCCGTGCCGGGGGAATTTCTTTTTGACAAAGCCCGCCATTTGCAGGCCCAGCACGTCGCGCGGCGCGAGCGGGCGGTACACCTCGCCGTCGGGCACGGCCACGATGGGGTCAATGCTGCCGTTGCCGTCAAAATCTTTGGCAAACACCCGCAGCGGCGCGCCCACCGAAGCCCGCAGGCGCGTGTTCTGGCCTTCGTTGCCGACCACGAGGTCGAGGTCGCCGTCGCCGTCCAAGTCGCTGATTTCGAGGCAGTTCCACCAGCCGGTCGAGTTTTCGAGGCCGCATTGTGCAGTCTCGTTTTTGAACTGTTGGCCGTCCCATTTGAACACCGACACGGCCATCCACTCGCCCACGACGACCATTTCGGCACGGCTGTCGCCGTCCAAATCGGCGAATTTCAGGTCAGTGACCATGCCGCATTTTTCAAAATCCGGGGCGGCGGAGGCGGTCGCGTCCATGAATTTTCCGCCCTCGTTTTTCAGCACCAGACTGCGCGGCGCGAGCGGCCAGCGACCCGGCACCACGCGGCTGCCGACGAACAAATCGAGGTCGCCGTCGCCGTCGAAATCGTGTGCCCGGACGCAGGCCGCGCTCTCGGTTTCGGCGGGCAAAGCCGCCGCGTCGAGGCTGAAATTGCCCTGCCCGTCGTTTTTGAAAAGTCGGTCTTGGTACGTTTTTGAGCCGCTGGGCTGCTCGTTGCCGCCGCTGCCGACGTACAAATCCGGGTCGCCGTCGCCGTCGGCATCGAAAAAGAGGGCCGCCGCGTCCTCGTGTTCGGCGGTTTTTTCGAGGTCGGGCTGGGCGGTTTTGGCAAACGAGCCGTCCTGTTTTTGCCGAAAAATCGCCCCGGTCTGCCCAGTCGCGCCGCCGATGAACACATCGTCCAAGCCGTCGCCGTCCGCGTCGCCGACGGCCAAGCACGGGCCGGGCGTGGACAGCCGCTTGGGCAACAGCCGCTCGCGGTCAAAATCCTCGAACGGGTTTTCGATGTGCCGAAAATCGAGGCCGCTGGCGGCTGTTTTTTCCTCGAAAACGAGGGCTTCGGGCGGTGCAAGCGGCGGCAATTTTCCGGGCTTGGCATCGGTAATTCTCATCGTAAGTCGCTGATTTGCACGCACATTTTCCAAAATTTGGACGCGCCCGCCGAGCCATTCCAACTCGATTTTTTCGGCTTTGGCCGCCGCGCCGAGGCCGATTTGCCAGACGGGTTCGCTGGAGGAATAAAAGCCGCGCACGTTCGCCATTTCGCCCGCGAAGGCCAGTTGACCGTCGGCCCAAACTCGGACTTTCGCGCCGAGTCCCATTGGATTTTGGGCGGGGCCGGCGAGCCGGATTTGTAGCCAATGGTTTTGGTTGTGGGTCGTGGCCTTGTTCTCAAAAATCCCGGCGGGCGATTCGAGGTTGTTCGTGATGAGGTCAAGGTCGCCGTCGTTGTCCAAATCGGCGTAGGCCGCGCCGTTGGAAAAGGATGTTTGGCCGAAGCCCCACGCTTCGGAGACATCCGTAAATTGCAGATAACCAGTGTTTTGGAACAGGTAATTATGCACAGGCACGCTCGGCATGAGGTCCGCGTATTTCTCAAAATTGGGGAAACGCTTGTTGCTCACGCCGCCCGTGTGGTTGATGCTGTCGGCGGTGTAGAGGAAAAAATCCATGTCGTTCAGGTCGCGCTTGATACCGTTCGAGATGAACAGGTCGCAGTGGCCGTCGTGGTCAAAATCGGCGGCGAGCGGCGACCAGCTCCAGTCGGTGGCGAACATCCCGGCGAGGCAACCGATTTCGGAGAAGGTTGGCAGCCCCCCCTGCCCCCCTGTGAGGGGGAGAGAAACGCTGCTCTGTCCACCGTCTACCGTCCGCCGTCCGCCGTTGTTCAATTGGAGGGTGTTCCGCATGGCTTGGCGGCCGTAGCCGAGGGCGGCCATTTTTTTGTCGCGTTCGTTGAAGATGTTGGCCATCAGGCGTTTGCGGCGCGTCCACGGGTCGGCGAGCATATCGATGGCGACGAGGTCGAGGAGGCCGTCGCGGTTGAGGTCGGCAACGTCCACGCCCATCGTTTGGTTGGAAGTGTGGCGGAACATGGCCTCGGCTTGGTCGCTGAAAGTGCGCCCTGCCCCCCCTTGCCCCCCGGTTCGGGGGGAGTTGATGAGTGCGAAATCGGGCATCAAAAAGTCGTTGCCGATGAACAGGTCGGGGTAGCCGTCCGAGTTGAAATCGGTGGCCGTGACGCTGAGGCCAAAGGCGCGGTTGTGGATGCCCGCACTTTTCGAGATGTCGGTGAATTTGCCCCCCCCGCCCCCAGAAGGGGGAGCGTCATTTCGATAGAGGCGGTCGCTTTCGTATTCGTTTCTGGGTGGCTGGTTGCGGGCAGATTTTGCGGTGGCCGAGGGCACGAAATCCAGTTGGCTGATGCTCTTGAAATCAACGGGATGGTTCATCACATAGCAATCGAGGTCGCCGTCGAGGTCGTAATCGAAGAAATTGGCGTGCTGCGAAGCGGCGATGTCGTCAAGGCCGTATGCTTTGGCTTGGTCGGTGAATGTGCCGTCGTGATTGTTGACCAACAACATATTTCGGCGTTCTTCGAGGGGTTCGAGCCAAGTGCGGCAAACGTAAATGTCCATCCAGCCGTCGGCGTTGATGTCCACCGTAGTGGCTCCGGTTTTGAGGCCGCCGTGCTTTGCCACGCCGGATTTTTCGCTGACATCCTCGAATTTCAGCCCACCGAGGTTGCGGTACAGGCGGCAGCCTTGCAAGCGGTTGGTGAAAAAGATGTCTTGCAGGCCGTCGTTGTCGAAATCGAGCACGGCCACGCCGCCGCCGTTGTAGATGTACGGGTCCATGCTGAAATTGTAGCGGTAATCTTCCTCGATGGTCGGCACGAAGGTGATGCCCGTGCGTTCGGGCGGGAGCTGCTCGAATTTGCCGGTGGGCGAGGCAGTGTTTTTGGCAGGCGGCTGGGGGCGGAAAATGTCGAAGGGTTGCTCGCGGCAGGCGGTAAAAAAGGATGCAATCGCAACAAAGCCAACGAAAAAAGAAAGGCGAAAAAGCGACATGGGCGTATGTAGTTTTTGGGCAGCGAAACTATGCAAACTCTGCTTGGCTGCCCGCCGCAGCACGACATTTTAAAGGAATCCCAATTTGACGGCCATTCAAAAAAATCGCACCGCCGGGCTAAAAAATCGCCCCTTCAGCCCCGGACGTTTGCAAAAAAAAAATTACCGCCTCATTTTTGCATCACTTTTCGAGCGCATGCTCAATCTTAGAGCCATTCTTGGGTGCTCGTTCTTTTCCCTTTTCTTGAATCTTCCCTTTTGTCGCACCGGTGTATTTCCCCCCGGAGAACACAACACTTCATTTTTTAATCAATCTCATCCTGTGGTACTACGTTTTTTCCTTTGCTTGTCCTTTTTAGTCCCGCTTAGCCTTTTCGCACAACAACTATCGGTCACAGCTACATCCACGCCATCCACTTGCTCCGCCAACGGCACTATCACCGTGACCGCAACTGGCGGCACTGGCAACTACTCTTACACCGTGACCAAAGCCGGCTTCTCGGCTGGGCCGCAGAGCCAAAACCTCTTCCAAGCACTGCCGCCGGGCAACTACACCGTGCGCGTGCAGTCGGGTTCTTCCAATGCCAATACCACCACGTCGGTCGCCGACGAGTACGATTTGCCGAACATGACCCTGCAAGTCGGCTCCTGCGGCCTGACGGCCAATGTGACCAACGGGCGGCCCCCGTTCACGTTCCGTCGCTCCGCGACCGGCCCGACCGGCCCGTGGAGCAACGCACAACCTTCGCCGACTTACCTGAACTTGGCACAAGGCCAGTATTGGATACAAGCCACCGACGACTGCGGGAATACCATCGTCAAAAGTGCCAACATCAACGGCAACACCAGCCTGAGTGTGGACGTGGCGTTCGTGCCCGGCGGCGTGCAAGCCACTGGTAAAAACGGCACGGGCAAATACACTTTCTCGCTCATCTCCGACGGCGTGACAACCACCAACACCACCGGCTTCTTCCCCGAAACCCTGTTTAGCTGCGACGAGATGACCATGCGCGTCAACGACGGCTGCGACACTGAAAACAAAAAATTCACGCTCAGCCTCTCGCTCAACCTCAAATGCGTCAAATTCCTCGACGGCACGGCCACGCTCGAAGTCACGGGCGGCAAGCCGCCGTTCGTGTTCGAGGCCGTCGGCCTGCCCAACAACTCGACGGGCGTTTTCAGCGGGCTGCTGCCCAATTCGCAGGAATACCAATTCAAGGTGACGGATGCCTGCGGCAAATTCCGCACCCTGAACGTCAAACGCCAGACCCTACTCTTTGACCCCACGCCCCTGCGCTGCACGACCGATACCCTCACGCTCCAAGTCGAGCGCAGCTGCCAGAACTTCTCTTATGCTTTCCCGACGTATAACCTCACTTGCCCGACTTGCACGGGCATCAACACAGCCAGCGGCACAACCGCCCAGTCGTACATGACCTTCACGGGGGCCACGCCGGGCAACATCACCGTCACCTCGACCGATGCCTGCGGCGAAGTGACCACTTGCCGCGACAGTCTCGGACTGTATTTGTTCGCGGGTTGCGACTCCATCTCGGCACAGTTGGCAGATTTCTTCATCTGCGACGGCTTTTATTCCTCCAAACGCTACTTCACCGGCCCCAACATCAGCTACAAACTCTACGGCCCCAACGGCTCGCTCGTACAGGCCAACTCGAAAGGCATTTTCCGAAACCTGACCACCTATGGCACCTACCGCGTGACCGTCACCAGCGGCGTATGTGGCGATTTCGAGGCATTCATCAACCTCGAACCAGCCCTGCCTTTCAACCCGAAATGGAACGCCGCCCTCACCTACTCCCTCGCTTCGACGGGCAAATGCGCACCAGCGTGGACGGTCAAAATTGACATCGCCGAAGGCCCGTATTACCTCACGGGCGGCCCCGACCAACTCAAAATGCAGGTGGACGACGAGCACGTCCCGACCGACTGCTCCGACCACACGCTCGAAGGCATGAAGCCGGGCAGTTATGTCCTCTGGTCGCGCTCGCGCTGCGACAGCGTCCACGTCATCCTGCCCGAAATTTTTGATTTTGAATTGAAGGCTTTTGTCCGCTCGGACTGCCCCGGCGACGCGGTCGTCGAGGCACGCGGCAATCGCACCCGCAACGAATGGCGCGACTGGTTCGCCTCGCGCGGCCTCAACAACTGGAACCCCGGCCCGTACAACGCCAGCTACCGTGACCACTACACCATTGATGAAGCCGGCCTCGTGGCAGCCTCGCCGCACCAAGGCACGCCCTATTTTTTCACAGGACTTGATGCTGGGCCGCACACTGTTTATATGTATGCCTTCGGCAACTGCCCGGTGGACACAGCCTCCGTCGTGGTGCCCGAAAAGAAAAAAGTGGAACTCAAATTCCAGCCCAACGTCATTTGCGACGGCGAAAACGCGCTCGTCGCCCGCTGCCAAATCTCGGAAGGCAAACCGCCGTACACCCTGCAACAGGTGGACTGCAACGACCCGTCCGTCTCCGTCCGCCAATGGACGAGCATGGACACGCTCATAGAAGTCTCCGACCTGCCGCTCGGCCTGCACTGCTTCCGCCTCGTGGACAGCTGCGGCAACAGCGGCGACTACCAAGTTGCGGCGGGCTATTTGTCCGACACTATTCTCCCAAAATACACCTGCGACGGCACCCTCGAACTCACGGTGGATGAGTTCCCATTTGATTATCAATGGTTTAATGCCACAGGCCAGCCCATCGCAGGGGCTACATCGCACACATTGAGCATCCCCGCGCCGACGGCAAACACCGCTTTTTCGGTCGAAGTCAACACGGGCGATTGCCTGCTGAGCCGCGATTTGACGCTACCCTACCTCGAAATCACACCGACCATCACCACCGACCCGGTCGATGCTGTCGTTTGCGGCAACACTCCACTTTCACTTTCGGCCCTCGCCGCCAATGCTGCGGGATTTGAGTGGTCGGACGGCAGCACACAACCGACACTCCAAATTACCGGAAGTGGCACCTTCACCGTGACGGTGACCAACGCACTCGGCTGCACCAATTCCGAGACCATCGAAGTAAAACTCTCACCGCCGCAAGTAGCCACCATCACCGGCCCCACCGACCTCTGCACTGGAAGCACCATCGAACTGAACGCACCGACGGGCTATGCCACCTACAACTGGTCGAACGGCCAAACCACCCCGACCGTCACCGTCAGCGTACCGGGCAACATCTCCCTCGAAATCCGGGATACGCTCGGCTGCATCTGGCAAAACAGCCAAATGGTCGTCGAACGCCCGTTGCCCAAGCCGCAAATCACCGGCTCCGAAGCAGTCTGCGCCGGCCTCACGGCAACACTCGACGGCGGCACAGGCTACGCCAGCTACGTCTGGTCGAACGGCCAAACCACCCAAAAAGCAGCCGTCGGCGGCGGCTGGCACTATTTGACCGTCAAATCCGACTTCGGGTGCGAAGGCATTGACTCGTTTTTTGTGGAAGAAATCCCGCTTTTTACCGCCAGCGTTTCTGCCGATACAACGATTTGCGTGGGCGGAAAAGCCCGGATTTTGCCCGTACTGGGGGCGCATTTGCCCGGCGCGCAGCTGTTTTGGAGTGCGAACGGCGTATTTTACGACAAATCCAACGCCGCCCAACAGGACGGAGCCATCGTGGTTTCGCCCTCGGAAAGCACAGTTTTCACCCTCGATTCTATCCAATTCCCCGGCTACGATTGCCCATTTTCGGGCCTGCCAGCCGATGTGAAAATCGCGGTGGACATCGTGGATGTGAAGTTGCAGCGCGTGACAAATGACAACG
>JBKBIC010000194.1:0-9195 GCA_046299435.1 Saprospiraceae bacterium
CAAACAGGTCACGCCCACCCACAACGACGTGCGCTGCCCTACAACTTTTACAACCCTTCATCAACCCTCTTTCACCCGATAAAAAACTCCGTGTGGTACATTTCCACCAGCACATCGTCCGCAGGGCGCGGTGCGATGGGGCGCGGCGGCGCGTCCCAGTGGTGCTTCATCGTGGGGGGCAGGGTGGCGAGGCTCGCCGGGAGTTTGATTTCCGGGAAATAGAGTTCGAGCGATACTCGCACGAGGGCCAGGTGGTAGGCCGCGTGGTCGAGTGCGCCTTGCAGCTCGCGCCCGATGCTGGACACGAGCATGGGCCGTTCGCCCCGCGATTTCGAGGTGTTGAACTCGCCGTACACATGAATCCAGCGTTCCTCGTCAAGTTGGCCGAGTTGTTCGCGCACGAAATCCAGCACGGCCAGCGCGGCATTGGTTTTTTCCGAGAGTTCCGGGCTGTGGCGGCGGGCATCGTAGTCCACGAAGTTGCGCTGCGCCCCGTCGAGCAGGCAAGCGTAAAATCCGAGGATGCGCCCGAACTGCTGGCCGATGGTGCCGCCATGCAAGGCGGGCAGGCTGCTGGCGTAAACGTGCGCCGGGATGCGTTCGAGTAGTTGGCTCATGCCGCCGATGACGAAAAGCGTGTCTTGTTTGACGTTCATATTGGCTGATTTTATTGATTAGGAAACGATGTTGTCCAACTCTTGGCGGGGTTGGTTGTCAGTTGCTTATGTGTGTTAGGCGCGGCAATCGCGGTACTTTTCCACAAAAATCGCCGTGCCGAAGCCAAACCTGCCAGCCCGTGACCAGCGGGCCAAATCGGCTGGAGCAAAGTGCTTGAAATTAAATTACGAGATGTGGGAGGTGGGCAAAATCGGGGTAGGGGCGGCTTGGGGCGGTAGGCGGGGCGCGTCAGTTTGTTGTGGCAAGGTAAAACCGCTCGAAATCAATCACTTAGCCTGCGCCTCGAAACACTGTGACGGCGAAACAAGACACCCGTGCTGCAAACCGTCGGCAGTCAATTATTCTGCGCCGCCTTTCTGCGCGACGGAGGGCATAACAAACACTTCACCCAAAGTTAACGCAGGCTTTCCGCCCGCCGCCCGTCCCCGCCGAACCTTTGCCGCAAACAAAACGGCATGAAGAAAACCGTCTGGGCCGCGCTTTTTTTGGGCCTTGCACTGCCTTTTTTCGCGCAAAACAGCGCGACTGATCCGCAAAACCTGCCCGCCGATGCCCGCCCGACCTTGCTTCGGTTTTGGCAAAAACTGCTGGCCGACTCCTGCTTGGCCGAGCACATTTCCCAGCAAAAATGGCCTGCCCGTTACGAGCACCTGCGACCCGATTGGGTCTCGCTCGAAGCCAACCCCGACCCGGCGCGCCGCACCCGTTTCCTCATCGTCGTCACGGTGGATGGGCTGCGCTGGCAAGAGGTTTTCGGTGGCGCGGACAGTCTTTTGCTGGCGCAAACACCTGATTGTCAGGCCGATTTTTGGGCAAATACGCCTGCCGAACGCCGCGCCCTGCTCATGCCTTTTTTGTGGGAAACAGTGGCTGCCGAAGGGCAGCTGCACGGCAACCGTTGGCTCGGCAGCCGGGCCAACGTGGCCAATCGGCGGTGGTTTTCATACCCCGGCTACAACGAGATTTTCGGCGGCCAACCCGACGACGAGCGTATCTTCTCGAACCTGAAACTCCCGAACCCGAACACCTCGGTTTTCGAGTTTTTGAGCCGACGGCGCGGCTTCCGCGACCGCGTGGCGGCGTTCGCTTCGTGGGATGTTTTTTCGGCCATTTTGCCCGAAAAACGCGGCCATTTCACTGTAAACGCTGGGTTTGAACCTGTCAAGGCGACGGGTTTCGGGCGGCTGAACCAACTTTCGCAAAGCCTGCCCCGGCAGTGGGGCGCGTCCGTCCGGCCCGATGTTTTGACGTTTTCGTATGCCCGCAAATGGTTGGCCGAACGCCGCCCGCGTGTGCTGCTGCTCGCCCTCGGCGAGACCGACGAATATGCCCACGAGGGGAAATACGATGCCTACCTGCGGGCGGCCCGCCAGACGGACATTTGCCTGCGCGAACTGTGGGCGTTCGTCCAGTCCAGCCCGAAATACCGTGACCGGACGACGCTCCTCGTGACCACCGACCACGGTCGCGGGCGCACGGCCTCGGATTGGCAAAAGCACAACGCCCGTGTGCCCGGCTCCGACGAGATTTGGTTCGCGGTCATCGGCCCCGATACGCCTGTGCTGGGCGAGGTGCGCGGCGGCGAGGCAGTTTTCCAGCAGCAGTTTGCGCAGACTTTTGCCCGTTTGCTCGGCCAGCAATTCGAGTGCGAGCACCCGGTCGCACCTGCGATTGAGGCCGTTTTTCGGCAGGTTTTGCCCCTGAAAGCCGAACCGCAGCCCGTCGGTGGCGCGGCTGCGGTCGCAAAATGAACAGTCTTTTTCATGTGTCTGTACTCGTCTTGCCATGCCAGCCCTGTGCGCCGAAAGGAAGTGCGGGGCTTTTGGTTTTCGATTTGGGATTTACGAATGACGATTCTTTGCAGGTGCGGCGAAATCGTCGTTCGTAAATCACTCACCGCGTCATTTTCCAGCGGCGGTGGCTCCAAAGCCAGTTTTCAGGCTGCTCGCGGATGTCGGCTTCCAGCGCGGACATGAACTGTTGGGTAATGTCGCCGGGCTGCGTGGCCTTCGGGTCGGGGCAGATTTCGGAGTAGTACATTTCGTAAAAACCGCGCCGCACCCGCCGGATTTTGTACCAAAAAACCGGGAAACCATTGGCCCGCGCAATCACGTCCACGCCCGGCAGGCAGGCCGTGTCTTGCCCAAAAAATTGCACCCAGTGCGCCGTGCGGCGGTTGCTGGGCGATTGGTCGGCCACTAAAATGAACACTGCCGGGTCGGATTTGTGCTGCTCGACGGCGGCGAAGGTTTCCTTCATGGCCTTCATTACCATGCGCCCGTCGCGCATCCGCTGGTGGAGCATCCACGCATCCAAGTATTTGTTGCTCAACGGTTTGTACACGCCGACGGCGGTGCCGCGATAGTCCCGCGCCATCGTGAGGGCAGCCCATTCCCAGTTGCCGTAGTGCCCGCCCACGAGCAGGACGGATCGCCCGGCATCCAGATAGCGGTTCATCGCCTCGGCGTTGTGGTATCGGTAGCGGCGGTTGATTTCGGCCAGTGGTGTGGTCAGGCTTTTGACGGATTCGAGGGTGATGTCGGCGAGGTTGCGGTAGGCTTCGCGGGCGATTTGGCGGATTTCCGCGTCGGATTTTTCAGGGAAGCAGCGGCGCAGGTTGCCGAAGACCACGTCGCGGCGGTAGCCAAACGTGAAAAAAAGCCACGCCATGCCGTCGGCCATGCGGTGCAGCAACCAAAACGGCACCAGCCGGAACAGTTCAAAAAAAGCACGGGCGAAGATGTATCCGAGAAATTGCACTATTTTGAATGATAAGTGATGAACAATGAGTGATGAGTTTGGGGGCGCAAGTTTTGAGAAAATCATGTGCCGATTCTCCTCTGACCCGCTCAAAATCAGGCGTGGGCATCCAAACCAAAAGGATGACGGCTACCTTTGCTCAAAACACAGCCATTTATGTCCATCGTTATCAGCAAAAAAATGAGTGTCGAGGAGATAAAACGGGCACTCGAACACCTGCCTGCCGGCAAGGTTTTTCGGTCGGCCAAACACTGCGGCGCGTTGAAATTGCGCGAAGACCCGCTCGAATTCCAAAAACGCATCCGCGATGAGTGGGAATAAATTGCTGCTCGATATGAATATCGCGCTCTACCTGCTCGGCGGCGACGAAGTGCTGGCTACGCTGCTCGACCAGCGAGAGGTATTCGTTTCAGTCATTTCGGAAATGGAAATGCTCGGTTATCCGGGTATTTCGCTGAGCGAGACTTATTGAATCAAAGATTTTTTGAAGGATTGTCAAATCGTCGAGCTCGCGCCTTCCGTGAAAGAACTTGCCATAGAAATCAGGAAGGCACACGGCCTGAAATTGCCGGATGCCATCATCGCTGCATCTGCCCTGCACCTCAATTTGCCGCTTGTTTCTGCGGACAAAGTTTTCAACCGGATTGACGATTTGAACTTCGTCCTGTACGAGATTTGACACCACCCCCTCCTCCCTACTTTTTGTTCCACTGCTCCACCCGCAGCTCGAACCTTCGCTTGTCAACAGGCCACGCGGCGGGGTCGAACGAGCCTTCGAGTTCCTCGTCCAAGCCTTTGAGGAGGTTCGGAAAAAAATCGAGGCCGGTGGCTTTTTCCACTTGGTCAATGGAGCAGGCAAAGTCCATCACAGGCCGGTCGCTGCGCTCGTTCGGGAGGATGAACCCGATGGCCCGACCGCCCGGCTCGGTGAGCAGCACTTTGTAAAACTGCGCGGGCACGCTCACTTTGCTGAACCCGATTTGCTCGCGGGGCGCGGTTTTCAGCACCGGCCCGGTGACGACATACAGGTGTTTGAATTTCCGTGCCCAATCGCGGGTCAGTTCTTCCAGTTCGCGCCAAACGCCCGCGTTGAACGCCCGTTCCTGCGGGCTGATGTTGCTCATCAAAAACGTCTCGTCAATCGCCCGCGCATCGAAAGCCATGTCCGCTGCCGGGCAAAGGTGGCCTTTGTCGTAGCCGCTGCCGGCGTAGTCGCGGGGCGTGGCGCTTTCGGTGCGCACATCGGGGTCGGGGCGGAAGGTGTTGGGCCGCTCGGCCCAGTTTTCGTCGAGGCGTTCGCGGGTGATTTCGTGGGCGACCCATTCGGCCTGCTCGTGGTCTTCGGAGTACGAGAGCGCGAACCAAGTGTGGCGCACCACTTCGCCCGTCGTGCTGGCGGGGAGCCATGTTTCGCTGATTTGGGATTTTGGCGGCTCGTCTTGGGGCGTTTCGGGCTGGTTTTCGGGCTGTTCGGTGCGGGGTTTGGGGTCGGCGGGAGTGGTTTCTTTCGGGCCGCCGAATTGGTTGAACAGCCAAAAAGCCAAGCCTGCGAGCGCGGCGAACACGCCCGTTTTGAACAAGAAACCGCCGGAGGAAGAGGAGGAAGAACGTCGGGCCATTTTCAGCAGGGATGAGGATTGGGGGATGAAGAATGAGAGTTGGGGCAAAATGAATGTTTCAAAAACAAAGGCTTGGAACGACTGCAAGTAACTGGTAGTCAGTTTTTTGCGCCGTTTGCGCCTGCTGCGCCGCCGTGTTTTGAAAAACATTTTTGCCGGGATTTAAAAACGAATTGTTTGGCAAATGTAGCGGCGGCGGACAGGTTTTCGCAGGGCAGGCGGAAAAAATTTTGCGGGCTTTTTTCCAAAAGTTACGCTTTAACTTTGGAGCACATTCATCACCAAAACCTTCCTCGCATGAAACCTGCATTTCTCCTTTCGGCCTGCCTCCTGGCATTTGCCGCGCCCCGGCTTTCCGCGCAAACGAGCCTCGCGCTGCGCCCCGCTTTTGCCCTTTTTACCGCCGACCAAACCCACAACGAATTTTACCCGACGGGTGAGCGCACCCGGTTCCCGATTTCGATTGGGGTGGATGCCCGGGTTTACCAGCAATTTGGGCAGCATTTTGAGGTCGGAACAGGCATCGGCCTGCACAAAATGATGTGGGCCGTCAGGTTCGACGATGTGCCCATCGCCGAGGTCAAAACCCTGACCGGGGCGACGACGGACATTGAACCGACACTCGAATCAGCATATTTGCCGAAAGTGCGTTTTGAGGAACGGTACTGGACGGTGCCGCTTACCGTCCGGTATTTTCCGATTGCGAGGGCCGACCAAAAAGGCTGGCTTTACTTGTCTTTGGAAAACCGCTCATGGTTTTTGGGCGGCGGCAAGGCAGTTTCCCAATTTCGGAAAGCGTCCGGCGGAAAATTGGACGGCTATGTCGGTGCCAAAGGTGAACCGACCTCGCCTGCCCTCGCGCCCGAAGCCAACGCCGCTTTTCAGCGGAAAACGGCTCGCTACATGGGCTTTGTGGCGCCCGGTTTAGGAGCCGAAATCCGGCTGTACCCGAGTGCTTGGTTCGTATTCGAGGTTTCCTATCTCCACGGCCTGACGCGCCCGCACCCGTTCATCGAAGCCCCGGCAGGCGTGGAATTTTGCATCGGCATCCAAGCCCGGCTTTGAGGTTTTCCGCAACTCATGGACTCCAAAACCCCGGATGCGCCCTTGCCCGCGCGTCCGGGGTTTCGATTTTCCTGCCCCGGCTTTGAAAGTTTTGAAGTTTCGTGGCGGGCGTTCGCTCGAAAATGAAATAATATTGCCCGCCGGGAACAAACCGAAAGCCAAAGACCAAGCCCCAACCGCCAAAGCCAAATCAACCATTCAGTAAATTAACCAATCAACAAAACAGGATGGGCTACCAAAAAGTAAACACCGTCGAGTCTAAGACCGAGATGCAGCAATTTGTGCGGGCACTGCTCGACGACGTGCAGGCACTCGAATATATGCTCGAAAACGACTGGTTCGAGAGCGACATCACCCGCATCGGCGCGGAACAGGAAATGTGCCTCGTGGACAACAAGACCTTTAAACCCGCCTGCATCAACATGGAGGTGCTCGGCGAGCTGACTGACGCGCCGTGGTGCGTGACCGAACTGGCGAAGTTCAACCTCGAAACCAACCTCAGCCCCCGCGAATTTGTGGGCACTTGCCTGAGCGACATGGAGGCTGAAAACTTGGAGTACCTCGCCCGCATCCAAAAAATATTGGACACGAAGGACGCGAGCATCATCCTCACCGGCATCCTCCCGACGCTCCGCAAGCACGACCTCGAAATGCACAACCTCACGCCGAAGGACAGGTATTTCGCGCTCATGGCCGCCCTTTCGAAGCACCTGCTCGGCTCCTCGTTCGAGCTGCACATTGAGGGTGTAGATGAGCTCTTGGTCAAGCACGATTCGCCGCTGTTGGAGGCTTGTAACACCAGTTTTCAGGTGCATTTGCAGGTTGCGCCGCAGGAATTCGTCAAAATGTACAACATCGCGCAGACGCTGGCCGCGCCCGTCACGGCCATCGCTGCCAATTCGCCGCTGGTGTTCGGGCGGCGGCTTTGGCACGAAACGCGCATCGCGCTTTTCCAACAATCGCTCGACACCCGCGCCACCACCGACCACATGCGCGAACGCCTGCCCCGCGTCAATTTCGGCTCCAACTGGCTGCGCGGCGACATCACGCAAATCCACAAAGAAGACATCAGCCGCTTCCGCGTCCTGCTCGCCAGTGCACCGGAGGAAAACAGCATTGAGATGGTGCGCGAGGGCAAAGTGCCCAAACTCCGCGCCCTGCAAGTCCACAACTCGACCGTCTATCGTTGGAACCGCCCGTGTTACGGCATCTCGCCGAACGGCAAACCGCACCTTCGCATCGAAAACCGCGTCATGCCCGCCGGGCCGACCCCGGTGGACGCGGTGGCCAACGCCGCATTCTGGCTCGGCTGCATGGTGACGATGGGCAAAAACTTTGAGGACATCACGAAAAAACTCTCCTTCGCCGACGTGCGCGACAACTTCTTGAAAGCCGCCAAATTCGGTATTGACACCACCTTCACTTGGTTCAAAGACCAGAAAATCCCTGCTACGGAGTTGATTCTCAAAGAGTTGCTCCCGATGGCGCACGACGGGTTGAAGGCCCGCAAAGTCAAGGCGGCGGACATCTCGAAATACCTCGGCATCATCGAAGCCCGCGCCAAAGAGCACACCACCGGGGCGCGCTGGATTCTGCGCTCGTACACCCAACTCCACGAAACCTTCTCGAACGACGAGGCCGTGACCGCCGTGACCGCCGCCATCGTCAAAAACCAAAAGGAAAATAAACCAGTCCACACTTGGGAAATGCCAACCACCGCCGACTTGGAAGTTTGGAGGCCGAGCAAATCGAAGGTCGAGGAATTCATGTCCACCGACCTTTTCACCGTCCAAAAAGACGACCTCATCGCCCTCGTGGCCGACATCATGGACTGGCGGAAAATCCGCTACATGCCCGTCGAAAACGCCAAAGGCGAGCTGGTCGGCCTCGTCACCTCGCGCATTTTGCTGCGGCAATTTGCCCGGCACGGCGCACTGGCCGGCAGCGACATCGCGGTCAAGGACATCATGATTGAAAAGCCCATCACCGTCAAGCCCGACACCACCATCTTGGAAGCCATGAACCTCATGCGCGACAACCAAGTCGGATGCCTGCCCGTCGTGAAAGGCAAGGAGCTGGTCGGCATCATCACGGAGATGGATTTCCTGCGCATCACCGGACGATTGATGATGCGGCTGGACTGATGAATCGGTGATTTGAGGATTTGGTGATTCGGTGATTTGAAGTCGAATCCTCGAATCCTCAAATCGCCAAATCACCAAAAAAATGACTGGTATCAAAGCATTCGCCCCCGCCTCCATCGGCAATCTCGGCGTGGGGTTCGACACATTGGGCATGGCCCTCGAACGGCCCGGCGACGAAATCATCGTCCGCCCCTCGGCCACGCCCGGCCTGAAAATCACGAAAATCACCGGCGCGAAAGGCAAATTGCCCACCGACCCGGAGCAAAACACCGCAGGCGTGGCCGCCCTTCGCCTGCTCGAATCGTTGGGCCGCCCCAACGAAGGCATCGAACTCGAAATCCACAAAAAAATGCCCTCCGGCAGCGGCCTCGGCAGCAGCGCGGCGAGCGCGGCGGCGGCAGTGCTGGCCGTCAGCGAATTGCTTCGCACGGGTCTGAGCAAGCGCGAGTTGTTGCATTTTGCCTGCCTCGGCGAGGCCGCCGCGTCGGGCAGCTATTTTGCCGACAACGTGGCCCCGTCGCTGCTCGGCGGCATCGTACTCATCCGCGATAACGCCACGCTCGATGTGCATCGCCTGCACGTCCCGCGCGGGCTGCAAGTCGTGGTCGTGCATCCGCATTTCGAGGTGTTGACCAAAGAGGCCCGCGCCATTTTGAAGCCCGACACCACGCTGCGGCAGCACGTCCAGCAAAGCGCGAACCTCGCGGGCTTCATCGTCGGGCTATTCAACGGCGACATTGACCTCATCGGGCGGTGCCTGCGCGACGACATCGTGGAGCCGCAACGCGCCCCGCTCATCCCCGGTTTTTACGATGTGAAAGAAGCTGCCCTCCGCGAAGGCGTGCTCGGTTGCAGCATTTCCGGGGCCGGGCCGTCGGTTTTTGCCATGTGCGCCAACACGTTGCAAGCCGAACACGCCGGCCTCGCCA
>JBKBIC010000195.1:0-9161 GCA_046299435.1 Saprospiraceae bacterium
CTCCCCCCCTCACCGTCTCACACTCTCACCGTCTCACACTCTCACCGTCTCACCCATCTCACACTCTCACCGTCTCACCCATCTCACACTCTCACCGTCTCACATACGATGAACCGCCGCAACTTTCTCCAGTCCACTGCCGCGACCGCTGCGGCCACCATTTTGCCCAATCTTGATTCCGTCGCAGCGGCCACGCCGCGCCCGGTGGCAGCGGGCAAAATCCCCATCAAAGTATTGGCCACCAACTGGGGCTGGGCGGGCACGTTCGACGAGTTTTGCAGGAAGGCGAAGGAATCCGGGTACGACGGTTTTGAGGTGTGGGTGCCGGGCGACGAAAAACAAGTGGCTGCGCTCGTCGAAACCGCCACCGCGCACGGCCTACAATTCGGCCTCATGGCAGGCAGCTGGGCGCGGAATTTTGACGAGCATTTTCCGCAATACGAAAAAGCCGTGCAACTGGCCGCCACCGCCAAACCACTGTACATCAACACCCACGCCGGGCGCGACCATTTTTCGGTGGATGAAAACCAGAAGATTTTGGAGACCGGGCTGGAAATCGCGGCCAGCACAGGTGTGCCCGTTTTGTGCGAAACGCACCGAGGCCGTTCGGCTTTTTCGGCCAACGCCACCCGCGAATTGATGGAACGCATCCCCGGCCTGCGGCTGACCGCCGACCTTTCGCACTGGTGCTGTGTCCACGAAGGGCTGCTCGGCGGCTACGAGGAGACGGTGGCAATGGCCCTTTCGCGCACCGACCACGTTCACGCCCGCGTCGGTCACGCGCAAGGCCCGCAGGTCAACGACCCCCGCGCCCCGGAGTGGGCCGATACCGTGAAAGCGCACTTGGGCTGGTGGGACAAAATCGTGGAGAACCGCGCCGCCGCGAAAGCCAAGCACATGACTTTTTTGACCGAGTTCGGGCCGCCGCATTACCTGCCCGCGCTGCCGTACACCCAACAACCCGTTGCAAATCAATGGGATGTGAATGTCCACATGATGAAATTGTTGCGCGAGCGATATGCTTGAAAGAGTTGAAGAGAGTCAAGAGTTGATAAGAGGAAGGGTTGAAAAGTTGAATGGCACCAAACCACCTTCAACTTTTCAACCCTTCCTCTTTTCAACTAAGCTTTGCCGCCGCCGCCATTTCCCGAATCAGGCCGGGGTCTTTTTCGATAGCGTTGCCGACCACGATGAGGTCGGCTCCGGCACGGACGTTAGCGGCTACTTTTTCGGGCGTTCGGATGCCGCCTCCGACGATGACCGGCACCGAGACCGCGCCGCTGACGGCCTCTATCATGCTCTCCGAAACGGGGTTTTTCGCGCCACTGCCCGCGTCCATGTACATCATTTTCAACCCCAACATCTCGCCTGCGAGGGCCGTGCAAACCGCGATGTCGTCTTTGTGCGCGGGTATCGGGTAGGTATTGCTCATGTATTGCACAGAGGTCATCACGCCGCCGTCCACGAGGATGTAGCCTGTGGAAATGATTTCGAGCGGCGACATTTTTAAAAAAGGAGCCGATATAACGTGCTGACCAATAAGCAGTTCGGGGTTGCGCCCGGAGATGAGCGACAGGAAAAGGATGGCATCGGCGCGGTAGCTCAACTGGAAGGAATTGCCCGGAAAAAGCACCATCGGGATGTGGCACCGCTCGCGGATGTCTTTCAAAACCGCATCGAGCATATTGTTGACCACGAGGCTGCCGCCGATGAAAAAGTAGTCCACGCCGCACTCCACCGCGAGGTCGAGGGCTTGCTGCATCTTGGCGAGGCGCAATTTGTCGGGGTCAAAAAGGACGACGAATTTTTTTTCGCCGCGTGCCTTGGCTTCGAGAAGGTCTGCGTAAATCTTCAAAATGATGAATGCTAAATGATGAGTGATGAATCAGTGTCGCAAAACTCATCATTCATCATTCATCATTCATCATTTTGAAGATTAAATCGCGCCCGATGTCGCGCCGGAAATACTTGCCCTCGAACTGCACGGCCTTCGCGTTGCGATTCGATTTTTTCAAGGCCGCCGGGATGTCCTTGCCCAAACTGGTCAAAGCCAACACCCGCCCGCCGTCGGTAACGACCTCATTTTCAAGCTGTTTGGTGCCCGCGTGGAATGCAATACTGCCGCGCACGTTTTCCAAGCCCGTGATTTTTTTACCCTTCGCGTAGCCGCCCGGATAGCCGCCGCTGACGAGGAAAACCGTCGTGGCCGTGCGCTTGTCCGTGCGGATTTTGGTGCGGCCGAGTTGGCCTTTTGCCAGCGACTGGAACAGCGCGACGAGGTCGTTTTTCAGGCGCGGCATGACGACTTCGGTTTCGGGGTCGCCCATGCGGCAGTTGTATTCGATGACGAACGGCTCCGAGCCGACCATGATTAACCCAATGAAAATGAAGCCGTTGTACACGATTTTTTCTTTCCGAAGCCCTTTGACGGTAGGCTTGATGATGCGCTCTTCGACCTTTTGCCAGAGCGTTTCGTCCACGAACGGCACCGGGCTGACCGCGCCCATGCCGCCGGTGTTCGGCCCCGTATCGCCCTCGCCGATGCGTTTGTAGTCTTTTGCCTCCGGCAAAATCCGGTACGAACGCCCGTCGGTCAGCACAAAAACCGAGAACTCGATGCCCGTCAAAAACTCCTCGACGACCACGCGGGCACTGGCCTCGCCGAATTTGCCGCCGAGCATATCGCGCATTTCGCGGGCGGCCTCGTCGTGCGTCTGGCAAATGACCACGCCCTTGCCGGCGGCCAGCCCGTCGGCTTTCAAAACGATTGGCAATGAATGGGTTGCGAGGTAAGCCAGCCCTGCGTCGAGCTGGGTGCCGTTGAATTCGCGGTAGCCGGCCGTCGGGATTTTGTGGCGCAGCATGAACTGTTTTGCCCACGCCTTGCTGCCTTCGAGCACCGCGCCTGCCGCCGATGGGCCGATGACCGGGATGTGCCGCAGCGCGTCGTCATTTTGGAAAAAATCCCAGATGCCACGCACGAGCGGCTCTTCCGGCCCGACGACGACCATGCCGATTTCGTGGGTCAACACAAACGATTTAACTGCCTGAAAATCAAGTGGATTGATTGGCACGTTTTCGCCACAAGTGGCCGTGCCAGCGTTTCCGGGCGCGATGAAAAGCCGCGAGCAGCGTTTCGATTGGGACATTTTCCAAGCCAGCGCGTGTTCGCGTCCGCCGGAACCGAGAAGCAAAATTTGCATTTTGAGTGATAAGTTATGAGTGATGAACGATGAGTGCCGCGACGAAAAACTCATCACTTATCACTCATAACTCATCACTTTCAGAAGTCGCATTGTTTGCCGTGCTTGTTGAGCCAGCGTTCTTTTTCGGCGTAATCGGGCATGGCGCGGGCGACAAGTGCCCAAAAACGGTCGCTGTGGTTGAGTTCGATGAGGTGCGCCAGCTCGTGGATGATGACGTAATCCTGCACGTCTTGCGGCGCGAAAAGAAGCCGGGTCGAGAGGTTCACATTGCTTTTGGAGGAGCAGCTGCCCCAGTTGGAGTGGTTGTATTTGAGGTTGACGCTGCGGATGTTTTGCTGGAAGTGTTGGCGGTTCAAATCCAGCACGCGGCGGGTGATGTCGGGCAGGAAATCGGCGGCGACGACCCGCGAGAGCAGTTGCCGGACGGCTTTTTCGCGGAGTTTTGGGGTGCCTTTTTGGCTCAGATTGAGGTGAATCACGCCGTTTTGCAGCCGGGCGGCGTGGGTTTCGCGCTCCTCTATTTCGACGCGCAAGGCGTATTTCCGGTTGCCGACGGTCACGATGTCGCCTGTTTTCCACGTTTTTTCTTGCCCGAAAACGAGGTCGCGGAGGGCCGGTTTTTTCGCCAAAGTATTGCCGACCCAAGCCTCCAATTCGCGGACGTGCTGCTGGATGTTTTCAGCGGGAATTCCGTGCGGCAATCGGAGCGTCACGCCTTTGCGGGCGATGCCGAATCGGACGTTTGCCCGGCGTTCGACGACGGCCACGACCGGGACAGGGCGGCCTTCGACTTGGATTTGGGCGGCGTATTTTTGAGTTTTCCGCATATTGGCGAGATGCCAGATGCCAGATTTTGAGATGTCAGACTGTGTGAAATCTGGCATCTCAAAATCTGGCATCTGGTGTCTTATCCTTTTCGTTTGGCAAAATCCTGCATCAAATCCACCAGTGCCTGCACGCTTTGCTTGGGCAAGGCATTGTAAGTGGATGCGCGGAAGCCGCCGACGGTGCGGTATCCTTTTAGGCCGACCATGCCGTTGGCTTCGGTTTCTTTGAGGAATTCCTTTTCGAGTGCGGCGTATTTTTCCTGCATGACGAAACAGATGTTCATCAGCGAGCGGTCTTCGGTGGCGACGGTGCCTCGGAACAGCGGGTTTGCATCAATCTCTTGGTAGAGCAGCGCGGCTTTGGTTTTGTTGCGGCGTTGGATAGCCTTGAGGCCACCGAGTTTTTTCAGCCAGCGCAGTGTGAGCATACAGACGTAGATGGGATAGACCGGTGGGGTGTTGTAGAGCGAGTTTTCTTTGACGAATGTGCGGTAGTCGAGCATGGAGGGCATGGTGCGCTGGACTTTGCCGAGCATGTCTTCACGGACGATGACGACGGTGGTGCCGGCTGGGCCGAGGTTTTTCTGCGCCCCGGCATAAATGAGGCCGAATTGGGACACGTCCACCGGGCGGCTCAAAAAATCGGACGACATGTCGCAGACGATGGGCACGGGGCTTTTCGGGAATTTGTGCAGTTGCGTGCCATAGATGGTATTGTTGCTGGTGAGGTGGAGGTATTTCGCATCCTTCGGGATTTTGTAGCCCTTCGGGATGTGGGTATAGTTGTCGTCTTTCGAGCTAGCAATGACCTGCACGTTGCCGAAGTTTTTGGCTTCTTTGATGGCCTTGTCCGCCCAAACGCCCGTGTTGACATAGGCGACGGTCTCGCCGTCGTTCAGCAGGTTGTAGGGCACCATGAAAAATTGGGTACTGGCCCCGCCCGTCAGCCACAAGACGTGGTAGTTGTCCGGGAGGTTGAGCAGTTCGCGCATGAGCACGTTGGCTTCCTCTATGATAGCGGTGAACTCTGGCCCTCGGTGGCTCAGTTCGAGCAGGCTAAGGCCGATGCCTTGATAATTGGCGACCGCTTTCGCGGCTTCTTTGATGACAGGGGCAGGCAGCACGGCTGGCCCGGCGGAGAAGTTGTGTTTTTGCATATCCGGGAATTTGAGCGGCAAAAGTAGGCTTTTGAGGCGTAAAACCGCGTTTGTCACGCAATCTCACGTTTCGAGGCTTCCTCAATTCCGGGCAATAAAAAAGGAGCAATCACCTTTGTGACCGCCCCTCACACTATGAAACACTAACAGTGGCGAATTTATGTGCGGCCACCTAAGGCATTGAACTGTTTATACTTTTAGGTATTTTTTTTTGCCCAACCACCGCTTTTCAGGATACCAAACAGGTTTTTCTCCACTTTGACCTCTGGGAAAACTTGCCAAACTGAATGAGATTGACACCACATACACTCCCCCAAGTTGGCATAACAAGAGTTGCAACGTAGCAGCCCCTCCGCCCTGAAAATGTCACAGAATTTAAATCTTGCTTGTTTCGACGTACTCGGATGGGCGAGGTGTGGCAAGGTCGCATTTTTATACTTCCAACTTTTTTCATCTGTGATTTTATCCTCATTTATTCTGCGGTGTGAAACAGCACAACAGCAACTCCGATAAAACAAATAACAAAATATACCATACTTAACTGTTTTCAATTTAACAAGATAGTTTATCATACGCTTGTTTTAATATGTGGCACATTTCACGGCTTGATTCAAAATTCTGTTTCACGGGCTTGGATAATTGCTTTGCCCTCGCTGTATATTTACCCGCATTACTAATCCAACCGTCACATGAAACAACCATCTTTTGAGAAAAATGCAAACGTGTGCGGGCTAATTTCTGAGTATGAGGCTATGTCACAAGCAGGAACGGTGCCATCCTTTGAGGAAACGGCATTTTGGGAGATAGCCAACTGGTACCATGAAAATGGTCTGTTCGACCAAGCATTCAACGCCATCGGGAACGCCCTCCGTTTTTACCCTCAATCAGCCGACCTTTTTGCCCTTCGGTCACAAATCTTAATCCGGGCCGGGCGCATGACCGAAGCCCTTGAATCACTGGATTCAGCACAGAAACTGGCCGATGAGGAAAAACGCCCCCACTTCTATCGCGCCGAAGCCTATTGCCGACGAGGCGATGCTGCACAGGCCATCCGTCATTTGACGGACAGCCAGCCGGTCATCACATCCCAACATCACATCGCCTCGACGCTCCGCCAAGCCAACCTCTTTGCACAAGCAGAGGAGTACGGCAAGATGTTCGACGCGCTCGCAGAAGCCGCCATCCGGCAGCCAGACAACGAGGATATCCTCGAACAAATCTGGATGTGCGTCGAAATCAACGGCAACTACAAGGACAGCCTCGCGCTCCACGAGACCATCCTCGACATCCATCCTTATTCATATTACGCTTGGCACAACCTCGGCCATGCCCACCGCAACTTGGGGAACCCCGAAGGTGCGATGGAGGCATTCGAGTTTGCCTTCATCAGCAACCCCCAGTTCGAGGCCGGCTATCGGGAGTTTGCTGCGCTGGCATTCGAGGCTGGCCTGTTCCGTACTGCTTTGTATTGTTACCAAGAAATGCTTGAGCGGCTCGGTGAGGAGGCCGACACGCTCATCCGCATCGGCGAATGCTACAACCGCATCGGCGACCCTAAAATCGCCCGCGCCATGTACGAGAAAGCCTTGAAAATCAACCCGTTCAATGCCGAAGCGTACTTTCGGATTGGCGAATGCCTCGCCGGGCAAAAAGAATACCGCAACGCGCTCAAATGGCTCCGCGAAGCCATCCGAAACGAAGACCGCCGCGAGGACTTCCACGCCGCACTCGCCGAGGTGTATTACAGTCTGGAAAAAACGGACGAGGCTATCGAGCACGCATGGAAGGCCGTCGAAATCGCGCCCGACGAACAACGCCACTGGGCACAGGTCGCCAAGCTGTTCATGGCGACCGGCCAGCCCGAAGAAGCACTCGAAGTGCTCGATTCCGCGCTCGAAAACGTCGTCCAGCGCAACGAACTCCTGTATTGCCGCTCCGCGTGCCTGTTCCTGATTGGCGACCGCCGCCGCGCATTCAGGCAACTCCGCCAAGCGTTGACCGCCGATTTCAGCGGCCACCAGTCACTCTTTCACCTTGCGCCAGCCTTGGTCAACGACTCAGACGTACACAAGCTGATTCAACGGTTCCGGTAGGATTTGTCGAAAACCAACATGAGAAACCCGGCGCGAGGCTCACCCGCGCCGGGTTTGTTTTTAGCGAAACTCGACCCAACGTCATTTGCAACCTTGCCGCCGCCGCGTGTCAATGATGTACTGGATTTTCCAGCCCGCCTCGGTCTTGACCAGCTGGAACGAATTGGTGCCGCAATGCGAGAGCTTCTCATTGACCCAAAAAGTGTACGGAGTCCACACACTGGCCAGCGATTTTTCGGCATGAATCGCCTCGAACTCGATGCGCTCCTCGTACTTGTTCGGGGTGGGCGTGCCGACGAAGCGGATGAAATCCTCGAAGTCCTCCGTCTGTACCGTCAGCTCGCCTTTCTCGTTGTTCATATAGCTTTGGAGGACGGGCGCAGCGGTGCAGGCCCCGCGAATCAGAGCCGTGTCGCCTTGTTGCATCCCTTCAAAAAACTGGTTGATGACTGCCTTGATGGCCTTGTCCTCTTTTTGTGCAAAAGCCGCACAGGCCGAGCACAACAGCATGAGGCCGCACAGAAATTTTTTCATGATTCGGGAGATGGTTGTTTCGACAAAAATTCGCCCGACAGGGCAGGCCCGGCGTTTTTTTCGATGAAAAACACCGCAACGGCAGGCTTGGGCAGATTGGGGGCAGCGAGGTTTAACTTATTGCAGCCCGTATTTTTGCGAAGCCTTAACCTTGGGAAAGCCTAAACAACAGACTTTTGCCGCCCGAAACCGAACATTTTTTTCACACAAACTATCACACTAAGCTATGCTAAAATCTACTTGCGCCGCCCTTTTGGTCGCACTCTCCGCAACCCTCGCCAACGCCCAAATCACCCTGACCGCCGCAAACCTGCCTGTCGCCGGCACCGTCACCACCTCGCTCATCGCCGATTCTGTCTGGACGGGCAGCGCGAACATCGGCGCAGCAGGCCCCAACCAAACGTGGGATTTCTCCAATGTGCAAGCCGACGACAACCTCGACCCAGTGGTCACCTACTACCAACTGCCCAACCAAACACCTTACGCAGCCCAATTCCCGACGGCCAGCCTCGCCTCGCGCAGCGACCTCTCGGACACCGCCAGCATTTCTTATATGCGGGCCACCTCCTCTGAATTTGCGCTTTTGGGACAGGTCAGCCCGACGGGCAGCACCACGCTTGCCGCGCCCTGGGTGCAGGCCAAATTCCCGTTCACCTACAACACAGAGTTCAGCACAAACACCACCATCACCATTGAGGAAGGAGGTGTGCCCACCAATGGCACCATCCAATCCAGCACCAAAGTGGACGCATGGGGCACCGTCAAAACGCCGCTCGGCAGCTTCCCATGCCTGCGCGCCCACACCCAAACCACCATTACCCTGACGGTTTTCGGCCTTCCGGTGATTCTCACCACTTCCGACTACGCTTGGTGGACGGCCACGCACAAAGCCGCCGTACTCACCCACTCCACGACCTCGACCAACTTCTTGGGCCAAGTGGAAACATCCGTTTCGGCCAGCTACCTGAGCAACCAGACAACTGGCATTTTTGACCGCCCCGACACGGGCACTTCGCTGGCCGTCGCCCCGAATCCGGCAACGGACATCGTCAACCTGAACATCCAAAGCGACCGCAGCCAGACAGCCAATGTCCTGATTTACAGCACCGACGGCAAACTCGTCCGCGAAATCCGCGACCTCCAAATCACCTCCGGCAAAAACCAAACTGCCATCGAAATCGCTGATTTCGCGCCCGGCATCTACATGGCAATGGTCACGTCGGCGGGCAAAACTTTGGCCGCACAGCGCATCGTGAAGCAGTAATTCACAGCCAATCCGCCGCCACGCACACGAAGGGGGCGGAAACACACACGGATTTTAGGGGGGTGGGTTGTGGGCCCAAG
>JBKBIC010000196.1:0-9140 GCA_046299435.1 Saprospiraceae bacterium
GGCGACCCGTCTGGGTCGCCCGCGCTTTTGTATGCCTGCCGTTGCCCGGGGCTTCATCCCTGTTTTTCCAGTGCGTCGAGCATCCGGTTGAGTTCCGCGTCGTTGCCGAATTTGATGGTCAGCGAGCCTTTGCCTTTTGCGTCGCGCTTGAGCTGGACCTTCGCGCCGAAAAACGCGCTGAACTGGTCTTGCACCCGGCGCAGGTGTTCGGGCAGGCGTGTGTCTTCTTTGGCTGGTTTTTTCCCGGTTTTTTCGGAGTTGTATTTTGAAATCATGTCCTCGACGGCCCGCACGGAGAGGTCGTTTTCGAGCGTCTGATGGAAGACCATGAGCTGGAATGCGATATCCGTCACGCCAGCGAGGGCGCGGGCGTGGCCCATCGTCAGTTTGCGGTCTTTGATGGCGCGCTGGATTTCGGGCGGGAGTTTCAGGAGGCGCAGGTAGTTGGTGATGGTGCTGCGCTGTTTGCCGACGCGCTCGGAGAGGCTTTCGTGCGTGAGGCTGCACTCGTCAATGAGGCGTTGGTACGAAATGGCGACCTCCACCGAGTTCAGGTCCTCGCGTTGGATGTTCTCGATGAGGGCCATTTCCAGCATTTGCTGGTCGTCGGCGAGGCGGATGTAAGCCGGGATTTCGGTCAGGCCGGCCATTTGGCTGGCGCGGAAACGCCGCTCGCCGCTGATGAGTTGGTAGGCCCGGTCGTGCAGCCGCCGCAGCGTGACGGGCTGGATGAGGCCATGCACGCGGATGCTGGCGGCCAGTTCTTCGAGTGCCGTCTGGTCGAACTCCGTGCGGGGCTGGTATGGGTTGGTCTCGATTTGCGAAAGCGGCACGTTGGCCACATTGCCCGACAGCTCGCGCACGACTTCCTGCGGGTTTTCTTGTACTGCCTTTTCCAGCTGGGCCGGATTGCCCAACAAGGCGCGGATGCCTGCGCCGAACTCTGGTTTGCCTGTCTTTTTTGCCATGATTGGGAGATGCCAGACTTCAGATGCCAGATTTCAGATGCCAGACAAAACACTTCTCATCGTCTGGCATCTGAAATCTGACATCTGAAATCCATCAAGAGTTGCGTTTCAAAAATTCCTCTGCGAGGTTGAAAAAGTTGGTGGAGCCTTTGCTCGCCACGTCGTAGATGGCGACGGGTTGGTGCTGCATCGGGGCCTCGGCCACGCGGCTGTTGCGATGGATGATGGTCTCGAAAACATAGTCGTTACTGCTGCGGCGCACTTCCTCGACGATGGCGTTGGCGAGGCGCAAGCGCCCGTCGTACATCGAGATTACCAGCCCTTCGATGCTCAAATGGGGGTTCAGGCCCTGTTTGACGAGGCCGATGGTGTTTTTCAATTGTGCCAATCCCTCGAACGAGAACATCTCGCACTGTACTGGGATGAGCACCGCGTCGGCGGCTACCAGCGCGTTGACGGTGATGAGGCCGAGCGAGGGCAGGCAGTCGAGGAAGATGAAATCGTACTCTTTTTTCACTTCGCCGACGATGCCGCGCAGGATGTACTCGCGGTTGGGCTTGCCTGCGAGTTCCAGCTCTGCGCCGACGAGGTTGATGTGCGAGGGCAGCAGGTGTAGGTTGGGTGTTTCGGTCGGGACGATGGCTTCGTGCGGGTCGGTGCCGTTGACGAGGCAATCGTACACGCTGATGGTCTCTTCCGTCGGTACCACGCCCACGCCCGACGAGGCATTGGCCTGCGGGTCGGCATCAATGATGAGGACTTTTTTTTCCAAAATCGCCAGCGAAGCGGCGAGATTGATAGCTGTGGTGGTTTTGCCCACGCCCCCTTTTTGGTTGGCGATTGTGATGACTTTTCCCATGTTTCAGATTTCGAGCGAGCCGCCCAAGTTCAACAAAATCAATTCTTTGCCTTTTGCGGCGAAGGTTTCGGTGGCTTTTTGGTGGTCAATTTTGATGTACCCAAATGTATCGAAATGGCACCCGACGACGCGGTTGCAGCGGACGAAATCGCTGGCCAAGACGGCATCCTGCACGTCCATCGTGAAGTTGCCGCCGATGGGCAGGATGGCGAGGTCGAGCGCGGGGCAGGTCATCGGGATGAGTTGCATGTCCATCGTCAGGGCCGTGTCGCCTGCGAAATACACCACGCCTTCGAGCGTGTCGAGCACAAAACCGACCGGGTCGCCGCCGTAGCTGCCGTCGGGGAAGCTGCTGGAATGCACGGCGTTGACCATTTTGACGCGGCCAAAATCAAATGACCACCAGCCGCCTTTGTTCATCGGATGGGTGCGGAAACCCTTTTTGCTATAATGGTCGTGGATTTCCCAGATGCCCACGATGAGTGCGTCGGGGTTGTTGCGGGCCACCGTTTCGAGGTCGGCAATATGGTCGAAGTGCGCGTGCGTGGGCAGGATGTAATCGCAGCGGATGGACTGCGCGTCCAAGTGTCCGGCGAGCGGATTGTTGCTGATAAATGGGTCGAAAAGCAGGCGTTTGCCGCCGGTTTCGACCAAAAAACAGGAGTGACCGAAGTAAGTGATTTTCATGCCGCAGCGTCCTCTTTTGAAAAAGGCGGGCAAAGATAGCCCGACGGGGCAGAAATTTTTGGTTGGCGAAAATTAAGAATCTGCGCGGTGGGTTTGGCTTTCGGGCCTGCAAATCCCGGTTCCGTGCGACATTTTGCGGAAGGCCCGGACTCGCATTTTTTCTGCAACTGGCTGCGCCGAGGGCATTCAATTGTATTGTTTTTGGCAGTTTCCGCCACCCGGTGGTCGGCGGAAAAAAAGGACAAATTCAGCCACTTCGAGGTCGAAAAAAGCCACGATTGGGAAGATTTTGAAACCATCGCCCGCGTCGAGGGCAAAGGGCCGCTGGGCACAAACGAACATTATGCGTTCACCGCCCCCAGCCGGATGACCGCCGAAACACAGTACCGCATCAAAATCGTGGACACCGACGGCAACTCCGATTGCACGGTTTACCTGCCGTTCAGCCCCAGCAGCACCAACGCGGAAATCGCCACCAACCCCGCCAACGACCATCTTGTGGTGAAACACCCGCCGGTCGAGGGCGGCGAGGTGTCGTTCACGGTGCTCACCCCGGAGGGGCGCGAACTGCTGCGCGGCCCCATCCAGTTCGGCGCGACGGCCTCGCTACTCGAAGTCGCCAGCCTGCCAAAAGGCGATTACCTGTTGGCCTACGACGACTCGCAGCGGCTGCAAATGCTGGCGTTTTCCAAAAAATAGTTTCAAACTCACCCAAACTCCGTGCGCCCCGTTCCTCCGTGAGCCTCTGTGAAATTGAGCAAGTTCCACAGAGGCTCACAGAGGAACAGAGCGCACGGCGGCAAAATATCCTTCACATGAAAAAGGCGTTTTTCAATTCCATAGGATTGTTTTTTCTATTCTTTTCGGCCAAAACCGGGGCACAATCCACTTTGTACGGATTGACCAGCGCGGGCGGCGCGAACGGCAGCGGCAGCATTGTCAAAGTCGGCACCAACGGCACGGGCTTCGTCAATGCCTACTCGTTCGAGAACGGCGGGCGCACTCCGACGAGCGAACTCGTGCTCGCCAGCAATGGCAAATACTACGGCGTGACCAGCGCGGGCGGCCCCGACGACGTGGGCACTTTGTACGAATACGACCCCGCGACCTCCACCCAAACCGTGAAGTTCAATTTCAGTTACGCGGCTGGTGTGTCGCTGCCGTCGGGCGGTTTGGTGGAGTACAACGGTAAATTGTACGGCTGTGCGGCCATCGGCTACGGGATGATTTACGAGTTCGACCCGGCCACGTCGGCGGTCGTCGTGCGGCACACATTTCCCTCGGCATGGAACACGCCCATCGGAAGTTTGACGGTGTTCAACTCGAAACTTTACGGCACGACGGCCAGCGGCGGCTTCAACGGCGGCGGCGTGTTGTTCGAGCTTGACCCGAACGGCTGGGTTTTCACGGTCAAACACCACCTCTCCGTCGCCACTGGTGCTGCGGCGTATGGCAACATGGTGGTGTACAATTCCAAACTCTACGGCATGGCGTTCCACAACGGCACGTCGGGCAACGGCACTTTGTTCTCGTTCGAGCCGGCCACGAACACCTTTGCCACGTTGCAAAACCTGAGCAATTCGACGGGCGGTTTTGCCTTTGGCGGGCTTTTGCTCCACAACGCAATCCTTTATGGCACAACGGGTTATGGCGGCTCGAACAACTTGGGCGCACTGTTTTCGTACAACCCGGCGACGAGTACATATTCCAATTTGTACAGTTTTTCGGCGGCCAGCGGCTCCGTTCCGAGTGGCACGCTCATCCAAACGGGTGGCAAACTTTACGGCACCACTTATGCGGGCGGTACCAATGCCGCAGGCACCATTTTCGAGTTCAACCCGACGGGCAACACCCACACCGTGCTGCGGCATTTGAGCCAAAACAGCGACGGCGCAAAGCCACAAGGCGAACTCATCGTCGGCATGGCGAGCGGCTGCACCATCACGCCGACCATAGCCGGCACGACCACGATTTGCGCCGGGCAAAGCACCACATTGACGGCTTCGGGCGGCACGACTTACGTTTGGTCAAACGGCACGACGACTGCCGCGAACACCGTAAGTCCCACAACGTCAACGACTTACACAGTCACCGCAACGAATGCGAACGGTTGCACGGCCACCGCCGCGGCGACGGTCACGGTCGCGTCGGCCTTCACCATATCGGTCACAGGCACCAAACCGGCCTGCTTCGGCGGCTCGGACGGCACCGCGAAAGTCACGCCGACAGGCAGCACGACGCTTTACACCTATTTGTGGAGCAACGGCGCGACCACCTCGAAAATCACCGGCCTTGCGGCGGGCAATTTCACTGTGACCGTGACCGACTCGAAAGGCTGCACCGCGACGGCTTCCGCCACCGTGAACACGCCCCCTGAATTGGTGCTAACCCACACATTGTCAGTGCTTTCCAACGGAAAATACAAAGTGGAGCTGGCGGCCAGCGGCGGCACTCCGTACACGACTTCCGTGCCGTACCGTTACTGCAAAGTGAACGCGAACGGCGGCTGCTCGTTCTCAACCACCACTGTGTTCTCGAATCTTGCGGCGGGCACCACCTTCGAGTTCCGCGCCCGCGACAAAAACGCCTGCACCGATGTCATCACCGTGACCACACCGGGCACTTTGACGGGCGGCGGCACGGATTCGGGCAAGGCAAAAATCCAGTCGAACGCGGCGTTTTCGCTTTTCCCGAACCCATTTGAAAGCTCGTTCGCGCTGTCTGCGACGGGAACAAGCGAGCAACTCCGCCGGGTGCAAATCTTCGATTTGACCGGGCGGCGCGTCGCCGAAAACGAGTGGCCGACGGGCAGCGCACAGCTGCAAATCCAATCGGACGACCGACCTGCCGGGCTTTACATGGTGAAAATCGTGGCTGCCGACGGCTCAATTTTGGCAGTGCTGCGGGCCGTGAAGTCGTAGGTTTTGTAAAAATTGAACATGAGCAAACGGGGCAAATCACTGGTTTTCAGTGGTTTGCCCCGTTTGTCGTGCCGGGTTTTTGTGCCAACAATTTTTCAGGTGCCCTGCCACCCAATTCTATCTTTGCCGCCGCCCCAGCCCAAGCACTCTTTCATTCGCACATTCACTCATTCGCACATTCACGCAATGTTCATCAGCGGCATCCAACAAATCGGCATCGGCGTTTCCAACGTCCACGAAGCATTCAAATGGTATCGGCAAAAATTCGGCGCGGACGTGCCGGTGTTCGAGGAGGCGGCCACGGCCGGCCTCATGTTGCCGTACACGGGCGGCCAACCCCGCGACCGCCACGCCATCCTCGCGCTCAATTTGCAGGGCGGCGGCGGCATGGAAATCTGGCAATACACCAGCCGCACGCCTGTGCCCGCTGCCTTCCAGCCGCAGCTGGGCGACCTCGGCATTTTTGTCGCCAAAATCAAGAGCAAGGACGTGCAGGCCACTTTCCACAAGCTCCGCAAACAGCAGGTGAACATGGCCACCAACGTGACCCAGGCACCCGACGGCCGCGAGCACTTTTTTGTGAAAGACCCCTGGGGCAACACGTTTGAAATCACAGCCTTCCAAGACTGGTTTTCGCAGGGGCGGCCCGACCTGACGGGCGGTTTTTGCGGCGCGACCATCGGCGTGACCGACATGGCCCGCTCGCTGCGCTTTTATGCCGAAGTGCTTGGTTATGACCAAGTTGTGTACGACCAAACGGGCGCGTTCGCCGATTTGCACGGCATTGACGGTGGCTTTTCAGAGTACCGCCGCGTGCTGCTGCGGCACTCCGAAAAGCGGCAAGGGCCGTTCAGCCGCTTGCTCGGCGACTCCGAAATCGAGCTCGTGCAGGCCACTGACCGCAAGCCGCGCCCGATTTTCGAGGGGCGTTTTTGGGGCGATTTGGGCTTCATCCACCTGTGTTTCGACATCACGGGCATGGCCGAGATGAAGCAAAAATGCGCCGCCGCCGGGCACCCGTTCACGGTGGACTCCAGCGGCAGTTTCGACATGGGCGAGGCCGCCGGGTATTTTTCGTACATCGAAGACCCCGACGGGACGCTCATCGAATTCGTGGAGACGCACAAAATCCCCATCCTCAAAAAACTGGGTTGGTACTTGGACTTGCGGAAACGCGCGCGCCCGGAGCGGCCGCTGGCCACTTGGATGCTGAAAACGATGGGCTTTTCGCGGGTGAAGGATTGAGTGCTGGCCGATTGCAAATTGTTGATTGTGAGCAATTAGCAATCACGCGCCTCAATCAATGATTTGCCGCCGAATCCCGTTTTTTTCCGCACTTTCGCCATCGGCTTTCCCAAATCGGAAATCAAAAAAATGCCCGACATCTACGCCCGCAAATCGCAATGGAAATGGTGGCTGGCCCTCGCCGGAGCGGTCATCATCCTCATTTCGCTGCTCTACACGAAATATCTGGCCGACCGGCTGGCTGCCGAGGAAGTGAACAAGGCCGAGCAATTTGCGACGGCCATGAAAACCATCACGGCCAGCGGCACCGATAGCGTGCAGACGCAGTGCGATGTGACCTTCGCCTTCCAAATCATCGAACACAACAATACCATCCCGGTCGTCGTGCTCGACGAACATTACCGTATCGAACAGTTCCGCAACATCGGCGAAAACCCGGAGGAAGGCATGGACACCACGCTCGTCCGCGCCGCGCTCAACCGCATGGTGGCCGCAGGCGCGGACACGATTGTGATTGATTTCCAGCCGCACTTCGTCAAGTACATGATTTACTCGCACTCGCGCCTGCTGGAACTGCTGAAATGGTACCCGTTCATCCAACTGATTTTGATTGCAGCGTTCATCGCGTTCGGCTACCTCGGCTTCTCGGCTTCGCGCCGGGCGGAGGAAAACCAAGTCTGGGTCGGCATGGCCAAAGAAACGGCGCACCAACTCGGCACACCCATCACGGCCATCATCGGCTGGATTGAGACGCTGAAAACCGTCAACGAGGACAACGAGGTGAACCAAGAAATGCTCCACGAACTCCGCAACGACGTGACCCGCCTCGAGCTCATCGCCGACCGCTTCTCGAAAATCGGTTCCTTGCCCGAGCTCAGCCCCGTCAACCTGTACGCAGAACTCGAAAAAAGCCGCGATTACATGCGCCGCCGCGCCCCGCGCAGGGTCGAGTTCGACTTCCCCGCCGCCGCCGAAAACCCGCCGATTGAGGTCAACATCAACCCGCACTTGTTCGATTGGGTGCTCGAAAACCTCCTCCGCAACGCCATTGACTCCATGGAAACCGGTGCGGGCAAAATCTCCGCCGCCGTGTACGAGGAAATCGGATACACCTGCCTCGACATCGCCGACACAGGCAAGGGCATCCCGGCGGGCAAGTTCAACACCGTGTTCAAGCCCGGCTATTCCACCAAAACACGCGGCTGGGGCCTCGGCCTCTCGCTCTCCAAGCGCATCATCGAACAATACCACCGGGGCAAGATTTTCGTGAAAAAATCCGAGCTCGGCAAAGGCACGACGTTCACGATAAAGCTGCCGAAAAGTTGAGATGCCAGATGCCAGATTTGGAGATTTCAGATGCTGAGCCAACTGCCCACTGCAAACCGCCAACTGCCCACTGCAAACCGCCAACTGCCCACTGCAAACTGTCCACTATGCAAGAAAAACGCCCACTCCTCGCCCAATCCGACCTCGACGAAATCGCCGCCGAGAACCTCCTGCTCGAAAAACAGGCCAAAGAACGCATCGTCAACAACTGGCTGCCGCGCTATACTGGCATGGCACTGGACGAGTTCGGCGAGTACATCCTGTTGGTCAATTTCGGCAATTACGTCCGAATGTTCGCCGAGTGGCACGGCGCAGAAGTACGCGGCCTCGACAAGCCCATGCAGTGCGCCACCGCCGGCAACATCACTATCATCAATTTCGGCATCGGCAGCCCCAATGCTGGCCTCATCGTGGATTTGCTCGAAGCCATCCACCCAAAGGCAGTCCTGTTTTTGGGCAAATGCGGCGGCCTCAAAACGGGCAAAAACCGTGTCGGCGACCTCGTCCTGCCCATCGCGGCCATCCGGGGCGAAGGCACCAGCGACGACTATTTGCCGCCAGAAGTGCCCGCCTTGCCCGCGTTCGCGCTGCAAAAAGCCGTCTCCACGACCATCCGCGATTACAATTTGGACTACTGGACAGGCGTGGTGTACACGACCAACAAGCGCGTCTGGGAACACCGCGAGGACTTCAAACGCCGCCTCCGCGACCTCCGCGCCATCGCCATTGACATGGAGACCGCCACTGTTTTCGTGGCCGCGTTCAAAAACCACATGCCCGCCGGCGCGTTGTTGCTCGTCAGTGATATGCCCATGACCCCCGACGGCGTGAAAACCGACGTGAGCGACCGTCAAGTCACCGCCAATTTTGCCGAAAACCACCTCCGCATCGGCGTGGACTCCTTGCGCCAACTGCAAAACAAAGGATTGACCGTCAAGCACTTGCGCTTTGAAATTTGAGTTTGGTCGGTTAGTCGGTTAGTCGGTTAGTCGGATAGTCAGTTAGTCGGATAGTCTATTAGGCCGACTAAAAAGACTGACCGACCAACCGACCAACCGACCAACCGACCGACCGACCAACCGACCAACTGACTAACCGACCAACCGACTAACCGACCAACTGACTAACCGACTA
>JBKBIC010000197.1:0-8842 GCA_046299435.1 Saprospiraceae bacterium
CAAGCGACGGCGGGTAACGTGCAGACATCTTATAACTGTCCACCACCAGCCCGGCCAGCCATGTGCCGACGAACGCGCCCGCGCCCTGCGTGGCAAAAGTTATCAGCCCTTGCGCCGCGCCCCGGATGGCGAGCGGTGCTTTCGAGTCCACGAAAATCTGCCCAGTGACGAAGAAAAAATCATAGCACATACCGTGCAACAGGATGCCAGCGTACAGCATCCACACAGCGGCCTCGTTGTTGCCGAAAGCGAACAACACATACCGCGCCACCCACGCCGCGATGCCCACGAGCATCATCCATTTCACACCTAAACGCCTGAAAAACAAGGGCATGAGCAGCATGAACCCAATTTCGGACACCTGTCCGAGGGTCATTTTCCCGGCGGCGTTCGCCACGCCGATTTCGTTCAAAAAGGCGTTCGCAAAACTGTAATAGAAAAAAAGCGGGATACAGACGAGGAACGAAGCGACCACCAGCACCGTGAAATTGCGGTCGCGGAACAGCCCGAACGCCTCGAAACCAAGTATGTCTTTTACCGTAATTCGGCTGTTTTTGCTCTGCGGCGGCGTGTGCGGCAAAAAGTAAAAACAGAAACCCGCCATCAGCAACGAAGCCGCGCCCGTGATTTTGAACGGCGTTTCCGTCGCCTCCACCGCCAAATACCCGACCAGCAGCCCGGCCGCAATCCAGCCAACCGTGCCCAACACCCGGATGCGCGGAAACTCCCGTTCCGGGTCGCCGATGTGGTGGAACGCCAGCGAATTGGTCAGCGCAAGTGTGGGCATATAAGTCAAGGTGTACAAAACCAACGCGGGATAAAAAGTCGAGAACTCGTGCAAGCCGGACACCCACAACATGAGCATCGCGCCCAGCAGGTGCAGCCAGCCCAATATCCGCTCCGTCGGGAAAAACCTATCGGCAAAATAGCCGACGAAAAACGGCGAAATCATGGCCGCAATCGCCGTCGCGCCGTAGCACAGGCCGATTTGGCTGCCCTCGAATTTCAGCGAAAACAGGTAGGTGCCCATCGTGACGTACCACGCCCCCCAGATGAAATATTGGAGGAACATCATGGCGGAGAGGCGGAGGTGGGTGTTCATGGCCGTTTTGAGTATTGAGTGAAGAGTTTTGAGTTTTTGTGGGCTGAATCTTTCGCAAGTCATCACAAATTCCGCTGCACCACCTTCCCCGTCTTTTTCTCTTTGAGTCAGCCCCATCGGGGGTCGCTCAAATTGTCATATCCGCGTTGCGCGATGAACTCTCCGAAGCCTTTTGTCTCGGTGGCCGGGAATTCCGTCAAGATTTCATTCTTCAAGGTCGCCAAAACCTTTTCGCCAACTTGGCTCCCAAAATTCCCTCGCAATGCTTTTTCATACCATTTCAGCAAATTTGACTCGGTTACGATGCTTTGAATGCGTGATTTCCAGCCGATTTGATTGAGCAGAGAGACAATCACTTGTAGGGATAATTTGTTGCTTCATTCCGTAGGTCAACCACAACAACAGCATTTGTGCGTCTGAAAAACTCTCGCCTCTCCTGTATCCAATATTGAGGCAATGGTTCTTCTCCAATTAACTCGCGGATGTACTGAGGAGTTTCTTTAAACCCCAGTTGATTATTATTGTTTTTGCCCCGCCAGTCTATTGAAAAATCGGGGTAATATCTTGAAACATATTGTCGAAAGCCCTCTTTTATTGACAATGAATTGTATGTCTGAGGGCAGCAGAATAGGCAAGACACAGGATTTGACAATTTCAATATGTCTGTTGTATCTATTTGCTTTCTGGGTTTGAGCAAAAACTCGTTTCTTAATTTATTGGCTTCAGACAAAAAGACCCCTTCGTTTTCGAGATTCTTTTTGACGCACATCGTATCCCGTTTTTCCCCAACAGAATAAAAAGCATAAAATGAAGCGAACCCGTCTTTTGCGCCATCATCAAGTAGTCGTTCCATTTGAAGTCTATCGCTACTGGTGTAGGCAAGAGCGGGGTAATTATCACCTTTTATTTTGAGTTTTTTGGCTTGAATCCTTGCAGCGAAGGATTCTCTGTCAGAAAAAACGAACCACCACTCCCAATCAGCACCAGTTTTCCTTCCCTCCTCAAATCTTGTAAACTGCTTGTATTTTATTATTGGAATATTCTTCGATAAGTTATACAAGTACCAGTCGGTTAAAGACTCTTCTTTAACTTCCGGTTGTTCGGAAAGCCATTCTCTGATTTGAGACGAGCATTTGTTGAATTCGAAGCAAATCTGATTCATTTTAAAATTGAAATGGATAGAATGTGTTGCTCTCGTTTAAGCACGTTTTGAATCTTCGAGGTACTTATAGCCGCCAATCCGAAAGTCGCCGAAATCCGTGCATTGGGTCTGCATCGCCTTCATCATCTGCCCCGCAACGGCTCTAATAACAGGAACCGCCACGCTGTTGCCCGTCAATTTTCGGATGGCTGAATACGAACCCACGATTTTGAAATCTTCGGGGAAGCCCTGCAACCGCAACAACTCTCGCTCGGTCAGCCGCCGGTTGCCGTTAACCAGCAGGTAATTGTACGAACCTCCCGCCCGCAACGCCCGAAAACGGCAGCACCGATATGTTGCCCCCTTTGTTTTCGTGCCAGACCGACGGAAAAAACGGCTCGGACTTCAGTCGGGCAAGGCGTTTATGGACAATGTCGGCAGAGGCAAAAAACTGTTGAGGGATGGTTTCTTCCGGCTGCAAAATTTCGGAAAGGGGCTTTGGAGAGCCTTGCTTCGTCGGAAATCGGAACACGAGATTATCCCGAAACCCGACGATGAACGTGCGCTCCCTCTTTTGAGGCAGTCCGAAATCAAGCGCGTTCAGCACGGTCGAATGGACGAAATAGCCCAGCCCTTCCAGTTTTTCAACGATGGTTCGGAAAGTCCTGCCGTTGTCGTGGGTCTTCAATTGTTTCACATTTTCGAGCAAAAAAGCATACGGCTGTTTGACCCGCAAAATCTCTTCGATGTTGAAAAACAAAGTGCCCCGCGTATCGGCAAAGCCTTTTCCGCTGCCGATGATGCTGAATGGTTGGCACGGAAAACCGGCCAAGAGAATGTCGTGGTCGGGGATAAACTCGGGCAAAATTTTGGTGATGTCACCCGCAGGTCGCTCGCCGAAATTGGCTTCGTACATCGCTTGGGCATCCTTGTCCCACTCCGAAGTGAACACATTTTTACAGCCAAACGCCTCGAAACCAAGCCGAATGCCGCCAATCCCTGCGAACAAATCAATCGTTTTGTAAACACTCATCTGGCAAAAGTAGAAATTGATTGCCGTGCAGGCAGTTATCGAGTAAGGCCAATCATCACAAATTCCGCCGCACCACCTTCCCCGTCTTTTTCTCTTTCAACACCAAGACGTGCTGCCCGTCGTGCGTATGTTCTTCGGTTAAAAACCAATGTTCGGCATCGTATTCTTTGAAGGCCGAAATGACCTCGGCTTCGTGCGAGCCGCGCCAGACTTCGAGGTGTACGGGTTCCCATTTTTTGGTTTCCGCGCTGCGGTAGGCAGCGTCCAAAATGGCATTCACCACATAGCCGTCGTAAAAAGTCTCGGCTGGCGGGCGGCCTTGCTCGCAAGCGGAAAGCATATCCGTAAACATGGCGTTGTACCCCAAATCGTGCACCTCGTCGCCGACCGGGAAAACCCAGCCGCTCGCCGATTCGGACTTTTCGGCCATGTAGCCCGCGCCCTTGCCCGAAAGGAACATCTCGAAGCCCGTCCGCAGGAAATTGTTTATCCAAATCGTGCCCTCGGTGCCCATCACCTCGTCGCGCAAATCAAGGCCGCCCCGGAACGTCCACGACACCTCGAACTGGGCAATTGCCCCCGTCGCGTATTTGACCAAACCAATGGCGTGGTCTTCCGCGTCAATCGGTTTCACTTGCGTATCGGCCCAACACATGACCTCCACCGGGCGCACGTCCTTGCCGATGTAGCCGCGCGCGATTTCCACGCAGTGGCAGCCGAGGTCGAGGATGGCTCCGCCGCCCGATTGGGCTTTGTCCCAAAACCAATCCGAGTGCGGGCCGGGGTGCGTCTCGCGGCTGCGCGCCCAGAGGATTTTGCCCAGCGCGCCGCTTTTTATCGTTTGCAGCGATTTCAAAAACTTGGGCGTGTAGCACAGGTCTTCGAGGTAGCCCGCGAAAATGCCCGCCGCTTCCGCCGCCCGCAGCATTTGCAAACCCTCTTCGGCGTTGCGGCCCAGCGGCTTTGTGACCATGACGGCTTTTTTGTGTTTGGCACAAGCCAGCACGGCGGGCAAATGCAGGTTGTTCGGCAGGCTAACGCACACAATATCAACGTCTTCGCGGTTGATGGCGGCTTCCATGTCCGTCGTCCAGAACGGTACGCCGTAGTCGTCGGCGAATTTTTTGGCGGAGGCTTCGGTGCGCGAATAGACGGCTGTGATGCGGTCGCGGCTGCGGAGGCCGTGCAGCGAATCGGCGTAAAAGCGGCCAATGAAGCCCGCGCCAAGCATGGCGATTTTCATGATGTCAGCTTTGATTTTGAGTTGTGCGGAACGGGCAAATGTAGTTTCGGTGAAAATTTCGCCCGCTGTTTTTTTAAACCGCCCGGCTTGACCACTTTTGTCCCATCATTCGCCATCCACAATTTTAAACAAAATGAAATCAACACATTGGCTATCAACACTTTGCGCCCTGACAATCGCCCTCGCGGCCTGCAATTCCGAGCCTAAAAAAACAGCCGACACGAGCGAGGCGAAACCCGCCGAACTGCCTGCTCCGCCGCCTGCCGCAAAGCCCGAAATCTACCTTTATGCGACCGTGTACGACGCGATGCTCCTCCGCGAGCAGCCCGACCAGAAGGCCAAAATCGTGGAAAAATTGCCGTTCGGCGAGTTCCTCGAAGGCACCGGCGAGCAATCGGCCAACAAGGTCGAGGCCAACCTCGGCGGTGTCACTTGGACGGAACCATTCGTGAAGGCCACCCATGCCACGCCCGACCAAAAAAGCGGTTGGATTTTCGGCGGCGGCGTGCAGGCCGTCTATGCTGGCCCGCGCTCGACCGCGCCGGATTTGGGTAAGTTGACGCAGTTTACTATGTTGCTCAAAACATTGAATGTCAAGAAGTTGGAGAGTGGCGCGAAGGCTTGGGCATTCGTGAAAGCCAATTTCGCGGACGCAAAGGGCACGACCGCCGACGCGGCTTTCATCCTCTTGGAACGACACCTGCGCCGCATGGAGCATGAGGGAAATTTCTATAAACTCACAGAGAGCATGGCCGACAAATTCACGCCCGAACAATACGATGCCGTGTTCAACGGCACGTTCGACATGGGCAAAACGCCCATGCTCAAAAACATCGAAGCAGCGGGATTCCGGCTTGCCACTTCGGAGGGCATGATTTTCCCGGTCGTGGATTGGCGGCAGTTGGGCGCGTTTTTCGCCGAAAAAGTCACGCCCGTCACGAAAAATTTCATCGCACAGAGCACCGCCGAGTCCATGAAACCCGAACAAAGCGACGGGGGCATCGTCATCCCGCTCGAAGAAGTGGCCGACCGCGCCGCGTTCTGGGAAAAATTCAACGCCGACCATCCGTACTTCGTGCTCGGCGACGTGGCCCTCGAACACGAGCACTGGGGCCAGCTCTCGCTGCTCGCCGGGGCCAACAACTCGCCCGCTTTTGATTACGGCGACGTGCCCACCGTCAACGAGGATTTCAAAAAAGTGTGGGCCTACACCGTCCAAAAATACCCGGACACCAAACTGGGCAAGGCCGTCAAAGCCTTTGCCGACCTCGTGGCTGCCGAAGGCGGCAAGCGCACCCCAAAGGTCGAGGCCGCTTTGAAGGCTGCTTTCGACCGATACGAAGCAACTCATTGACACAAAGGAAACCGCCCAGTCCATGACCCAATTTTTCAAATTCCTTTCGCTCGGCCTCGCGCTCGTTTTTGCCCTCGCTTGCGGGCAAAAATCAGCTGCGCCCAACGCCAAGCCCACGCCTGCAAAACCCGCGCAAAGCACCCAAACCACGCCCAGCCAACAGTCGAAGTTCCCGGCCTATGTGCTTGAAACACTGGCTTTTGTGAAACAAAATGCCCGTCCGCCGGAAGGCTTCGTCGGCGGGCGCGAGTTCCAGAACCGCGAAAAACGCCTACCGCTGAAAACAGCCGACGGCCAGAAAATCCGCTACCGCGAATGGGACGTACACCCGAAAACACCGGGCAAAAACCGGGGCGCGGAACGCTTGGTCACGGGGTCGGACGGTAGCGCGTGGTTCACGAAAGACCACTACTCGACCTTCACCCGAATTGAATAAATATTCAGCCATTCCTCAATCCTCATCCCTCATTCCTGAATTATGGAACTGATTGAAAAAGCAAAATTGCCCAAGTTCGAGCGGCACGTTTTCGTGGCCGACATTGACGGCAACGTGACCAAAACCTTCCGCACATTTTACAAGGATGTGTCGCGTGCGCTGCGCTTCCCGGACTATTTCGAGGAAAACCTCGACTCGCTGTACGATTGCATGACCTCGCTCGAAGACATTGAAAATGAGGACGTTGTGCTCATCGTCAAAAATTACGCGGCCATGCTTTCGAGCGAACCGACCGCCAAACGCAAGGCCGCGCTGGAAGTCTTGAAGGATGCTTGCGCCCCCGAAAACCGGTACGACGGCAAGCGGTTCCGAGTGTTTGGCTTAAAGTAAGCGGCGATAAATAGCCCGCAAATCGAGCCTTTGGCCACCGATTTCGAGGCTCGATTCGAGTTCTTCGAGCAAGGTCGCCTGCCATTTGCCCGCCGCGTTGCGCTCGTACAGGTACACCATCGGGTATTCTTGTTCGATGTAAATGATTTGCCGCAGGCTCGGAATCAATTTGTAGGCGGGCAGTTTTTTGGAAAAATCGCGCCCCCGCGTGTTCGGAGAAAGCACTTCCACCACGAGCATTGGGTTTCGCACGGCAGTCATACCCGGTTGGTATTCAAAAAGTTCAGAGGGTTGCAGGACGACGGTTGCGTCCGGGTTGAACACCGCGCCCTCGTCGTCGGTCTCGATATAAATCGGGCGGTTCGGGTTGTGGACGGCGAAGCGTTTGTCCTCGAAGATATTGCCCAGCAGGCGCAGCATTTCCGACACGAGGATGCTGTGTGGGTCAGTCTCGTAGCTCATGGTTATGATTTCTCCGTTTTGATATTCCAATCGGTACTCGGCCTCTGCGAGGAGCTGCCAGAATTCGTCAAAAGTTGCCGGAAAAGACACCAACCCGCTACCCAGTTCGGCGCGTTCTGTTGCTGTTATCGGAAATGCGCTGGTGGCTGTCATCCCTGTTTTTTTCACAAAAATACCGCCGCACATGAAAAATCTATGCTTGGCTACACTTTCCATATTGTTCTTTTCCGGCTGCGATTGCGTGTACAACTACCGCTTCGAGGTGACGAACCGCCTGCCCGAACCCATCGAAATCCGCCTGATGGAACCGCGCCGCGACACCACGTTTTTCGTCGCAACTGACTCAACCTCAATCGTTTTTGAAGATGAGGGCGGCATCGAAGGTGCCCATGGACCGCACCGGCGCGAGGACGAGGACATCCTTTTCAGCCTGACCATTTCGCGGGCCGACGGTACGGTGGCCAAGACCAACTTCGGTGCGGCGGCCACTTGGCAATTTCGCGAGGAGAACTCGGTTGGTGTGAGTGCCGTCGAAATTGATAGCCTCGACTTTTAAGCTCGAATTGCCCGCTTCCGTCCGAAAAAAGTCCTTGCCGGAAAGCCCGGCAGGGACTTTTTTTACTTTCGCCCAAAATCTTCGGACATGAAAAAACTGCTTCTGCTGTTCCTCTTTCCGGTCACGCTTGCCGCGCAAGGCGGGATGTGGCTGCCCATTTACCTCGAAAAACTGAACGAGGACGAAATGGACAAACTCGGCTGCAAACTCGAAGCCGACGACATTTACAACGCCAACAAAAGCAGCCTGAAAGACGCGATTTGCCAGTTCGACGGCGGCTGCACGGGCGAAATCATCTCGCCCAAAGGCTTGCTCCTGACCAACCACCACTGCGGCTTCGATGCCATCCAGCAACTTTCGACGCTCGAAAAAAACTATGTGGACAACGGTTTTTGGGCCAAAACAATGGCCGAAGAACTGCCCGCGCCCGGCGTGACCGCCATGTTCGTCAGCCGGATGGAAGACGTGACCGCGCTGGCCTTGAAGGATGTTTCGGACAACATGGGCGAGCGCGACCGCCAAGCGCAGATTGACAAAAACCTCGCGCAAATCCGCGTCAACACCAAAAAAGAGGCGCACGAGGAAATCCTCATCCGCCCGTTTTACGCTGGCAATCAATACTTTATGTTCGTGACCGTGACCTTCCGCGACCTGCGGCTGGTGGGCACGCCGCCGTCGAGCATCGGCAAATTCGGCGCGGACACCGACAACTGGGTGTGGCCGAGGCACACGGGCGATTTTTCCATTTTCCGCGTCTATGCGGGCAAGGACAACAAACCCGCCGACTATTCGCCTGACAATCAGCCATTTGTGCCCAAACATTTCCTGCCCATCTCGCTTGACGGCGTGGCGGAGGGCGACTTCACGATGGTCTTCGGTTTTCCGGGCCAGACGCAGGAATACCTGCCAGCCGTCGCCGTGCAGCAAACGGGCGAGGTGCTCGACCCGGCTCGCGTGGCCGTCCGCGACCGCGCCCTGAAAATCATGGACGGCTTCATGCGCCGCGACCCGGACGTGAAAATCGCCTACATCGCCCGTCAAGCCTCCATCGCCAACGCTTGGAAAAAGTGGCAAGGCGAGATGCTCGGCCTGAAAACATACAAGGCTTTGGACAAAAAACGAGCT
>JBKBIC010000198.1:0-3980 GCA_046299435.1 Saprospiraceae bacterium
GCGACCACCGCTTTTCATCGGTCAAAATAGAGACCGTGCCCGACACGGGCGGCTGCCCGGGCGTTTACTTCCTACACGCGCGCCGGGCGAATGGCGGCGATGCCATTGACGAAACCTTCTTGGCAAAACTCGATTATGGGCTGAACGCGCTGTGGGCAAAAATCTACAACGACGGCGTGAGCGAATGGGAGACCTTTAATTTGGTGGCTGATGCCAATGGCGATGTAATCATCTCTGGCCTCTCCACTTTGGGCAGCCGGTACGGCACACTGACGAAGATAGACGGCGCGAACGGCTTGGTTTTGGCCTCCAACGGCTATCAAACGGCTGGCACGGGGGTGCTGTTCCTCAATGTTTTGAGGGAAAGAATCGCTGCCGGCACCCCGAACTTCGTCGTGGTGGGCGGTTACACTTCTCCGAACACCAACAACTACATCGGCGGTATAGCCAAAATCAACGCTACCACTTGGGTACCGTCGTGGAGCAAGCAATTTGAAAAAACGGGCGAACAGGTGTTGTTCACCGGGCTGGCGCAGCTGCAGGCCAACAACGGAGACCTTTACACCGGGTATTTCACGCCCGACCCGGCCAATCCCGGTTTCTTCAAACCGCGATTGCTCAGGGTAGCTTCGGGGAACGGGACGTTCAAAAAATACCGCGACTTGGGCGGCCTGAACACGGGGCTTGCTTCCGACTACCTGCAGATAGGAGCCAACGGAGCCGCCCGCTTGTTCAACACGACGGGCCGCCCCGGCACCATAGGCGGCGGCGACGGCTACTTGTACGAACTGGGCTCCACCATGATTGATGCCTGCGGCACGACCGTCACGCAGGCCACCGTCAATATGCCGCTGACCAAAACGGCCTTGCCGCTCGACGTGTTCGATGTCTTGCAGCAAGTGGTTGTTTCCAACTATTGCAGCCCCAGCACCCCAGTTTGGGGGCAAGACCAGCCGCCCTGCCCACCGCACGGCAATAAGCCCGCCAACGGCGAGGGCCAAAACAACACCTTGACCCGTAACCCCGAACTCGACCTTTTTGAACAAGTGTTGACCACGCCTTTCACGCCCACCCTCGCGCTCAATCCCGCGCCCAGTCCCACACCCCGCGCAAGCGGCCTCGGTTTTGAAATCTTCCCGAACCCCGCTGCCGAAACACTTGAAATCACGCTCGACCTCAACGAGGAAACGCCCGAAACAGAGCAACTCGTCCAGATTTTCGATGCGATGGGCAAGTTGGTCAAAACCCACACCGCCGTTGTGGGCGAGCAGACGACCCTCGACCTCGGCGACCTGCCCAAAGGCATCTACTCCGTGAAAGTCGGGGACAGCCCTGCCCAGAAACTGACCAAATTGTAACCTCCCAAACCACTCGGAAACCCGCCCCGACCGTTCGGAAAGCGGATTCGCTTCGTGGCCCGTGCTGCCCGCACTTTTGGGCCAAGAACGAAGCCATGAAAACACCGCCCGCTTTTTGAGTTTTTGCAACATTAAACCAAGTGAACACGAAGGCAGCCGCTGGCAAGCGGCTGCCTTTTTTGTGCCCCGACTTGCATTTTGGGCCGACGAACGGCAACCATTTTGCCCGAAAAACATTTCGCCCTTGCCAAATCAAAGCGCAAATGCCGTCCACCCAATTCGACATCATCATCGCCGGCACTGGCCTTGCCGGCCTCGCGCTCGCGCTCGAACTGGCACGCCGCCCGGCGTTCCGCGACCGCCGCGTGCTGCTGCTCGACCGCGACCGAAAGCAAAAAAACGACCGGACGTGGTGCTTCTGGGCCACCGACGACGAGCCGCTGCCGCCTGTCGTGTTCAAAACGTGGGACAAATGCCTGTTTTTTGGCGAAAAAATCGAACGCCCGCTCAACATCGGCCCGTACCGGTACCGCATGGTGCGCGGGCTGGATTTTTACGAACACGCCAAAACCGTGCTGGCCGCCCGCCCCAATTTCGAGTGGCTGACCACCGAAATCGAGCAAATCGAGGCCGAAACAGGCACGGTGCGGACGGCTGCGGGCGCGTTCTCGGCCACTTGGGTTTTTAGCAGTATCGTGGAAGTCGCGCCTCCGCAGGGGGAGGAATGGAGTGCCGCGCTGCTCCAACATTTCAAAGGCTGGCTTATCGAAACGCCCGACCCGGTTTTTGACCCTTCGGCCATGACGTTCATGGATTTCCGGGTGGCGCAGCACCGCGACACGCGCTTCGTGTATGTGCTGCCGTTCGACGAGCGGCGGGCTTTGGTGGAGTTCACGGTGTTCTCGCCCGCGCTTTTGGCACCAGACGAGTACGACTCGGAACTGACCAATTATCTGCACAATTTCCTGAAAATCAGCGACTTCAAAATCGAAGACACCGAATTCGGCGTGATTCCGATGACCGACCACCCGTTCCGGCCTCGGCGCGATGGGCGGCTGGTGCGCATTGGCACGGCGGCGGGTTTCGTGAAAGGTTCGAGCGGCTATGCCTTCAAACGGACGCTCCGAAAAGTCCGCCAACTCGTGGACGACTGGGAAAAAACCGGCCAACCCAGTCCCGAAAAAGTGCGCTCCGCGTGGCGTTTTCGGCTGTACGACAGCATTTTCCTGCGGGTGTTTGCCGACCATTTTTGCCCGCCCAAGCGCGTGTTCAGCCACCTGTTCCGAGGGCAGGCGGCGCACCGTGTGTTCCGGTTTCTGGACGAGGACACTACCTTCGCCGAAGAACCGCGCATCCTCACGGCGGCCCCGTTTTGGCCGTTCGTGCGGGCTTTTTTCCGGCAACTGCCCGTTTTTCGCAGGATTTGACCCTTTTCGCTCATGCCAGATACCAATCACCCAATCACTCAATCACCCATTCACTCATTGAGAGTGGGCATCACGGGCGGCATCGGCAGCGGCAAAAGCATGGTCTGTCGGATGCTGCACTTCATGGGCGTGCCGATTTACTATGCCGACATCCGGGCGAAGTGGATTTTGAGCAAGCACCCCGCCGTCATCGCAGCAGTGAAAAAACTGTTCGGTGAGGAAGCTTACCTGCCCGATGGCGCGTACAACCGTCCCTTTGTGGCAAAAATGGCCTTCGCCAATCCCGAAAAACTGGCTGCTTTGAATGCCATCGTCCACCCGGCGGTAGAGGCCGACAGCCGCGCATGGCACGAGGCATTGGGGCCAATCGCGCCGTACACGGTCAAAGAAGCAGCCCTGATGATTGAGAGCGGCAGCCACCGGTTTTTGGACAAACTCGTCGTCGTGACCGCGCCGGAAGCGGTGCGCCTCGCTCGCGTCGTGGCCCGCGACGGCATGAGCGAGGCCGATGTGCGGCGACGCATGGCGAACCAGCTGCCAGAAGCAGAAAAGTTGCGGCTGGCCGATTTCGTCATCCAAAACGACGGGCGCGTGCCGCTCATCCCGCAAGTGGTAGCCCTGCATCGCGCCCTGCTCGCGCTCGCGGAGAAAAAATAAATCCGGCTTTGAAAAACGGGCATGGAAAAACTACCTTTGCCGCCCGAAAACGGCGTTCGGGTATGCCCTGCATGAAAAATCGCCGGATTTTCATCACTGACAACTCACAACTGACAACCGTCAATAACATGAAAAAAGACATCCATCCGGCCAGCTACCGCCTCGTGGTGTTCAAAGACATCTCCACCGACGAAGCTTTCCTCAGCAAATCCTGCGTGAACACGAAGGAAACCACCACTTGGGAAGACGGCAAAGAATACCCGCTCGTCAAAATGGAAATCAGCGCGTACAGCCACCCGTATTTCACGGGCAAGATGAAATTCATCGACACCGCTGGCCGCATTGACAAGTTCAACAAGAAATTCGGCAAGTTTGCCTCCACAGCCGCCCCCGCAGCGGAATAAGCAACGGGTTCAAGGCAGTTTTTTCAATAAAAGTCCCAACACGCGGTCAGCCTGTTGGGACTTTCTTAATTTTCCGCCGATTTTAATCCGTGTTTCGTTTTTCGTTTTTCGTGTTTTGGCTGAGACCAACCCGA
>JBKBIC010000198.1:3990-8798 GCA_046299435.1 Saprospiraceae bacterium
CGAAATACAAATCCGTCCACCGATTCGCCCATGTTGAACATTATCTTATTTGACTCCGATGCGCGCAACCACCTGTTGCCGCTCGTGGCGACCCGCCCCATGGGCGAGTTGCGCGTCGGCATCCTGACCATCCGCGAAAAATGGGAACGCCGCCTGAAAGCCTCCGTCAGTTACATCACGCAGGAGTATTTGCAGGAAAAATTCCCCATCGCCATCGAAGACGAAAACCTGATTGTCAACGCCGGCATCCTGCCCGACGACACGATTTGCCGCCGCGTCGAGGCGCTTAAAATGAACGAAGCCCTGCTCACCCCGGAGGGCGACCTCGTGGCCGCGCGCATCAGCGAACGCCAAATCGAACGCCTCATCGAGGACGAAGAAATCCATGAGCTATCGGGCATTGACCTCGAAAGCACCTTCCCGCTCGTCTGCATCACCAACCTCTGGCAACTGACCCAACTCAACCAAAAAGCCCTTGCCGACGACTTCGAGCTGCTCACCGCTGGCCGCAAATCGCAGCCCGTTTCGAGCACCAACCGCTCGCTCGGCAGCGAACGCATCTTCCTCGAAGAAGGTGTGAAAATGGACTTTTGCACCCTCAACGCCAGCACAGGCCCCATTTACATCGGCAAAAACGCCGAAATCATGGAAGGCTCCATCCTGCGCGGGCCGCTCGCCATCGGCGAAGGGGCCATCGTGAAAATGGGTGCGAAAATCTACGGCCCCACCGCTATCGGCCCCGGCTGCCGGGCCGCCGGCGAAATCAGCCGCAGCATCCTGTTCGCCAACTCAAACAAAGCCCACGACGGTTTCCTCGGTGACTCCGTCCTCGGCGAGTGGTGCAACCTCGGCGCGGACACCAATAATTCCAACCTGAAAAACAACTACGGCGAGGTGAAACTTTGGGACTACGAAGCCGAAAAATTCACCCCGACCGGCCTCCAATTTTGCGGCCTCATCATGGGCGACCATTCCAAATGCGGCATCAACACGATGTTCAACACGGGCACGGTCGTCGGCATTTGCGCCAACGTTTATGGCGCGGGCTACCCCCGCAATTTCGTCCCCGACTTCGCATGGGGCGGCCCTGACGGCGGCTATCGCACGCACCGTTTTTCGGAGGCTTGCGAGACAGCCGAGCGCGTCATGGAACGCCGCAACCTCAAATTCACCGACCTCGACAAAGCCATCCTGTATCACGTTTACGACCGCACGGCCAAGTTCAGGTCGTGGGAAAAATAATGTGCGAATGAGCGAGTTTTTGAATGAGTGAATGCCACGCTCACTCAACACGAATCACTCATTTGCTCATTCACTCAATCACTCATTGAACTTGAAATACGACAAACGCGGCGTGTCCGCCTCCAAGTCCGAAGTCCACGCGGCCATCCAGCACCTCGATAAAGGCTTGTACCCCAACGCCTTCTGTAAAATTTTGCCCGACCTCACGGGCGGCAGCGAGGCCCATTGCAACATCCTCCACGCCGACACCGCCGGCACCAAAACCAGCCTCGCCTACCTCTATTGGCGCGAAACGGGCGACCTCTCCGTCTGGGCGGGCATCGCGCAGGATGCCATCGTGATGAACCTCGACGACATGGCCTGCGTCGGCTGCACCGACAACATCCTGCTCAGCAGCACCATCGGGCGCAACAAACTGCTCATCCCCGCCGAAGTGTTGGCCGCCGTCATCCGAGGCACCTCCGATTTTTGCGACACCATGCGCGAGCACGGCGTGGAAATCCACCTCGCCGGCGGTGAAACCGCCGACGTGGGCGACATCGTCCGCACGATTGACGTGGGCATCACGGCATTTGCCCGCATGGAACGCAGCGAATTGATTGTCAACGACATACGCCCCGGCGATGCCATCGTCGGCCTCGCGTCGTTCGGCCAAGCCGTGTACGAAAACGACTACAATGGCGGCATGGGCAGCAACGGCCTGACCGCCGCCCGCCACGACGTTTTTTCAAAAACGTATGCCGCGAAATACCCCGAAAGTTTCGACCCAAACCTGCCCGACGAAGTGGTTTTCACCGGAAAGCACAGCCTCACCGAGAAATTGGGAATTGGAAATTGGGAATCAGAAATTGGAGAAATTACGGTCGGGAAACTCGTGCTCTCGCCCACACGGACGTACTTGCCCGTGCTGCGCGAAATTTTCAAAAAACACCGCGCTGACCTGCACGGCGTGATTCATTGCTCCGGCGGCGGACAAACGAAAGTGCTGAAATTCATGCACAACTGCCACGCCATCAAGGACAACCTATTTCCCGCGCCGCCGCTGTTCCGGCTCATCCAAGCCAGCAGCGGCACTGATTGGCGCGAGATGTACCAAGTGTTCAACATGGGGCACCGCATGGAAATTTACCTGCCGCCCGCGCTGGCCGAATCGGTCATCGCCATTTCCGAACAATTCGGCATCGCAGCCCGTTTGGTTGGCCGCGTCGAAGCTGCCGACGGCGAGAAAGTCACCGTGCGCGGCGAGTTTGGCGAATTTGAATATCAAGAAAGTCATTGACCACAATGTCCACGAAGTTGTACAAATACCTGTTTTTCAAAACTTTGTGCAACTTCGTGGACATTGTGGCGAACCAAATCACACGTTATGAGAACTACCTTTTTGACTTTGTTTGCCGTTGCCTTCTTGTTTGCCTGTGGCAAAAAAGGCGACGATTCTGCCCAAATCATTGCTCAATTGGAGGCCGATTACAATGCCGCTTACACGCCTGCAAAGGCGAAAAAATTGATTGAGGCATACCGCGAGGCCGCGAAAAAACAGCCCGAAAACCACGCCCTGAACCTCCAATATTTGACCAAGGCGGCAGCAATCCAGTTCACAAAAATTGACGATGCGGTGTCGGCCTGCCGCTGGCTCGATGAGGCGGTTGCCCACCACGCGGAAGGCCAAAACCTGACGGATGCCGTCGGCCTCTACGCCCAAATCTGGAACAGCTACCTGTACAAAGCCGCGCCCGCCGTCCGCCTCGACCCGGACGATATTGACAAAATGCGGGCGAATTTGACCAAAAATGCCGTCTGGATGGACAGTAGCCTCGTCCGGCTGGACAAAGTGATGTCGGCCAACCCGACGGCGATTGATAAAAGCGTCGCCAAAAAATACATCGAAATCGCGGAGGCAGCAGCCAACATCGCCAAGCCCTCGAACCCGGATAAATATGTGGACTTGACCATGCGCGCCGCCGCCGTCGCCAAGACGGTGGAGAATTTCAACAAAGCCACGTCGCTCTATTTCAACATCCAGCACGAGCTGCCTGCGCACCCAAAGGCACCGACCGCCCTGTTCATGATGGGCTTCGTTTATGAAAACGACCTCCAAGATTTGCCGAAGGCGAAGGCTACCTATGAGGAGTTTTTACAGCGTTTCCCATCGGACAAGGACTACGCCGACGATGCACAAATGGCCCTGAAAAACTTGGGCAAATCGCCGGAAGAACTCATCAAGGAGTTCGAGCGACAGAACCCAAAATCAAAAAATTGAAGATGCAAAAGGCGGGCTTTGGCCCGCCTTTTTTGTTGGCCGCCGCGCCAAGCCGTAAACTGACGGGCATGGGCGCGGTGCGGACATCCTCGGTATTTTACTAATCCGACGTGGCAAGGCTTCGTCACATGAACTCTGAAAAAAATACTTGCCTGCGGGAAATATTTTTGAGCAAAAAATGTGGGCTGTAACTCGCTGATTGTCAGCGGAAAAAACGCTGTTTGGAAAGACGCTGCCGCTGGCTCGCCACACTGGGGAACCGCCGTATGGCAAAAAAATTGGAACTGTATTTGCGAAGGTTATCACCGTCGTAAATCCTTTCATTTTTAATAAACCGTTTTCCAGTCATGAGATACATACGTTCCTTTTTGCCAGTTTTTGCGACCCTACTTGCGCTCGCATCGCCGACGCGCTCCTCTGCCCAGTTTTTGGAAGCTGGCTTCATGGTCGGTGCCGCCAACTATCGCGGCGACTTGGCCGACCGCCTCGTGCCGACGGAGTACCAGACTTCGTATGGCATGACGCTCCGCTACAATTTTTCGCCGAAATTCTCTGCCCGCGCCAACCTGCTCACGGGCTTCGTCAGCGGTGCCGATGCGAACAACCTGTACGATGCCAGCATCCGCGAGCGCAACCTGAGCTTCCGCTCGGATTTCACGGAGCTCTCCGTGCAGGCCGAGTACAGCCCGCTGGGGTTCGATGTGCTCGACGGCAAGGTGTCGTCGCCGTACTTGTTCGTCGGTTTGGGCGGTTTTTACTTCAACCCGCAGGCTGAACTCAACGGCGTTTGGTACGACCTGCAACCCCTCGGCACCGAAGGCCAAGGCCAAGTGCCGGGCAGCAAAAAGTACAACCGTTTTTCGGCAACCGTCCCGATGGGTGTGGGCTTCCGGTTTTGCCTCGGCAAGCGCGTCAATCTCGGCCTCGAATTCGGCGCACGCCGCACGTTCACGGACTACCTCGACGATGTGAGCGGCCAATACCCGGATGTGGAAAATTTGTACGAAGTCAATCCGCTCGCGGCGCGGCTCTCGTACCGTCGGCCAGAAGTGATGGGCGGCGGCATCTCGAACCCGACCGACCTGCGGCGTGGCAACCCGAACACGAAAGACTGGTATTTCATCGGTGGCCTCACGCTTTCGTTCAACCTGACCGACAAGTACGGGCTGGAATGGAACAAGAAGTACCGCATCTATGACAAATAATGGGAATTGAGAAATCCCCAATCCCCAATTCCCAATTCCCAATTCCCAATTCCCAATTCCCAATTCCCAATTCCCAGATTGTTGGCTTGACGAGGTGCGGT
>JBKBIC010000199.1:0-8742 GCA_046299435.1 Saprospiraceae bacterium
CCGCGCAGCAACTGCTCAACATCCCAGCGGGCACCTACACCGTCACCGTGACCTCGGCCAGCGGTTGCAGCCTCGCAGCCACATACACCCTGACGCAGCCAACTGCGGTGGCCATCAAAGGCACCGTCACGCAAATCCTTTGCAACAACCAGAACAACGGCAAAATCGTGGCGACTGCCTCCGGCGGCACCGGCGCGAAGACTCTGCTCTGGAATAATGGCGCAACTACCGGGACAATCCAAAACCTCGCAGGTGGCACTTACACCGTAACTGCCACAGACACAAAGGGTTGCACAGGTTCGGCGACATTCACCATCGTCAACCCGACACCTGTTTCGCTCGCGCTGGTGTCCATCGTCCCGGCCTCTGGCGGCAAGTGGAAGGTCAATTTGCAAGGCAGCGGCGGTACGCCGTTCTCTGCCACTATTTTGCACAAATACAACTACCGCCTGAACGGCAACACCGCATGGGCACTGACCAACTGGACGGGCAACAAGAGTTTCACCCTGCTGCCCGGCGTGTACGATTTTGGTGTCCGCGATAAAAACAACTGCGAAGCCATCATCACCGTCAGTGTGCCGACGATAGCCATCGCGCCGCCGCCAAATGGCGATGCGTTCGCCCGCGAAGCATCGGCAACCGTGAAAATTTCGCCCAACCCGACGAACGGCCTGTTCAATTTGGAAATGCAGGATTTGCCCTTTGCTCCCGTCTCGGTCGAGGTTTTTGACCTGACTGGTCGGCAAATCCGCGCCACCAATTTTGATGGCGACGGTGCGCCCGCCACCAACCAATTCGACCTTCGGGCCGAACCCGCTGGCGTGTATTTCATCCGCGTCAGCACGGAAGGTTTCTCGAAAACGTTGCGCTTGGTGAAGCAATAGTGCTCCTCGGCACAGCGACAAATATGAAAACCGGGGCATCTCGCTTGGCGACGATGCCCCGGTTTTTTTGTGTCAAATTCGGGCCGTGAAAGCCGCGAACCTTCCCAAACCACACCTTGAAAAAATCGCTCCGGCTGCGATTCAGGCTTTGGGAGACAAAACTTAAAACAAACCTTCTTGCTTCCTAAGTTATTGATTTTCAACGACTAAATTTAAAACAGAAAAAATTTTCAAAAATTTTTCAACCAATAATTTGTGTTTAAAAACAAGTTGTTTATTTTTGTGTCATCAAACTTCAAACGAGCAAGTTGAGCCACTAATCCACCCCCTGAATCCCCTCTCTTTTCCGTTCACGAAACTTGTAAACAGTATGGAACTTGAAGTTTTGGAATCCAGAAAAGGCACGAAAGTCGTCACCGCCTCCGACCTCCATTTGGCACTCCGCCTCCCCAACCACAACTACGGCCTGAACGTCCGCAAGTGGTTCCGCGATGTGTATGAGTTCCGGGAAGGCATCCGCCGCCCAGAGGTGATGCGCGATTACGCCAAACGCCCGCGCCCCGGTCAGCCTGTGGACGATTACTATATCGCCATCGAATTGGCCAAACTCATCGCGCTTCGCACCACGAGCAAAGAAAAACTGCGCGTGGCCCGCTACCTCGACATGGCGGCCAACAACGGCCAGATGACCCTTTTCAGCCAAGCAGCCTGAACGATCCAAGACCCAATCACCTCACAGCCGACCCGCTTGGGCTTCAAAGCCCAAGCCATCTGATTACGGATTTAGCGTTTTTTCATAGTAAGTTTGTTTTGATTCATGCAAAAGGCACCTTGGGGGAGGTGCCTTTTCTTTTTTTGCAAAGCCTATGCGACCAATAGAAAAAGCCTCCTTGCCGTCGGCAAGGAGGCTTTTTCTATATGAAACCCCGGCACGATTTTTTAGCGGAGCAGCGTGACGTTCCCTTTGAGCGTGGCCTCTTTGCCGGTCAAATACTTGACCGAAGCCACCCAGACGTACACATCGGAAGCGGCGGCTTTGCCATCCACCGTGCCGTCCCAAACGGCGGTTTTGTCCGTGCCTGTGCCCTCAAAGACCAGTTCGCCCCAACGGTTGTAAATCCGCAGGTAATCTACCGCCAAGTCGCCCTCTTCGCCTTTCGGGATGAGTTTGAAGGTGTTGTTTTGCATATCGCCGTTGGGCGTGAAGGCCGTCGGTGCCCAAACCACTTCGGACACGACGCGGATGAGGAAAGTATAATCCTCGTCGAAGCAGCCCAGCGGGTCGCTGATGTTCAGTTCAAAACTTTCGGAAGTGTCCTTCACGGTCACGCTCCATTGATTGTTGCCGAAAGTTGGGTCTTTCGGTTCCCAGTCATACACGAAAAATGGGTCGTTCAAAACGGGCAAGACGACCGTCGAGCCTTCGACTACGAGTGTATCCAAATTGCGGGCACCGTTGAAGCCGCTTGGCACGAAGACCACTGCGGTGTCTTGGCCCACGCAGCCCATGCCGTCGGTGACGGTCACGGCAAAACTGGTCGTTTGGTTCACGACTACGCGCACGCTTGGGGCGTTTTTCGGATTGAGCACGGGGGCGGTCGGTGCCCAGACATAAGTGCCGTTCAGGACGGGCGAAAGCAACCCGATGACCGCTGTGTCGCCTTTGCAAATCGTGTCGCCGAAGGCTTGCAGGTTGGGCAGCGGCGTGACGAGCACGGCCTGTTCGAATGTGTCGCGGCAACCGAGCGGCAGGTCAATGGCAATGTGCTGGACGGTGTACGCGCCCACCGCAGGGTAGCTGTGCGTCGGGTTGGCGACTGACGAAGTGGGGCTGCCGTCGCCGAAATTCCAGATGTGTTGGTCGCCTTCCACCGAAAGGTCGGTGAACGCGAACGGCAGGCCGAAGCATTGCGAGGACGGGACAGAGAAATTCGCGTCCACTTTCGAGAAATTCACCGGGTTTTGGACGAGGAACGGGCATTGGATGTTGCCTGTGCTCAGGGTGAGCACCAGCGTTGCCAAAATGGAGCCGCTCGGCGGTTTGAAGCCGTATTCGTGCGTCACGGGGCTGCCGCCGGGGGCAGTGGTGCCGTCGCCGAAATCCCACGACCAAGAGGTTACGTCTTTCAAATCCTTGACCGTGAACGTGACCTCGTCGCCCACGCAAATCTCGGCTTTGCTCACCTCGAAATCGCCGTCGGGGCGTACTGCCGTGAAAGTCTGTTCGGTATCGTCCGCACAACCGAATTGCGTAGTGGCGGTCATTTTCACGGTGTGCGTGCCTTGCTCGAACGAAAAATTCGCCGTGTTGCCCGCCGAAGTGATGCCGCCGGGGAATGTCCACAACACCGAGACGGGTGTCCCGCTTTGGCTGCTGTTGGTGAATTGGATTTGCGCGGGCGCGCAAATCGTGTCGCCGAGGCTGGGCGAGGTCGTGAACGCGGCCACCGGGTAGGCTTGCACATTGGCGTTCACGGTCGTGGAGCCTTGGCACCCGGACGCGACTTCGGTGAAGTTGACCGTAGTCGTGAAGCTGCCGGCTTGGGCGTAGGTGTGCTCGACGGTTTGGCCGTTCGAGGTGCCGCCGTCGCCGAAGTTCCACGCCCACGTCAGGTTGGAGCCGCCCGCCGTGAAGTCGCTGGCCGAAAAGATGATTTTTTCCCCCAAGCAAACATTGGGTGGATTGGGGAAGGTGACGATGTTGCTTTCGGGTTCGTAAAGCGTGATTTCGACCGGGATACTGGTCGGGCAACCTGCCTTGTCGCGGATGGTAAGCGTGACCAAAAAACTGCCGCCCGCGAGCGGTGGCGAGGAAAAAGTATGCGACGGGGCTTGCCCGCTGCCCATCGAGCCGTCGCCGAAGTCCCAGTCCCACGAAACGATGGTCGTGTCGGCGGTGCTTTGGTCTGTGAAGAAGACGGTCGTCGGCAAGCAAATATCGTAGTCGCTGGCGATGAAATTGGGGTTGCGCATATATACCTGCACACTGTCCTGAATGGTGTCGCGGCAGCCGTTGATGTCCTCTACTTCGAGCCAAAGACGGTGGAAGCCCGGCTCTGTGAACACGAATTCCGTCGAAACTTGGTCGGTGCGGATGGGCCGCTGCCAATCGAAGAACCAAGTGTATCCTTTGTAGCAGGTGGCGTTCACGTCTTTCGAGAGGCTGCCGTCAAGTTGGTACGGGGCTTGGCCGCAGATGATAAACGGCAGGTCGAAATCGGCCTTGACTTGCGTTGGGTACACAATGATTGTATCGGTGGAAATCGGGCAGCCTGTACCGGGGTTTTCGGCGACGAGCACTACTGTGTCGGGGTCGGAGCTGGTGTAGGTGTGCGAAAATGTGGGCAAATTGCTCGTCAGGCCGGGGCCGTATTGCCAAGTGATTTGCGTGGCCCCGCTGCTCGCGTCGGTGAAGTCGAACGTCCGGCTATCGGCGCAGGTCGTTTTGTACTCGGCTTTGGCGATGGGGCCTTTGACGAGGATGTAATCCTGCACAGTGGTCGTGTCGAAACAGCCGTTGTATTCGAGGTGGAGCGTCACGTCCATCGGGCCGGTCTCGGAATTATACGCCCAAATCGGGGTCGGGTCGTCGAAACAGTGCCACATCCGGTCGTCTTCGGTGGCAAAATGCCATGCGTCAATGCGCGGGTCGTTGGTCAAATCTGTGAACTGGATGGTATCGCCGGGGCAGACCTCCACTTTGTCCGCCGCGAACTGGCCTTTCAGTTTTTCGCCGACCTCGATGAGGATGTTGTACGAGGTGTCCACGCAGCCCGCGTTGTTTCGGATGATGAGCCGCACGTTGTACTCGCCCGGTTGCGTGAAGGTGTGCGTGACGTTTGCTTTTGTCGAATTGACGACCGCCGGGCTGCCGTCGTCGAAAAGCCAAGTCCACTCCACGATGGGTTCGCGGGAGCGGCTGCTGTCGGCAAAAATGACCGTCAGCGGAGCGCAACCGTGCTGTTTGTCGGGCATGAAGCGGGCGTTTGGCCGCCAAACTGTGTCAATTTTGAAGGTTTCGGCTTTGCAGCCTGCGGCGGAGGTTACTTCCAAGCGCACCGTGTCGGGGAAAAAACCGAGCGAGGTGTAGCCCGTTTGGTCGGGGTTGACCCAGTTGTAGGTCGGGTTTTTGATGTTCGAGGTGGAGCCGTCGCTGAACGTCCAGAGCCAGCTGGTGGCGGTGGGCGAGAGGGCATTGAAGTTGAAAACCGCTTTGTCGCTGCACGAGTACGTCGGCACGGCGGTGAAATTCGGGTCAACTTGTTCCACAAAAATCTGCTTCGTGACGGTGCCGGAGCAAACGCCTGTGGGGTCGGTCACGGTCAGTTTGACGCTTTGCAGGCCCGGCTGGGTGAAGACCACAAACGGGTTGACCAATGCGGACACTTGCGGGAAGGCGTTCGGGCCGAACTCCCAGAAATAATTGCCCGCGCTGGAATTGTTCTGCGGTTGGGTCGGCTCGTTGAGGCAAATCGTGTCGTTTGGGAACGTAAAATCGGCGGTCGGGCTGCCGACGGTGACAGGCACCGTGAACTCGGCGGAGCAACCGACGGCATCCGTGACGGTGAGGGTTACGGGGAAGTTGCCGTTTTGCGAGTAAGTCTGGCTCGAAGGGGCGAACTGTGCGGACGTGTTGCCGTTGCCAAAATTCCATGCCCAAGTGAGGCCGCCCGTGTTCGGCGAGGTGTTCGTGAACGCGACGGTCAGTGGCGGGTCGCATTTGGCGGGCGGGTTGGGGTTCGTGGTGAACGACACTTGTGGCCTGTTCGCCACCGTGATTTCGTCGTTGAACACCTCGACGATGTTGCACGAGTTGAAGTTCGTCGTCAGTTCGAGCGACACATCGAACGTGCCGCTGGCCGTGTAGATGTGCTGCGGGTTGCTGCCGCTCGCGCTGCCGCCGTCGCCGAATGTCCAAGAGCGTCCGGTGATTTGGATGTTCGGGTTAAAGGTGGACACGTCCGCGAATTGCACGGGCAGGGGGCGACAGCCGCTTTCGGGCGTGGACGTGATGAGCACTTCCGGCTTCGGGTAAACTTCGATGGAGACTGTGCCAACGACGGGGCCGCCGTTGCCGTTGCGGAGCACCGCACTGAACGTCCCGTCGGCGGAGTATGTCTTGGAGGGGTTTTGTTGGTTGGAAAAAGAGCCGTCGCCGAACTCCCAAAACCAGTTGGACGAGCCGGGTGGCGCGGTGAAGTTGACGGTCAGCGGGAAACAGCCTTTGGTCGGAAGGGCCGTTTGGGCAGACGCAGCGGCGGTGAAAAAGAGGGCAAACAGTAGAAAAAATAACCTCATGGAATGATGATAGGTTGAATCGGTTGAATGCTTCGAGATGTTCGGGTGGCCGGGAGGGCGATGTTGGATGGCTGGTTTTCGCAGTTGTTGGCGACGAATCGCAGTTGCTCGGCCCAACGCTTCCCCGTTTACTTGACGTAAAAACAGCGCACAAAGTAGCGCAAGATTGGTTCTGAAAAAGTTAAAAGCAGTCACTTTGCCTCGTTGTGCCAAGCCCGTGCAAAAGCATTTTTGGCGAAACGGGCTACCGCTTTACATTTGCTGACCACAAACTCCAGCAATTCGCACTCCTTGTCCCGATTCGTCGGGGTTATCCAATTTCCCGATTAGCACATTCAACTTATGCACCGTATTTATCAAACCTTGTTCCTCGCGCTTTGCCTCTCGGCCACGAGCCTTTCGGCGCAGAGCTACACCTATCAGCACGCCACGCTGCCCTGCTTGAACAAAAAATTCACCATTGTCACCCATATTTTCAGCGACAGCCTCGGCAATTTCAACATCACGCCGGGCGACGTGACCGACGCGGTGGCGCAGATGAACAAATATTTCGCGCCGATTTGCGTGTCGTTCGAGGTGTGCGAGTTCCAGTTTCACCCCAATTTCCAGCATGATACGCTGGATAATGAGACCGAGACAGCCGAAATCCAGACGCTGCACCACGAAAACTACCGCATCAATCTCTACCTCGTAGAGTGGTACGACGAGAACGGCCCCGTCCATTGCGGTTTTTGCAACGGCAGCATCGGCAATGCTTTCACGGGTGGCATCGTCATCAAAAAAGGCTGCTTCGGCGGCGATGTGCTGGCCCACGAAATGGGGCACTTTTTCTCACTTGTCCACACGTTCGAGGGCAACGGCGCGGAAAATGTGGACGGCTCCAACTGCACTACCGAGGGCGACGGCCTCTGCGACACACCCGCCGACCCGTTCACCGACGGCGACCCGATGGACCAATATATTGACGATGATTGCCGCTTTATCTATGGAGGCGTGGACGCGAACGGCGATTACTACAACCCCGATTTGGGCAATATCATGTCGTACTACGATTGTGCCAAATGCGGCTTCACATGGGAGCAGCTAAACCAAATGGCGCAAGCATACCTGAATGCGGGTGTAAAACTTTGGTAGGAAAAATATCCAACCTGTTGAAAATCAACCGATAAACAAAAATCCCCGCCGGAAGCAGTCGCTCCGGCGGGGATTTTCTTTTGCCTCAAAATTCACGTTCCAATCAGCGCATCAACGAGACGGGAACGACCTGCACCCCGCCCTCGGCAGCGACCTGCACGAAGTAAAGCCCGGTCGGCTGGCCGATTGCTTGCCAATCGAAACGAGCGGTGCCTGCGGGCAGTTCGGCTTGTTCAATGATGCGCCCGGTGGCATCGGTGATTTGCAGGCGCACTGCGCCGACGGCTCCGATTTGGACGGTGAGTGCGTCGCGGAATGGGTTTGGCGAGCAAACAACCGAGGGCATGGCGGCCACGACGGGCGAATGCGCGGCAGTGGTCGTTTGTTCGGGTCTGTCCTCGTCGCCGCAATCGTGGCCCTCGAAGACGTACACGGAGCCTTGGTCTGTCTTGCCCGACACGTCGTCGAGGCTGGAGCTGGCTGCGAAGTTGAATCCGCTGACGGCGAGGGCGGAGCCGAACTGGTCGTTTGCCGCGCCGTCGCTGGGTGTGTGCTTGGCGAGTTGGCCCCAGTTGTCGGCACCGCCCGCGTTTCGGTGGAAGATGTACATCGCGCCGGAGCCGCCGCAGCGCACTGCGCTGACGCATGCGTAGTCGCCGTCGAGGACGACGTTGGTGCCGAAGCGGTCGTTGGTGGCGCAATCGGTGGCCTGAAGTTTTTTGACCTGCCCCCAGTTGTCGGTGCCGCCCGCGTCGCGCTGGAAGATGTAGGCCGCGCCCATGTAGGTGCCCTTGTTGGGTGCGCCGACGAGCACGAAATCGCCTGACACAGAGACACTTGTGCCGAAACCGTCGCCGATGGCTGGGTCTCCGGCCATGAGTTTCTTGGCCTGTCCCCAGTTGCCGGAGCCGCCGAAGTCTTGTGCGAAGATGTAGGCCGCGCCCCGGTTGTTCGAGTTGCCGTTCGCGCCGACGACGGCGATGTCGCCCGCTTGGGCGACGCTGTTCCCGAAGAAGTTGTTGGCCGCGCCGTCGTCGGCCACGAGTTTTTTGGCGAGGCCCCAGTTGCCTGTGCCGCCGACTGGTGAGCCGATATCGGAGCCATTGCGCACCAGCTGATATGTCACCCCCGATTCCGAGCTGGAAAGCCCGAACGCCACCGGTGAGCCGGGGCAGTAGAGGCCACCACCTGTCAGATTGTAAGCGGTAGGCGCGGTGCATCCACCGCCACCGGGCGGGGTGAATCGGTACACATGGTCGTTGGCGGGCTTTTCGTCAAGTTCGTCATAAAATGTCTCGCTGGATGTGCCGGGGGAGATTCCCGTGCCGTCAAGCACTTTAAGAGTATGTTTTAAAATTTGAGGGGAAGTTTTTAGGGATTTTTCTCCCAAGGAGCCTGCTGGGACAAATAGTGTTCAGTCCCGTAG
>JBKBIC010000200.1:0-8732 GCA_046299435.1 Saprospiraceae bacterium
CTTTGTCCCTCCGTGAGCCTCTGCGTGATTTTCTTTTTCCCCTGTGGCTCACGGAGGGACAGAGGACACCGAGTTCACCCCTCAAATTTTCACTACCCGCGCCGCCGCCGTCCTGCCCAACGCATTGATTTTCAGCAGGTAAGTGCCCGGCGGCAAATCCTCCATTTTCACGAAAAACACACCGCCGACCGGCTCGGCTTGGCCTTGCCGCAGGGCGCGACCCGTCGGCTCGACGAGATGCCAAGCCACTTGGGCAGACGCAAAATTGGCTGCGCCCAATTCCACTTTCACGAAATCGCCCGCCGGGTTCGGGCTGAGGCGCAGGCTGTTTTGGCCGAAAACGTCGTCGGTGCCGACGGTGAAACCCACATCCACGCAGCCGCTCGTGCCGCAAACACCCGTCGAATCCGTCATGGTTACGCAGTAATTGCCGGGCAGCAGGCCGCTGGCGGTCGCAGTGGTCGCGCCGTTGCTCCATTGGCAAGTGAAGCCGGGCAAGAGTTCGATGCTCGCCGAACCATCAGCTTGGGTCGGGCCGCTAGCTTTCACGACTGTGAAATCGCTGGGTTTGAGTGGCAGCAAGACGGCTTTGATGATGAAAAAATTGACGGGCAGCTGCGCCGTGCAGCCCGCCGCGCCGGTCGCCAGTAGTCCAAAATCGCCCGGCGAAGGCTGCGGAAAATCGCCCTCAAAAAACACCGTCGGCCCGTTGGCCGTCCAGTTTTTCGGGCCAGTCCAAGTCAGTTGGGCGTTGGGGTCGCTGACGGTCGCTTGGAACCAGATGCCGATGCCCGCGTCGTTGCAGTTGAGCGTGTCGAAACCGAGGCCGCTGCCCGTCGGCGGCAGCACCTCGTGCAACGTCAATTCCACCGTCGTATCGCACCAAAAACCGGGCAAATCGAACGAATACACACCCGGCGCGCTGAACGTCATGCCGTTCCAAGTGAAAATTTCGCCCGTGCAAATCGTGTCCCGCAGGGTGATTTTGGGCGGCGTGGCGATGGGGATTTCCACAAAATACTCGCCCGTGCAGCCGATGCTGTCGGTCACGAGCAGCCACCACAGGTCAGGGAACGGCATTTGCGCCGTCGCAGTGGAGTCGCCCGTGCTCCATTGGAATTTGTACGGCTCCACGCCGCCGCTGACCGCCGCCGTCGCGCTGCCGGGCGAGCCGTCGCAGCCGATGGGCACGAGCGCGGTCATCTGGTTTTGGAGGTTGGATTGGGCCGTGATTTCGATGCTGGCCGTTTGCGTGTGGCCGCTCGCGCCGCTCACCGTCACGGTGTAAATCCCGACGGCGAGGTTGAATTGCTCGAAAAAATTGTTGCCATTGCCCCAATCGTAAAACAGCCCGGCTTGGTCGCCGAACACCTCTACCCCAGCACGGCCAGTCGCGTCGGCGGCACATTTCACGTCCTCGTCGTGCGTGACGACGACTGTGAACGGCGGCGCGGCGGGGCCGCCGGGCGTGAACGTGATGCGGAAATTTTGCCCCGCGTTGTTTTGCAAAAACTCCATTTCCGGCACGAAATCGTCGCCAATCGTGTCCACCTCGGCACGGAAAAACACCTCCAACGTGTAATTCTCCCCGACCGTCAGCCCGGCCAACAAGTCCAAATCCGGCTCGGCGGCGCGGAAACGGGTCGTGTACGGGCCTTCGAGGGTATTGTAGATTTCCGGCAAATCCACCGTTTGCCACGCGCCGCCGGGCAGCCCGGCGGTCGGGAAAATCCGGTAGCGGAGTTGCATGGCCGCGACGTTGTTTTGGCAGCTTTCCCACGTCGCGCCCTTCACTTTGGGCAGCCGCAACGTGCGGATGTTGCCCAGCGCGAGGCCGTCGAACTGAATGCCGAACGGGCACCGGGCGACGTAAAAACTGTCGCGTGTGCCGTTGATGTCGAGAAAAATAGCGGTGGAACAGTCGCCGATGTAATCGAAGCCGCAGGCAGCGGCGCGGTCGGGCAAGGCAAAAAACAGCAGCCCGAAGACGAGAGCGGTCAGATTTCTGAACATGGGAATCAGATTGTGGGATGTTTAAAGGACTCCTTTCGGAGAAAAAAGAGGAGCGCGACGGATTAAAATGTCGGCAAAAATAAGTCGCCCGCGTGGATTGCCTTTTCTCAAAAAACATCGGGCGCGAGGGCGCGAACGGGCAGGCGTTTTCGTTTTGCCGGAAAAATTTTTGAAGCATGAAAAACTTTTGGGTTGGCTCATTTGCCTTGTGCGGGCTGGTTGTTTTGTCGGGTTTTACGCCCCCCAACCCCCCTGAAGGGGGAGTTGGCAAAGAAAACTCCCCCTTCAGGGGGCTGGGGGGCAATCGAAAACTGGTTCACGTTTGCGTCGTCGGAAGGCAAATTTTCCGTGCTTGTCCCGGCGGCGATGGACGAAAAAGTGACCAAAACCACGACAGCCATCGGCGAACTGGCCTACCACACGTTCGTGTGCCAACCCGCTGAAAATGAGGCCGATAACCTGCTTTACATGGTCAGTTACTGCGATTACCCGGAGGGCACGGTACACTCGGATTCGACGGAATTGCTGGCCGATTTTTTCGCCGCGACGGTGGACGAATCCGTGCGAAGCATCAAAGGCGAACTGGCCTATTCCGCTGATTTTCAATGGGCTGGCTTGCCCGGCAAGGTCTGGCGCGTGGATTACAACCGGGGCGCGGCCACCCTCCGCACCAAAATTTTGGTCTCGAAAAACCGCGTGTACACCCTGCAAACAGCCTGCCGCCGCGCCGCCAGCCTGAACGATTCCGCCGACCGTTTTTTCGATTCGTTCAAAGTGTTTTGAGGTTGGCCCCCGTTGCTGCGATGAGTTGGCACGGGTTTTGGGTAAATGGTTCGTGTAGGTGTTTGGCTCGCTCGAACTTCCAAGTTCATCTGGCAAAACCAAACCCGCTCCCCGCAGGCAATTCGACACTGTTCAAACCGTCGAAAACTGCTCGTCCAGCAACTTGAAACGACACCGCGACAAACGCTGGCTCGCAGCATTTCTCCTCCCTTCCTTTTCGGTTCCCCCAACTTGCCAAACGCAGGGCATTCGCGCCCGTGCGGGCCAAATGACTTATTCGTTTGATAACCAATATCTTACAGGTTTATCAATCAAAACTTGACACATTTTTTCATCCCATAATTTAATCCGTAAAAAAGGTTCTAATCTCATGACGTTCAGGCAGGGCACCGTAAGGCGGCCCTGCCTTTTTTTGTGGATGAGGGATGAAAAAAAATCATTCCTCATCCCTAACAAAAAACAGGACGCTCCCGGCGAACCGGGAAACGCCCTGCCATTTTCACCCGTCCTAAAAGTGAATCTCCCATCTGGTTTTTGGAGCAGGGGTGGGTAGGCTCCCCAAAATCGTCAGTTTGTTTCTCGATTGTTTTGCCCCAGCCGACGAGATTTACGAGCGCGGGTGCCGCCCGGTTTTCGCCGCTGAGATTTTTTTCAAAAACGGTATGTCATCGAGCCTTTCACGAACACGGGCGTGCCCGGCGTGAAATGGATTTCCGTCACGGGTTCGGCCTCGTTGCGCAGGCGGCTTTCGGTCTCGAATTGCGCTTCTTTCCACGCCGAATTGGTCAAGTTGAGTGCCGAAAGGCTGAATTCCAGCGGGCGTTTGCCCATTTTCATTTTCGGGGCGTAGGCCAGTTGCGCGTCGAGGAGGAAGAATCCCTCGGCAGTCAGGCTGTTGTCCTCGTTGGCCGAGCGGTCGGCGAGGTAGCGATAGCGGAGGCTGCCGGAGAAGCCGTTTTTGCTCACCGTCAGGCCGCCGATGCTGGTTTGCGTGGGTGCGAGCGGGATGTAATCCGCGCCTTCTGGCTCGTCGGTGGCGCGGGGCCGCGTGAAGTTGTAGTCCGCGTCGAGGAAAAGCCAAGGGGCGATTTGCCAGCGGGCCGAGAGGTCAATGCCGCGCCGCAGCGAGCGTCCGCTCGGCTCCACCACGCCCGCGTCGCCGACGTACACGAATTCCTGTTGGAGGTCTAACTGCCACGCACTCAACGAGATAAGCAGTTTTGAAAATGGCTTGAACATGGCCCCAGCCTCCACGCCGAACGCGCCGGGCAGGATGTTTTCCTCCGCTTTTTCGAGGATGGTGCGCGTGTCGTTGGAGTGGAAACTCACGCCGGAGAGGGCAAAAAATTGCAGGTTGGGCGTGGCTTGGTAGTGCAGGTTGAGTTTGGGGCTGGGCCGGGTTTTGGCGGCGGTTTTGTTCGTGAATACCGAGTCCAATTTGTTGACATACGAATAGTGGAACACATCGAACCGCAGGCCGGCGTTGAGCGTCAGGCGTTTCGAGAGTTCGAGGTTCGCGTCGGCGTAGGGCGCAAAATTGAGTTCTTGGATGTCGCCGAGGGCAAGGCGCGAGAGGGTTTCGCGGCGGTTTTTGGTCGCGCTGAGTTCGCTGTCGGCGGTCTCGTCGTAGCGGAGGTTCGCGCCGGTTTCGAGGGTCAGTTTTTTGCCGCCGATGCTGGTCAGGTATTGCATCGCGCCGTTGTAGCCAGTGATGGTGCGGCTTTCTTTTTGGCGGATTTGGTCGCCGTTCGCGGGGTCGTTGAGGAAAAAAGTGAAGTTGGAGTACAACTCGAAATCATACTTCGAGACGTAAAACTGGTTCCGCAGCAGCACCTTGTCCGACACCGCCAGCCAGTGCTGCACGTTCAGGTTTTGGCGGCCCGTCGCGCCGCCCTCGGTCGGGTCAATCGCGCCGAACCGCCCGATTTGCCCAGATTTCACGGCACGATCGGGGATTTGGCCGGAAGCCAGCCACGAGCTGGTGAAGCGCGAAAGCGACACCACGAGCGTCTGGCGTTCGTCGAGTGCCTGCCGGAATTTCCCGAACAAATTGATGCGCTTGAAATTCTGCGGCGCGTCGAAATAACCGTTGTCGAACAGTGTCTCCGCCGCGAGATAGGCCGAGCTGCCCCGGCCGGCGGCGCGTTGGCCGAGCAAATCAATGGCCGCGACGGTGCGGTAATGGTCGTATTGGCCGGCCTCCATTTTCAGGAAATTTTGGCGCAGCACGTCGGGCGTTTCAAACTTGACGTAGCCTGCAGTGGAGAAGTTGCCGACCCGCGCATCGTATGTACCTTTCTGAAAATCAACGGTTTCTATCATCTCCGGGATGACAAAGTGCAGGTCGGCGTAGCCCTGCCCGTGCGCGTGAGAGACCATGTTGACGGGCAGGCCGTCGGCAAAAAGCGCGATGTCGGTGCCATGGTCAATGTCAAAACCGCGCAGGAAAATCTGCTCAGCCTTGCCGCCGCCGGCGTGCTGGGCGATGACCACGCCGGGCACGAAGCGCAGCACGTCTTGGGCCGAATTGAGCGGGCGCGTTTGCAAATCGAGCGCGCTCAGCGTTTGCAGGGGTTTGTTCCGCTGGGCGTTCACCTGCACGTCGGCGAGGTCGAGCGCGGCGGTTTTCAGGGTGAATTTTGCGGCAACCGATTCGTGGTCAACGACTTGCACGGTTTGGGTGCTCGTCTCGAACCCGATGAACGACACGACGAGGGTGTACTGGCCGCCGGGCAAATCGCCGAAAGTGAACATCCCCAGTTCGTTCGAGACGGCGGTCTGGTCGAATTCGAGAAGGCGCACGAACGCGCCGGGCAGCTCAGTGTTGGTCTCTGCGTCAACGACCAGCCCCCGGATGGTGCCGCCGTGCGCAGTTGCAAAAAGCGAGGATGGCACAAGCGAGAAACACAGAAGCAGCGAAAAAACCGCCGCAATCGGCCAAAAGCGAGCGGAGGGAAGTCGGACGGGCGTACATTTTTTCATGATGTTGGATGTGATTGAAAGATGGATTTCCCGGAGATACGAGCGCAGCAGGCAGGGTGGTTTTCGGGGCCGTTGTTTTTTGTGGGGCAAAAGTTCAAACTACTTTTGCCAAGCCGCCCGCTCAATGTTTGCTCATTTCTTGTTCAAAAAAACGGACATTACCTGAACAGGCGCGAGCGGGTGTTCAAATGAATGGGCAGGGGTTTTTTGGGCCTGAAATTCGAGGATTTTTGCCCCAGCGAAAACCGTCGGAACCGGTCTGCTCGTAGTTTTTAGCGTTCCGTCCTAAAATATGCAAGACCAAATCATACTCCAACTTCAGCGGCAGGACAGTGCCGCCATTGCCCATCTGTACGACAATTACGGTGGTGCGTTGTTCGGGGTCGTGCTGCGCATCGTGCGGTCGCGGGAGCTGGCCGAGCAAGTGCTGCAAGATACCTTCGTCAAGGCTTGGCGTTACGGCGCACAATACGACGCGACGAAGGGCCGCCTGTTCACTTGGCTGCTGAACATTGCCCGCAACACGGCCATTGACGCGACGCGCACGGCGCACTTCAAATACTACCAAAAAACCGACGGCCTCGACTCGCTCGTCCACAAACCGGGCGGCGAAAGCGTGAACCCCGACGTGCTCGGCATACGCGAAGTGGTGGCCAATATGGACGAAAAATATCGGCAACTCATTGATTTAGTGTACTTTAAAGGTTACACACAAGAAGAGGCCGCCGAAGAAACCGGCATCCCGCTGGGCACCATCAAGACCCGCCTGCGGTATGCCATGAACGAACTCCGCCAAATCTTTGGCGAGAAAACCGTCTCGCTGCTCATCCTCGCTGGCCTTGCCGAACGGATGCAGTGAGGTGGCAAAAGTTGGGTCGGCACTAAACGCTCCCCCGACAAACCCAATCCAGTTTTCAACCCCGTCCGAAACCACCATCAACATTCGACAAAATGGACATTCAATCACTCATACAATCCGGCCTTTTGGAGTCCTATGTGCTGGGCCATTGCACCGCCGAAGAACGCGCCCAAGTGGAGCGCGCGGCCACGCAAAGCTCGGAAGTGAGGGCCGAAATCGCTGCCATCGAACAGGCACTCGAAGGCTATGCAAAGACCAATGCCGTCGCCCCGCCGGAGTGGATGAAAGGCCGCATCATGGACAGCATCCAAGCCGAACAAGCAGCCGCAGGCCAATCCCAACCGACACAAACCAGCCCAAATACCAATGGTAAAGTCTTGATTTCCAAGCTGTTGCTGGGCGCATTGATGTTTTTCGCCCTTGCCATGACCGCACTCAACTGGTACAGCATTTACAACAATCGCCTCACCGTCGTGGCTTACGAAGCCGCCGCCAAGGCAAGCCAAGCCTGCCAGCAGCGCGAGCAAGAGCGCGAAAAAACACAGCGCGAAATCGCCTTCCTCCGCGACCCGGCCACAAAAGCCATCGAAGTCCGCTGGCTCGACGGCTCCGCGCCCGATGCCGTTGCCAAAGTGTTCACCAACCCCACGAAACGCGAAACCAATTTCTCGTTCGCCAACCTGCCCGCGCTGGCAGCCGACAAAGATTACCAACTTTGGGTCATCGTCGAAGGCAACCCCGACCCGCTGCCGCTCAACGTGTTCCAGCCCGGCACCGACCCGCTGGCCTCGCTCCCGGTCGAGTACCGCGACAAGGCCCAAGCCTTCGCCGTCTCCCTCGAACCCAAAGGCGGCAGCCCGAACGGCAAGCCCACGCAAGTCGTCATGTTGGGGAAATTGGTCGGTTAGTCAGGTAGTCGGTTAGTCGGGTAGTGTCAACACAGAGGCCGCTGCGCGAAAAATCGTGCAGCGGCCTCTTTCTTATGGGTTATCCGACTCATTGACCAGCCGACTGATAGACTAACCGACTACCTCCCCGTTCATCATGATTTCGAGGGTGTAGGTTCTGGACGAGGTCGGGTCAAAATCGTCCTCGCTCTCGGAGGCCCTGCCTTCGGCGACGAAGATTTCCAGTTCGTCATTGATGGTCGCCACCATGCGGGCGATTTTGCCGTCGGCCACCACCGTGCGGGCGATGACCCGACGGGCGATGTGCTGGCCTTTGGGCGAAAAAGTCGCCAGCACATATTCATACGTCAGCAGCCCGGCCTTCCAATAGACCAACGCAACAAAACCGCCCGCCTCCGCAATGGAAAAACACGGCACATATTCCGTGAACTCGTCGTCGGCCACCGCCTCGATGGGGTGGATGAACTGGGCAATCATCTCTTCCGAAAGCGGCTCGTTTTCGGTACTGAAAGTATGGTGGTCGTCCTCGCCCAGCGTCACGGGCATGGCCACTGCCGGGAATTTTGCGGCAAATTGGGGGAACTCGATTTTTGACATGAAAACAGTTTTTGAAAAAGAAATGCCCGGCAAAGGTCTCACATTGCCGGGCATTTTGTGAAACAACGCATCTATTCCGAAAGTTATCAAGGCAAAAGCCGCAGCATCATGTCCCTCGGTTCCAGCCCGTTCAGGTTGATGCGCCAGCCGATTTGCCGGGCGTAATTGCCGCCTGCCTGCTTGTACAAATCATTGAGGTTCTTCGAGTTGTGTACCGGGAAATAGATGCCGAAGTTGCCGTTGAATAGTTCAAAGGCAAAGCCCGCGCTCCAAAACACCTCCTCTGGCGGCTCTGCCGCGCCGTCAAGGGTGCTCCGGCGGGCCACGCCGAAATCGAAGTATGGTTTCAGGGCATAGCCCAAAATGGGCAGCCTGCGCGGCAGGTCAAGTTTTAAGTTCAGGGCCATCAGCATCTTGTTGCTGTGCCCCACCCGCTGGGCTTGCCGCGAGCCGAGGCCGTATTTGAAGCCACCCTCTGCCTCGGCGGTCTGCTGCGCGAAAATGCTGCCAGATTCCTCGTTCCGCCCGAAAAACACTTGGTCGTATTTGTAATCGGTGTAGCCTGCGGCGGAGAGGGAAAAGGAGCCGCG
>JBKBIC010000201.1:0-8656 GCA_046299435.1 Saprospiraceae bacterium
CCGGCCAGGGCAGCCAGTACACCGGCATGGGCGCAGACCTCGCAATGGCCTTCCCCGCCGCCCGCGCCGTCTGGGACAAGGCCGCCAGCCACCCCGTTACCGGCGCCCTCAAGCTCCACCGTCTCGCTTTCCCGCCGCTTGAATTTTTTGGGACATTCCTGAAAAACTATTCGCCAAAAACATTTTTCCTTTACCGTCCGTAAACGGCAAGCGGCACAATGGTGCGCCCCGTCCTTCCCCGGCGAACCGCCCACCATCCACCGTTTAAAAACAATTTTCGACATGGATTTCAATCAGATACAAGAGCTCATCCGACTGGTCAGCAAGTACAAAATCGCCGAATTCAGCCTGAAAGAAGGCGACACCAAACTGACCATCCGCAACCAAGCAGCCCCCGCCGAAGCCGTTGCCGCGCCCGCGCCGCAGGTCATCATGTCCGCGCCGCCGCCGGTGGTGGCCGTCGCCCCGCCTGTCCCGGCCCCTGCCCCGGCCAAAGTCGAGGCCGCGCCAGCTGCCCCGGCAGCTGCGCCCGCCGCCGCCGATGCCGATGCCAAGTTGATTGCCATCAAATCACCGATGGTCGGCACATTCTACCGCGCCGCCTCCCCGGAAAAGCCACCGTACGTCAAAATCGGCGACTCGGTGGACAAAGGCCAGACGGTCTGCATGATTGAAGCCATGAAACTGTTCAACGAAATCGAGTCCGACGTAAAGGGCAAGATCGTGAAAGTCCTCGTCGAAGACGCTTCCCCGGTCGAGTACGACCAACCGCTCTTCCTCGTTGACCCAAGTTGATTGAGTGATGAATGTCCAAAGGACTCCTTTGGAGATGAACGATGAGTGATGAATTCTCGACCCAGATTCGCACTCGCCACTTATCTCTCATAACTTATAACTCATCACTCGAAAAAGTATGTTCAAAAAAATACTCATTGCCAACCGAGGCGAAATAGCCCTGCGCGTCATCCGTACCTGCAAGGAAATGGGCATCAAAACAGTGGCCGTTTACTCCACCGCTGACCGCGACAGCCTGCACGTCCGCTTCGCCGACGAGGCCGTCTGCATCGGGCCGCCAGCCTCCTCCGAAAGCTACCTCAACATCCCGCGCATCATGGCCGCCGTCGAAATCACCGACGCCGACGCGGTGCATCCGGGCTACGGCTTTTTGGCCGAAAACGCCGATTTCGCAGAGGTCTGCCGGGGCTACGGCATCAAGTTCATCGGCCCCACGCCGGAGCAAATCCGCGCCATGGGCGACAAAATCACCGCCAAAGAAACCATGATCAAGGCTGGCGTGCCCTGCATCCCCGGCACCGAAGGCCTGCTGAAAGACGTGAAAAGCGGCCTGAAAATGGCCAAAGAAATCGGCTTCCCCGTCATCCTGAAAGCCACCGCAGGCGGTGGCGGCAAAGGGATGCGCATCGTTTGGAAAGAAGACGAGTTCGAAAAACAACTCGAAACCGCCAAACGCGAGGCCAAAGCCGCGTTCTCGAACGACGGCGTGTACATGGAAAAATACATCGAGGAGCCGCGCCACATCGAAATCCAAGTCGCCGGCGACCAATACGGCACGGCCTGCCACCTCTCGGAGCGCGACTGCTCCATCCAGCGGCGGCACCAAAAGTTGGTCGAGGAATCGCCATCGCCGTTCATGACCCCCGAATTGCGCGAAAAAATGGGCCAAGCGGCCATCAAAGCCTGTGAAGCCATCAAGTACGAAGGCGTGGGCACCATCGAGTTTTTGGTGGACAAGCACCGCAATTTCTACTTCATGGAGATGAACACGCGCATCCAAGTGGAGCACACCGTCACGGAGGAAGTCATTGATTATGACCTGATTAAAGAGCAAATCAAGATTGCCGCCGGCGTGCCCATTTCGGGCAAAAACTACCTGCCCGAACTGTACGCGATGGAGTGCCGCATCAATGCCGAAGACCCCTTCAACGACTTCCGCCCCAGCCCCGGCAGAATCACCTCGTTCCACACCTCCAAAGGACACGGCGTGCGCGTGGACACCCACGCCTACGCGGGCTACACCATCCCGCCGTACTACGATTCGATGATTGCCAAACTCATCGTCCGCGCCCGCACCCGCGAGGAAGTGCTCGCCAAAATGGAACGCGCGCTGGACGAGTTCATCGTCGAGGGCGTGAAAACCACCGTCCCGTTCCACCAAAAACTGATGCGCAACGAGGACTTCCGCAAAGGCACCTTCACCACCGCGTTCATGAACACGTTTGACTTCAAAAACGAATGATGAATGATGAATCATAAATGATGAATGTCCGCTCAACTATTTGTGCGGCATTCATCATTCATCGTTCATCATTCATCATTCTACATGAGGAAGCTTCTCCGCTTTTATCTTCCGTACAAAAAATACCTCGCGCTGGCCGTGCTATGCAACATGCTCATGTCCGTGTTCATGGTCGTGAGCATCCCGGTTTTGCAGCCGTTTTTGCAGATACTTTTCGGGAAGGATTTGCCCGCCGCCGAGCCTGCCGCGACCGCCCCGAACGAGGGCGGTTGGTCGTTCCAACAGATTGAAAACCAGAGCAGTCAGTTTTTCCGCGACTTGATTTTGGAGCACGGGCGCGACGGTGCGCTGGCCATCGTGTGCGCGTTCTTGGTGCTCGTTTTTTTCGGCAAAAACCTCTTCCGCTACCTCTCGCTGTACTTCCTCGCGCCCGCCCGCAACAACATCGTGCGCGACATCCGCAGCAAATTGGTCGGCAAATTCATGGATTTGCCGCTCGCCTTTTTCGGCGGCGAACGCAAAGGCGACCTGATGAGCCGCATCACCTCCGACGTGGGCGAAATCGAATTTTCCATCATGGGCGTTTTGGAGGCCGTCGTCCGCGAACCCATCGTGATTTTCGGCAGCCTCGCTTTCATGATTTTCATCTCGCCGAGCCTGACTTTGTTTGCCTTCGGGCTGCTGCTGTTTGCCGGGGCAGTCATCGGCACCGTCGGGCGGTCACTGCGGAAACAAAGTTCGGAGGTGCAAACCCGGCTCGGCATGGTCGTATCGCTCATTGAAGAGACACTTTCGGGCCTCCGCATCATCAAAGGTTTCAACGCGGAAAAGTTTCAGGCTCAACGCTTTAACTCCGAAAGCACGGCCTATGCCCGCACATTGACCCGCCTCAACCGCCGCCGCGATTTGGCAGCACCGCTGTCCGAATTTTTGGGCATCGCCGTCGTCGCGCTGCTCATGTGGTACGGGGCGCGGCAGGTGTTCAGCGGCTCGCTTTCGGCGGAGACATTCATCACGTTTTTGTACGCTTTTTTCAATGTGATTGACCCGGCCAAAGCCTTCTCCAATGCCATTTACTCCATCCGAAAAGGCATGGGTGCGCTGGATAGGATTGAGGCCGTACTGGCTGCCGATGTGAGCATCCACGACCCGGCCAAACCGCTGGAAATCAACGGCTTCCACGAAAAAATCGAGTTCCGCAACGTGTCGTTCCGTTACGCAAACGCCGAAACTGCCGCCGTCGAAAACATCCAACTGAGCATCCCGAAAGGCCGGATGGTTGCGCTCGTCGGGGCCTCCGGCGCAGGCAAAAGCACGCTCGCCGACCTGCTGCCTCGGTTTTATGACCCGACCGAGGGTGATATTTTTTTGGACGGCAAAAACCTCCGCGACCTGCGCCTGCGCGACCTGCGCGGGCTGATGGGCATCGTCAGCCAAGAGGCCGTTTTGTTCAACGACACGGTCTGGAACAACATCGCCTTCGGCATGGAAAACGCTGACGAACAAGCAGTTACGTCGGCTGCGCGAGCCGCCAACGCCCACGATTTCATCTCCGAACTGCCGCAAGGCTACCACACGAACATCGGCGACCGAGGCTCAAAATTGAGCGGCGGCCAACGCCAACGCCTGACCATCGCGCGGGCTTTGCTCAAAAATCCGCCCATCCTGATTTTGGACGAGGCCACGTCCGCGCTCGATTCGGAAAGCGAAAAACTCGTGCAGGCCGCCCTCGAACGCCTGATGCAAAACCGCACCGCGCTCGTCATCGCCCACCGATTGAGCACCGTGCAACACGCCGACGAAATTATCGTCATGGATAGGGGTCGCATCGTGGAGCGCGGCACGCACGACGCCCTCATGTCCGGCGGGAAATTTTACCGCAAACTCGTTGAACTTCAAGCACTTGGGTGAGCGATGAGTGATGAGTGATGAATGACGAGCGATGAGCCTTACAAAAATTCGTGCCTCATCATGCATCACTCATCACTCATAACTCATCACTCCTGCCTACCTTTGGTTCTCCACTCTCCGAGATACAATATAAAAGCTGATGAAATACATGTTACTCGCCTATTTCGCATCGCTCAGCCTCGCGGTCGCTGGCCAAATCACGGTAACGAATGCCACGTTCCCCGCGATTGGCGACACGCTCCGCACCGCCGTTGACCTCGAACCCGATTTGCCGACGGGAATCACACCGCCCGGCGGCCCGCAGATGTGGGATTTTTCAAATCTGAAAAAATCGGACACCAACCAGACGGTTTATCGCGCGGCAGCGGCAGGCAACCAATCGGCCAAATTCCCCGGCGCAGACATGGTTGTGATTGGTGCCCAGAGCGAAACGTATTTCAAAAAATCAGCCTCCAAACTCGAGGCACTCGGTTATGCAGGTGCCGACCCCGCCGGGTTTGGTTTGGATGTCACCGCCAAGTTCTCGCCCAACGTCGCCCTGCGCCGCGCCCCGATGAACTTTTTCGACATCAACCAGTCGGTCACCGACCTGACCGTGCCGTTTTCCACCGAAGCCCTGCCCGATTCGCTCCTCGGCGGCATCCCCGGCGTGGGCGCCATTGACTCCATGCGCGTCCGCATCAATTACAACCGCCTCGACGCAGTGGACGCGCACGGCACACTCCGCATCCCCGGCGGCGAATACCCCGTCCTGCGCGAAAAACGCACCGAATACACCACGACAAAATTGGATGTGAAAGTGCCCTTTTTGGGCTGGGTGGATGTGGCAACCCTACTCGGCGGCGGCGGTGGCGGCGGTGGCGGGCTGCTCGGTTTCCTCGGCGTGGACACGACCATCACATACCATTTTTTCAGCGGTACCGAAAAAGAGACTATCGCCGTCGTGACCGCTGACAATGCAAACTCGACCGTCACGCGGGTCACTTTCAAAGACAACACCACGAGTGCCGTCAAAGACACCGACGCGCCCGGCAACGCCAGCGTCAATGCCTTCCCGAACCCGGCGGTCGAATGGGTGCGCTTCGATTGCTACAACCTCCCGGCAGACGAGTACACATTCAAGATTTACAACATCGTCGGCAAAGCCGTCTGGAAAGAAACCCACCAACTCGCGGGCAACCGCTCCGTCCGCGTCGAACTCGGCGACTTCAAAAAAGGCACCTACCTGTACAGCCTGACCGACGGCAAAGGCAACGTCATCGGCACCAAACGGCTGGTCGTGGTCAAGCCATGATTTTTTGGTTGATTCGGTGATTTGTTGATTCGGCCATGTATTTCAAATCAACAAATCACCGAATCAACAAATCACCGAATCAACAAATCACCGAATCAACAAATCACCGAATCAACAAATCACCGAATCAATCGATAGCCCCTCTCCTTCTACCGCCAATCCGGCATTTCCGCATTGTCCAAGATTTTCACGCGCCCGCTCAAAAACGGGGTTCCGTCGGCAGTCCAGAGGCTGCGCGGCGAGATGCCGTCGTTGTTCGTGTTCGTGAAAATCACCTTCGAGCCGTCAGGTGACCAGCGTGGGTCGAGGTCGTTCGTGCCGGGCACTTTGTTCGCCGAAAAATCCGCGACCATGCCCGTTGCCAAGTTTTTGACTTTCAGGCGGGCATCCAATTGCCGCCCGTCGGGCGAATCAAAGCCCGCATCGTCCTGCGCGTACACGATGCGGCTGCCGTCCGGGAAAAACTGCCCGCCGCCCAGCCCGCCCGGCGCGTCGGCCACGAGTGTCGCCAGCACCGCACCCGCCTCCGAATACTGCACGATGCGCGATTCGTAAATCTGCCCGCCCGTCAACCGTGCCGAAATGGTCTTTGTGTGGCCGTTCCAGTCCACTTCCGAAAACGTAAACCCAGCGGGCGCGTCGGCGAAAATCGCCAGCCCCGTGCCGTCGGCATTGACGGTAAAAAGTCGGCTGTTGTTCATGTAAAGCAACCGCGAACCATCGGGCGACCAGCAAAAATCGAGGTCGAGCGTACTGAAACCCGCGACCGGGAGCGTGGTCACTTGGCGCACGTCCGAGCCGTCGGGGTTCATCGTAAATATTTGAGCCACAATGTTTTGGTCACTCAAAAACGCGATGCGCTTGCGGTCGGGCCGGGCGCGGGGCCGCCAGTTGTTCGAGCCGCCGGAGGTCAGTTGCACTTGCGATGTGCCCGTCGGGTTGGTTGACCAGATGTCGTATTTGCCGTCGGTTTTGCGGGCGAAAAGGATGCGGTTGTCGGGCGGCGCGGCGGTCGTGAACCGCCATACCGCGCCAAAAACGGGCGCGTCCGTCGCCTCGTCGTAGGCCAACACTTGCCAAAAATATTCGGTGCCATACTGCAAATTCGCAGCCGTCGCAGTCGTGTCGGCGGTCTTGTGTACCACCGTATCGGCCTGCCCCATGCCCGACGCAAACAGCAAAAGCGTGTACCGCACCTCCTCGCCCAAGTCCGGGTCGATGGTCGAGTTCCATTTAAAATTGAGCGTAACCGATTGATTCACAGCACCGTTGGTGGGTGAGACATAGCTGGGCGGAAGCGGCAGGTCGTTGCTCAAACTGTCGCGGAAAAGCCGGATTTCGACTGCCGTCGCCTGGCCTTCGTTCACGACGACCGACTCGACGGCCAGCGCGTAGCCTGTTTTTTCGGCCCGCACGGCGTAGGTACCAGTTTTGATTTCTGAAAAATCGAACTTGCCCGCCGCGTCAGTGCTCAATGTCGTGCTGGCAGGGTTGGTCGTGACCGAGGCGTTCGGGACAGGCAGCCCGGTCGCGTCGTCAATGACCGTGCCCGTGAGCGAGCCGAACAAATCGGGTTCGATAGTGTCCTCTTCGCAGGCCGCGAAAAGCAGGCTGGCGAGGAGTAATATTTTAGATAAGTTTCTCATAGTCAGTGCATTGTCGAGATAGGATTGGACGCAGCCTATCCCGCTAAAAATCTTGCAGCAGCCCGGTTCGCGGCTTGGGTGGCGCGGGTTGCAACGGTTTTTTGTTCCTCAATTTTTTACCGAAATAGAAATTCAGGCCCACGTTGGCCCGCCAAAAAGCGTCGTTGTAGCGGCCATTTTCGCGCCCGTCGAGCAGGTCGGTGAACGCATAGTTGTAATCAAAGCCGAAGCGCAAACCCATGTTTTTGCCAGCCAGCCATTCCATGCCCGTCCCGAAGTGGACTTTTGGGAAACGTCCGCCTGCCTCGTTCGCCTGAATCATGCCCGCACCCGCCCGGAAATCCGGCGTGAAACGGTAGTGCGGCGTATAGCGGTACTTGAAATCCACATCGAAATACGACACCGAAGTCTGGAAACCTTTGGCCGTCGCAAGTTCCGAAAAGCCGACGCGCAGCTGCCAGCCGATGGCCGGGTTCGTGTTCCAGCCGAGGCCGATTTCGCCGCCCGTGCGGATGCGGGGCCGCGCGAAATCACCTTTATATAACAGGTGTGCGGTGGCGAGCGAAAACGTGGCGGATTTGCGGCGGTCGTCGGTGAGTTGGTTGAGCGCGTCGGTGTGCTCAGCCTCCGTTTTCTCGGCCTTCCATGTGTCGAGGATTTCCTTTTTGCGGCCAGCCTCTTTCAAATCCCAAAGCCCGTCGGCGATGCCCTCGTACACGAGCGACTCGACGGCCCGCTCGATGGCTTCGGTCACGGCCAGCTCGCTGGGTTCGTTGAACGTAAAGCCCGTCTCGGCCTCCAACAGCCGCTGGAACTTGACGAACCGGAACATCCCGCCGTCCACCGATTGCGAGAGAATCATCTTGGAAGCGTACACCGTTTTCAAAATCTTGCCATTGCTGACCGAAATGGCGCGCAAATACACGGTTACGCGGTCTTGTCGGTATTGGCTGCCGCCGCCTGCGCCGAAATAGCGGAGGCCCGCGCCGCCCGTCACGACGTTCGCATCATACGACACAATGCCGCCTTCGAGCAGCACGCCGGCGTAAAGCAGGGCAGGCAGTTCTTCGTTCATGCCGAATTGCTGGCGCGTGGAGCGGATGATTTTGCGTTCGTTCAGGAGGTCGCCGATGTTTTCGCGCTCGATGGGCGCGAACCACTTGGAGTCTTGCAAAACTTTGACGAGGATGTTTGCCGCGCCCTGCGTGACGGCGGTGGAAAAGCCCGCGCCGCCGTCCTGCGGCTTGTATTGGCCAGTTTGGTCGCGGAATTGGTACACGGCCACAATGACTGGCTCCTTTGGTTCGGGCAAGGCGCGCAGCGCGGACGAGCGGGCCGTCGGCTCGCCGATGCGTGCCTCGTGCGTGCGGCCTGCATGGAAAAAAGCCGTACCGCAGCCCGTGCCCACAAGGGCTAATCCGCTGACAATCAGCGCGTTCAGGAAGGAAAGATTTGTCCGCCTCATGTGTTTTAGGAAGTGTTGGCGGGGGAAGGATTAAAGTTGGAGTGATGAGTTATGAACGATGAGTGATGAACTGGAAAAAGCTC
>JBKBIC010000202.1:0-8621 GCA_046299435.1 Saprospiraceae bacterium
CCATCATGCCCAAACCCGACGGCTCCATGCCGACCGACGAGGAAAACATGGCCCGCGCCCAACGCGGCGGCCCGCGCGAAGGCGGCGACCGGAGCGGACGCGGTGGCGACCGAGGCGGACGTGACGACCGTCGTGGCGGTGGCGACCGGGGCGGACGTGACGACCGGCGCGGCGGCGGCGGTGGCCGAGGCGGCGACGACCGTCGTGGCGGTGGCGGGCATCGCAACTGATAACGCACTGATTTTCAGGAAAATAACGAGCCGCCCGGTGAACAATCGCCGGGCGGCTTTTTTCATGCCCGCACGACCCAAAACGCTGGATACCTTTGGCCGCGACAGGCCGACACGCAAAACACCCGTCAAATTTCCCGATGCGAAAACACCGCTTCTTCCCCACCCTGTGGCTCGTTTTGAGCCTCCAATTTTGCCTCCAATTTTGCCTCCAAAACTGCCAAAACCGCCCGCCCGAACCACCCGCCGAGCCGACCATCCGCCAAATCATGGCCGCCCAAGAAGCGGCTTGGAACCGGGGCGACCTCGCGGCATTCATGCAAGGCTACTGGCAAAGCGACAGCCTGCGGTTCATCGGTTCGCGCGGCCTCACTTATGGTTGGCAAACGACGCTCAACAATTACCGTAAAAGCTACCCCGACCCGGAAACGATGGGGCAATTGAAGTTCACCATCCTCTCCGTCGAGCAGCTCGCCCCGACGAGCGCGTTCGTCATCGGCAAATGGCACCTCGCCCGCACGAAAGGCGACTTGGAAGGCCATTACACCCTGCTTTGGCGCAAAATCAACGGGCAATGGGTCATCGTAGCCGACCATTCTTCGTGAAAGTGGAAAAGTTTGGGAGGGTTGAAAAGTTGAAAAACAAGGCAGTCGACAAAAATTCGAGGGCAAAAAACCGACGGCAAAAGGCGAAAATGGGCATTGCCCGATTTTCGCCTTTTTTTCTTTTGTCATTGGCCTTTGACATTTGGCCGACTGACATAGTTTTGAGCCGTCCAAACACACATCGGGCGAGGCACAAACAAACCGTTGAAAATCAGTTTTTTAGCGGTCAATCGCCCTCAACAGTCAACCGTCAACCTTAGGAAATGACACTTGGAATCTTGAAAGAACACGGCAGCGAGCAGCGCGTGTCCATCACGCCCGACGCGCTGCCAGCCCTCCAAAAACTCGGTTTCGACAAAATCCTCGTAGAGCGAGGCGCAGGCGCAGCGGCCTATTTTTCGGACGAAACCTATGCGGCGCAAGGGGCGCAAATCGCTGACACAGCGGAAGTTATCCGCCAATCGCAAGTCCTCGCGCACATCCAGCCCCTATCGGCGGCCCAACTCCAACACTTTTCTCCGGGACAAATTTTGGTCGGCCAATTCAACCCGCTCAGCCAACCCGAAAACGTGAACAGCTGGCTCACGGCGGGCCTCACGGTGTTCAGCCTCGACCTCGCGCCGCGCTCCACCCGCGCCCAAGCGTTGGACGTGCTTTCCTCGATGGCGACGGTGGCGGGCTACAAAGCCGTGCTCCTGGCGGCAGCGAGTTTGCCCAATTTTTTGCCCATGTTCATGACCGCAGCGGGCACCATCAAGCCCGCCAAAATCCTCGTGCTCGGCGCGGGAGTCGCTGGTTTGCAGGCCATTGCGACGGCCAAACGACTCGGTGCCATCATCGAAGCCTTCGATGTGCGGACGGCGGCCAAAGAAGAAGTGCTGAGCCTCGGCGCGAAATTCGTGGAAGTGCCCGGCGCAGCCGAAAGCGCGGCGGCGGGCGGCTATGCCGTCGAGCAAAGCGAAGAATACAAACAAAAACAGGCCGCGCTCGTCCAGCAACACGCCGCGCAAGCCGACATCGTGATTTGCACGGCGCAAATCCCCGGTCGGCGTGCCCCGATTTTGGTGACTGCCGACACGGTGCGAAACATGAAGCCCGGTTCGGTCATCGTTGACCTCGCGGCCAGCACCGGCGGCAACTGCGAACTGACCGAAAACGCCACGACCAAACAAGTACACGGCGTGACCATCATCGGCGACAGCAATTTGCCGAGCACCATGCCCAAAGACGCGAGCGTGCTTTTCAGCCGCAACGTGGTCAATTTCCTGAAACTCATCATGCTCAAAGGCGAATTGACGCTCAATTTCGAGGACGACATCGTGGCCGCCACCTGCGCGGTGCACAACGGCGCGGTCGTCAGCGAGCGCGTGAAAAACTTGCGTAAGTAATTGATTGTCAAATCAACGCATCCACAAATCAACACCAACCAATGGCTGACTTTTTCATCCAAAACCAGCAGATGATTTACATCGTCGTGCTGTCCGTTTTCCTCGGCATCGAGGTCATTTCCAATGTGCCCGCCGTGTTGCACACCCCGCTCATGTCCGGCGCGAACGCCATTCACGGCGTGGTCATCATCGGGGCCATCATCGTCATGGGCCACACCGAGCCAAGCAATACGCTCGCGCTCGTGCTGGGCTTTTTGGCCGTTGTACTGGGTACATTGAACGTGGTCGGCGGCTTTGTCGTGACCAATCGGATGCTCGAAATGTTCAAAAAGAAGAAGTAGCGCGGCAAGCGAAAACGCAATAATTCCGCACGTTTGGATTCTGTCGTTCACCCTTAATTGCACTCAACTCTAATGGAGAAATTTTTATTAGAACTGTCATATCTGCTTGGTTCTGTTACGTTTATCGTCGGCCTGAAACAGCTCAGCAGCCCGGCCACCGCCCGGCAGGGCAACTTGGTCGCGGCAGCGGGCATGGCCGTCGCCATCCTCGGCACCATCTTATTTCATAAAAGTGCAGACGGCCACGCCATCGGCAATATCGGCTGGATTGTGGCGGCCATCGCCATCGGCACGGTCGGCGGTTATCTGTCGGCCATGCGGGTGCAAATGACCGCCATGCCGCAAATGGTCTCGCTGTTCAACGGCATGGGCGGAGCCTGCGCCGCGCTCATTTCCATCATCGAATACATGGAGCACCCCGACGGTTCGCTGGGCTATCGGCTCACGGTGTTCCTCGGTTTGGTCATCGGCGCGGTGTCGTTCGCGGGTTCGATGATTGCCTTCGGCAAACTCGACGACCGCATCAAAGACCTCCGTTCGCAGCTCGTGTCCACGCTCAACCCGGTGCTGATGTTGGCCACGTTGGGCGTTTTGGCCTATGCCGTCGCGCAGCCCGACGCGCTCGGCGTGAACGCCGTGTGGATTTTGCTCGGCATGTCGCTGGTGTACGGCGTGCTGTTCGTGATGCCCATCGGCGGCGCGGATATGCCCGTCGTGATTTCACTTTTGAACTCGTTCACGGGCGTAGCGGCGGCGTTCGGCGGCTTTTTGTACGACAACCAAGTGATGCTCACGGGCGGGATTTTGGTCGGTTCGGCGGGCACGATTCTGACGATTTTGATGTGCAAAGCCATGAACCGCTCGCTGCTCAATGTCATCGTCGGCTCGTTCGGCGGCGGCGCGGCGGCAGGCGGCGCGAAGGCCGCTGGCGACCAAACCGTGAAAGAAATCAACCTCACCGACGCGGCCATCCTGTGTTCGTATGCTCAAAAAGTAACCGTCGTGCCAGGCTACGGCTTGGCGGTCGCGCAGGCGCAACACATCTGCCACGAACTCGAAAAACAGCTGGAAGAAAAAGGCGTGGAAGTCAACTACGCCATCCACCCGGTGGCGGGCCGGATGCCGGGCCACATGAACGTCCTGCTGGCCGAGGCCGACGTGCCGTACCCGAAATTGGTGGAAATGGAGGAAATCAACCCGCAACTGCCGCGCACCGACGTGGTCATCGTCGTCGGCGCGAACGATGTGGTGAACCCCGCCGCCGAAAACGACCCCAGCAGCCCCATTTACGGGATGCCGGTCATCAAAGCATGGGACGCGAAAAACGTCATCGTGCTGAAACGCTCCATGCGCTCCGGCTACGCGGGCATCGAAAACGAACTGTTTTTCCACCCGCGCACCAAAATGCTCTTCGGCGACGCAAAGGATATGCTGACGAAATTGGTGGGAGAGGTGAAGGGGTTGGGGTGAGGAGGCTAAAAAAGTAAAATCATAATCATGTTAATTCATCAAGTCCATTTCAATGAAAAACTTCATCCGTATCGTCTTTTTCTTATTGCTTCCAGTATTCTCTATTGGACAAGTATCAGATGAAACCCCTGTATAGTTCTATGCAGAACTAGTCGGTACGCAAAAGCCGTTTAGCAAAAAAGTTGAGGTAGAAATTGACTACGGGCAAGACAACGGAGGATACTTTTCTTACAAAGACGATAGAATTGTTGACCCCAACACCGGAAAAGCCAAGTCTTTCAATTCTATGGTCGATGCCATGAATTTCATGAGCGAATTGGGTTGGGAATTTGTTCAAGCCTATGTGGTCACCACCAACAATCAAAATGTCTATCGTTGGCTTATGAGAGTCCAAGTTCGCAAAGATGACAAGGGGCAAATGGTTCCTTTGACCAAAGAGGAATTGAGGAAGCAAAAAAAGGAATAATCCTGCCGGGCTTCAAAAAAGCACAACCGCTGGCGCGAAGCTATGCCTCGTGCCGCCCATCCACAACGCTTTGCCCGCCACACGGCCAAACAAGTATCTTTGGAGAAAAAAACCACCCAAGCCATGACCACCACCGTCCTCAACGTCAATCTCACCGACCTCAGCGGCCAACTCATCCACGACTTGCAACAGAAGTTCGGGGAAACCGCCGAGGTCGAAATCCGCCTGCGCGATAAGTCGCCTGCGGATGAGTTGTTGTCCGAAGACGATTTTTGGCGGGTCATTGACAGCATTGATTGGTCGAAAAAGGCCGCGAGCGACAAACTTCGCCCAGCCGTCCAGCTGCTCGCCGCCATGCCGATAGCCAGCATCTACCTGTTTGCCGACAGGCTTTCCGAAAAACTGTACCGCTTGGACACCAAGCCACACGCCCAAGCATACGCAAGGCACGAGCCGGAGCAGTTCATTTCTGCCGATGATTTCCTGTACGCCCGCTGTGCGGTGGTCGCGGAAGGCCGCGAGTTCTATGAAAAAGTGCTGACCGACCCAACCCAAATGCCCGATGAAATCGTGTTCGAGCCGCTGCTGCATCTGGCTGGCGAGGCATACGAATCGAAACTGGGCATGGAGTTCAACTACCTGCCGACCCACAACTACGAAACCCGCAGCAACCAATCCGGCTGGAATTGACTATGGCCCACCGAAATTCCGACCACAACGACGACCCGCATCATCTCTATGAGATAATTGACAAAACCGACAACGATGTTTTCAAATATGGCATCAGTTGCGACCCGATTGGCAAGGATGGCCTCTCGAAAAGGGTGCGGGTGCAGGTCAAGTTTGCCAATTTGATAGACGAGTGGGCACGGTTCTTTGGCCGGATAATCGTGTTTGACATTCCCGGAAGACGGGAAGCCAAGCGCATCGAACGGGAGTATATCCGGGAGTATCAAGAAAAGCACGGGCGCAAGCCGAGGGGAAATTTGACAGATTGACCAGCCGGCGCAATGCCCCGCCTCGCACTGGCAATGCACAGGGCTTCGCTCGCCAAACGGCCACGCGCTATCTTTGGAGAAAAAATCACCCAGACCATGACTACACTCCTGCTGGAAATCGAAAATCCCCAAGACCTCGAAACATTGGTGCCGCTGCTGCGCCGCCTGCAAATCAAGTTTTCCACCACGGAAACTACGGGTAGCGCGAAGTCAAAACCCAACGGCAAGTCCCACGAAATCAATGACTTGCAACGCTTACTGCTCGCCGCGCCTGACCTCAACGACGAGGCACTCGCCGCCATCACAGCAAAACGAAACGCCCTGAACCAATGGAAACCATCTGTCTCGACACTTCCATCCTGATTGCACACCGCAGGGCAAAAGACAAATCCGCGACCGACCTTTTCGCACTGGCTGGACGATACAAATTGGCTATCACGTCTATCACAGTTTTTGAATTGTGGCGGGGCGATAATCAGGGCGAGGATGCTTACTGGCTAAATTTGTCTGGCAATATTTCCGTGCTCGACTTTGACTTCGAGAGCGCGAAAATTGCCGGACAAGATTTCCTCGATTTGCAAAAACGCGGCGTTCCCATCGGCATCGAAGACATTTTGATTGTCTCCGTCGCCAAACGGCATCAACTTCGAGTTGCGACGACCAACACCGCACATTTTTCGAGAATCTCTGGGCTTACGCTGATTGATTTGAAGTCAATTTGAACCTCGCACCGACAATGTCGCCACACGTTTTTTTTGAAAGAACACCTCAAAACTCAATCTCAAAACAGCCCGCGTCCGGCATCACGGCATCGCGGGCTTTTCCGTCCAAATCCAAGTCAATGCCCGGCACCGGGAGCGCGTAGCCGTTCGCCCGCGAGTGCAGCGTGTCCAAGCGGAACTTGTCCTCCGAGGGGTTGAGGAAAATCGTGTCCGCGCTCGTCAGGTTCAGGCAGGGGTTGCAGTGGTCGAAGAAGTCCGGGTAGGCATCGGGGCGCAGCAGGTCTTTCACGCGCACGATGCAGTTTTCGAGTTTGTAATCGAATTGAGCGGGGTTGCCCACGCGGTCGAAAAGCGTCAGCTGGTCAGCCCGCGACCCGAACAGGATGCAATTTCGGAACCGCGCCCGCAGCGCGTTGGCGCGGTAATTTTGGCAAAGTTCGTCGAGGCAAAGGGCGTTGCCGAGTTTCAGTGCCTCACCGTCCACGCCGTAGCTGGCCGCCGTGCAGTAGGTGAAATCGTAGTCGCCGCCGTACTCGATTTGCACGGAATAGCCCACATTTCGATAAAAAAGGCAGTTTTCGGCGGTGATTTTGGCGTGGATGCCGATGAGTCCGCTGCTGGCCGTGTTGTAAATCTGCGAATTTCGGATGGTCAAATCCGCCGCCGAATCCACGCGCACGCCCACGATGCTGTTCCGCACGATGCAGTGTTCGATGCGGTGGCCGCGCGTCCCGGCTTGCAGCCAGATGCCCGTCCATTGGCCGGATTCCTCGTCGAATTCGGGCTCCAAACGGTCGCTCTCGAAAATCACCGGGCGGTCTTTCGTGCCTTCGACGAGCAATTTACCGCTGCCCTGAAAAGCCAAAAAGCCGTCGTTGTAAGTGTACACCGCCGAGTCAATCACTTGTTTTGCCAGCCCGCCATGCACATAGACATGCGCCCCGGCGGGGATGCGGAGCGTGCATTCGTCAACGATGAGCACACCGTAGATGACGTAGGGCTTCGGGTCGTCCCACACCCATTCGCCGCCGTTGCAGCCGAAGGCCACGATACTATCGGCATAAAACCGTGAGGGGATGTAGTTCGCATTTTGGCCCCACGCCTCCAAAATGACGGCCTGCGAGTTGCCATTTGTCTCGAAAATCAGGCGTTCGGCCAGCACGAAGGGGCTGACGGACAGCGGCTGGTCGGGGTCAATCGTCACCTCCGCAAAGACGTACATGCTATCGTTCGGCGCGATTTCGAGGCCCGATTGGTCGTCGCCCGCGATGCCGTCAATGTTCAGGTTGAAGCGCGATTGGTCGCCGCGTTCCAGATAAATGCGCGAAATGCGGATGCTGCGGTCGTGGCGGTTGTAGATTTTGAGAATGCGCGTGGCCGAGCCGAGCTCAGTGAACACCGTGTCGAAGCGGAGCGTATCCACCGAAAACGCGAGTTTGTCGGCGGGGTCGAAGGTGAATTTTTCTTTTTGGCAAAACGGGAAAGCCAGCAGCACGGGCAGCAAAAACGGCAGGAAACGCAGGCTTTTTTTCAGAAAATCAGGCATTTGAAACGACGGACTGTAAACGGTGAATAATGAACGGCTTGCCTCGAACGCAGCCGTCCGTTCCGCAAAACGTGGCGCAAAAGTAGCGCGTCGGGTTTCCCGGCCTTTGAAAAAGCCCCACGAAAATTGCCGCGTCTCACATGGGCTTTTCTACCTTTGTCGGTGTCCTTTCCAAATGTTCCCATTTGCAAGCGAAGTTGGACGAAACGCGAACCAATCCACTGGTTTCCAACGGTTTATCTTCGTAATTCGCACATTTCACGAAAGCCGGCCCCCGGCTTTTTGTATTATGGAAACCTTTTTTGCGCTATGATCAATCTGATACTTTTTGGCCCTCCCGGCTCTGGCAAGGGCACACAAGCTGTCAATCTTGTGGAGCGTTACGGCCTCGTCCACATCAGCACGGGCGACCTGTTCCGCTACGAGATGAGCAACAACACGCCCCTCGGCCTCGCCGCGAAAGAGTACATGGCAAAAGGCCAACTCGTGCCCGACAGCGTGACCATCGGGATGCTCCGCAACAAAGTGGAGGCGCACCCTGAAGCCAATGGTTTCATCTTCGATGGCTTCCCGCGCACCATTCCGCAAGCCGAGGCATTGGACGCATTACTTGACGAGATGGGCACCTCGATTTCCGGCCTCATCGCGCTGCAAGTGGACGACGAGGAAATCGTGCGGCGCATCCTCGAACGCGGCAAAACCAGCAACCGCGCCGACGACAACGATGAAAGCATCGTCCGTCACCGCATCACCGAGTACAACGACAAGACCAAACCAGTCTTCGATTTCTACGGCCAACAAGGCAAAAGCCACAGTGTGGAAGGTATCGGCAGCATCGCCGAAATCTTCGAGCGG
>JBKBIC010000203.1:0-8496 GCA_046299435.1 Saprospiraceae bacterium
GTTCCGCAAGAGGTCTAATTTTCAACCCTTTTTCAACTCTTCAAAAACCAACTCCTGCTCGAAGCCGGCCTGAATCAGGTACGCGGCCAATTTTTGGCGGCGTTTGGCGGGTGTCTCGCGGGCGAGTTGTGCCCGTTTTTGCTCCATAAGTTTTTGAAAAACAGCGAGATAGTCCTCATCGGGGATGGCGGCGAGGGCCTCCTCCACGAGGCTCGGCGGGATGCCTCGCGCACGCAATTCGAGCCGGATTTTGACCTTGCCCCAGTGGTTGATGCGGAACTTGCCACCCGCAAAAGCATGGGCGAACCGCTCCTCGTTGAAAAAACCTTCGTCGCGCAGCAGCCCAAAAATCTGCTCAGCCACCTCGCCCGTTTGTCCGAGTTCGCGGAGTTTGTCGGCCACTTCGCGGGGGCTGCGCTCGCGGTACACGCAGAATTGCTCGACTTTGGCGAGGGCCTCATCGGGTGTGAGCGGGCGCGTGTCTTCGGGCGCGGGTTTCTTTTTTTGGAAAGGCATCGCGTGGTGTTGGCTGGCGGTTTTTGGGTCAATTTTATCCCGAAACCATCCGCAAATCTTCCCAAAAACCGGGATAAGATTTAGCCACGACTGCCGGGTTTTCGATTTCGATGTCGCCGAAAAAGGCCAGCGGTGCGAACGACATGGCCATCCGGTGGTCGCCGTAGCTGGCAAATCGAGGCGGCTCCGCCCACGCAGCCTTCCCGTCCAAGAGGTAAAACGTGCGGTCTGGTTGTTTTTTGGAGAAGTGTGGCGGCAGTTTGGCGAACGACACGCCCACTTTTTTCAGTTCAGTTTTCAGCGCGGCGATGCGGTCGGTTTCTTTGATGGCGAGTGTTTCGAGGCCGGAAAACACGCCTTTCACGCCCAGCCCGGCGCAGACGACCGCCAATGTTTGGGCGATGTCGGGGCAATCGGTGAAGTCTTTTTCAAAAATGGGTTTGGGCGGCTGGCCGGATTTTCGGAGGCGGATGCCGTCCGGCTCGAACGTGGTTTCGATGCCGAAACCGGTCATCATTGCTGCCAAAACCGAGTCGCCTTGCCAGCTTTCAGCGAAGAGGCCGCGTAATTTCAAATCCACATTTTCGGCAAAAACGGCCATCGCGTACCAGTACGAAGCTGCCGACCAATCGGCCTCCACCGCGAGCGGTTTGAGTTGATAACCAATGGGTTGCACCACGATTTTGTCGCCCGACCAGTCGGCTTGTGCGCCGAAATGCTGCATCAGTTTCAGCGTCATTTGCAGGTACGGGCGCGACACGAGCGGGCCGTCGGGCACCAGTTCCAAGCCATCGGGCAGGTACGGGCCGACCAGCAAAAGCGCGGACAAAAACTGGCTGCTCGTGCCCGCGTGGATGCGGACGCTGCGCTGGCCGGACGCTCGAAATGGCCCGATGCGCAGCGGCGGGTAGCCGTCTTTTTCCAGAAATTGGATGTCCGCGCCGAGGCTTTGGAGGGCTTGCACGAGCGGGCCGACGGGGCGTTCGCGCATCCGCTCGGAGCCGGTCAAAATCTGGGTGTCGGGCCGTGTGGCGAGGTAGGCAGTGAGGAAGCGGAACGTGGTGCCCGCGTCGCCTGCGTCGAAGGTATTGTGTTGGTTTTCAAGGAGTTGGCGCAAGGTTTGGGTGTCTTTGGAGATGCTCAGGTTTTGGAGCCAATCGGCGGGTTGGCCCCCGGCCAAAGCCGTGACGATGAGGGCGCGGTTGCTGATGCTTTTGGAGCCGTCGAGCCGGATGTCGCCGCGCAGGGTGGGCGGCACTTTTTTCAAATGCAGGGAATCCATGTCGGGAAAGAGGAGCGAATCAATGCACGCGGCTTCAATTCAGTTTTTGCGGCGCGACCATCGAAAATTCGGGGATGTTGACCTTGAAATGATAGTCGTCGCCCTGCCGAACCATGAGGTAGGTGCCGCGCATTTTGCCCATTTCGCTGCCGAGGTCGCAAAAAGAGGTGTATTCGTGCTGGCCGCCGGGCGGGATGACGGGCTGCTCGCCGACCACGCCCTCGCCCTCTACTTCGCGGACGATGCCTTTCGAGTCGAAAATCAGCCAGTGCCGCCGGAGCAATTGCACGGTGTACGGGCTGCCGTTTTCGATGGAGATGAGGTAGCCAAAAATGAATTTCTGCGCCGCCGGGTTGGAGTGTTCGGGCAGGAATTGCGTGCGGACGCTGACCGTGATGCCGTTGGTGGTAATTGCGTTCATGTCGAATTTCGGTAGGCCAAAGGAAAGGCGATTTTCGGCAAAAAGTTCGCGCAAAAACACGGCTCCCCGGCGCATCGCGTGGTGCGCCGGGGAGCCGTGAAATTCAGATGCCTTGCAGTGGGCTTATCGTTTGTTCAGTTTCTGGGTGTTCAGCACTTTTGACGACTTGTCAATGATTTGCACCAGATACATCCCTTTGGGCAGGTCGGCGACGTAGTACGATTCGCCTTTCAAAAAGGGGAACACCTTCATTTTTTTGCCGACGAGGTTGAAAACCACCACTTGCCCGACCACCTCGTTGTCGTCTTGCACCGAAATATATTCAGCCGTCGGGTTCGGGAAAACCGAAAGGTTGACGTTCGAGCCTTGCTGCGCGTTGGCCGCAGCACCGAACACAACGAAGAAGAATAACAAGAGTAAGACGTGTTTCATAAGCCGTAGAATAGAAGGAATCTGAATTTGAGCGCAAAGTAGAGCCATTTGTGGCCTGAGCCAATGCGCGATGGAAAATTTTTGAAAAAAATTAACGGTATCCGGGCAATATGGTTTGGTCATTTCCAACTCGTTCACAAATCAGCCGCGAGCGTCATGTTCCGAACATCGCGTTGGCCGTCCAGCAAGTCGCGGTATTTCATTCGGAGCCTGTCGTCATTCCTGACAATTTGCGTCACGCTGACCGTGCAGACGCGCCCGGCTCGGTTCATCACGAAATCGTTTTCGGGGTCGCCGACGCTGCCTGTCAGGTGTAATTTCAACACATCAGCGGGCAGGCTTTTTTCATCTTTTTGCCTCATTGTCAGCCAGTTGCGGAACACTTGCTCGCGGCGTTCGCGCATCTCGGCAGGGTACAAAGTGGACGAACACCAGAAGTGCGACACGTCGGGGGGCAGTGATTTTAGGTGTTTTTGCGAGCCGTCCCAGCGCAGCTCGACGACTCGATCGCGGGCAAAAAACAGGAATGTAAACGGCTCGATGCCCGCCAAATCATATTTTCCGAAGAAGTCATCTGGCGCGCCGAACTCGAAAAAATCGAGCAGCATCAGCCCCCGGCTGCGGCGGTACGGCGGCTCGTGGCGGTGTTTTTCAAAGGCTCCGTTGAGCAAACAGGCGGTTTTGCCCGATTTGGAGGCCACAAACCACGCGCCCCCGGCTTTTGCGTCGCGGGGGAAAAGCAGCACATCGCCCGCCGAACGCTCGCGCGAAATTTTGTGTGCGTTGCGGGCGGGAGCCTCGTCGCGGTTGTGGGTGAGCACAAAACCGGCGCGGAGCGGCAAGTAGGTGACGGTACACAAGGTTGGTGATTGGTTGATTCGGTGATTGGTTGATTTGATTTCCGATGCAATCGCCGACAAATTTCCCGCGCCGCGCCCAACTGTCCGACATAAATTTTCGTGATTGGCCTTCGGCAGCAACTTCGCGTTTGCCCGCGTCTTAAAAATCCATTCAACTAACTTTTGTCGCATGAAAAACCGATTACCCTCGCTCTTCGCCCTGTGCCTGCTCGCCGGGCTGTTTTCCGAAAAAATCTCTGCCCAAAATTTCCAAGTGTACATCGTCGGCAACGAGGCCATTTGCAGCGGCCAATGCACGGATTTGACGGTCGTCGTTACAGGTGCGTCGGGCACTAATTTGTCATTTCTTTGGTCTGGGCCGGGCAACTTCTCCGCTACCCAGTCGTCAGTAACTGCCTGTAATCCAGGGACTTACACCGTTCGTGTATTGGGTAACAATGGAGCGGTCGCATGGGCCGAGTTCGTTGTGTACGGTATCCCCAGCCCGCAGCTGCTCATCTTTTCCGACAACAAGGCTCCTTGCAACGACAGCCTCAGCGGGGGGCAACCTGCTTGCGAAAAAGTTTGCCCGTACTCGACCGTGACCTACTCGGCCATTGGCGGCACGGGCGGGCAACTTTGGGGCGCGGATTGGAGCATTTTCGGGGCGCAGTCATACACATTTGACCAGCAAAACAACAGCGTCACCGTCACTTGGGGCGGGCCGGGCACGGGCAGTTTGACGGTGTTTTCGGGCGACTCCCTCGGCTGCCCCGGCGAAGCCACGAAGTGCGTGACCATCATCGAGCCGCCCCAAGCCGAAATCGGAGCCGCGCCCGCCGTGCAAAACGGGGTCATCAAAATCTGCAAAGGCGGCACGGTCTATTTTGAAAACCAAAGCCAAGACGCGGACTACTTCGAGTGGGATTTCGGCAACGGCCAAACGAGCCTGCTCGCCAACCCTACCATCACTTTCAACCAGCCCGGCACGTTCACGGCGCGGCTCATCGCCAGCAGCGCGTGCCTGTGCTCGGACACGACCGAAGTGCAAATCCAAGTGGAAAGCGGCGACACGCCTTCGTTGGATTGCGTCGGTACGATTTGCGCGGGCGAAACGGTAACTTACACATCTTCAACGAGTTGCGGCGGATACATCTGGCAAGTCAGCCCGAACGGGCAAGTCATCGGCGGCGGCGGCCTGACCGACAACAACATCACCATCCAATGGACTGACGGCCCGCTGGGCACCATCCAACTCGGCACATTGGCCTGCGTCGGCAACGTCTGCCCCGAACCCGCCATCGTGCAGGTGCCCATCATCGCCGACAACGCCGAAATCAAAGGCACGGCACGGGTCTGTCCAAGCGCGGAGGAGGTTTATTCCATCGAACCGTTCAGCGGCACAAATTTCGTCTGGACGGTCGCTTCGGGCGGCTACATCACCAGCGGGCAAGGCACCCACGAAATCAAAGTGCAATGGACAAGCCCCTCGAACGTGAACACAACCCACTGGCTTTCAGTCGAATACACCAACTGTTACCTCGGTTGCAGCGGGCGCGATTCGCTGGCTGTGAAAATCCTATCGCCATTTTTCATCACTGGGCCGGTCGAGGTTTGCGAGGACGGCGAGGAGTTGTTTTCGGCAAAATTGTCGTCCAATAATTCGCCGTTTTCCTGCCAATGGTCGCTGAATGCGCCCGCCGGGGGCAACACTTGGAACTCGGCCAGCGCGAGCACTTCGACGCTCATCCCCTTTGCCGACGGCGACGGCAGCTACCGCATCCTCGCCACGCCCGCCGACCCTTCGCGCACCTGCACCGACCGGGCCGAATGGGCACTCACGGCCAAAGCCAAGCCCGCCAAACCGACGGCCATTTTGGGCGAAACCACCATTTGCCCCGGCCAGATTTACGAATACGAAGCCGATGGCGTGTCGCCGGGAAACAACGTCGTTTGGCAAGCCCAAAACGGCGGCCCCGCGACCTCCGCGACCGAAAACGCCACGACCCTGCGGACTTGGGGCGCGGCCAACCCGCGTTGGCTGTCGGCTGCCCAAATCACCGCGGACGACCTCGCCTGTCGCTCCGACACGGTGCGCGTGAACATCGCCGATTTGCCGCCCATTTCGATGTCGGGCAAGCCGTTGGTTTGTATCGGCGAAGTGGCGAATTACGCGGTGCAGAATTTCCAAAACATTGATTATCAATGGCAAATCACCCCTTCCGACGCGGGCGTGTTTGCCGAAGGCAATGGCACGGGCGCGGTGGAAGTCTTTTGGCAAAAGCCCGGCACGCACACGCTGCGCGTGACTGTTTGCGGCAAAACGGCCACTCAAAACATCACTGTCGTGGACGTGCCAGCCCCCGACGTGCAACACCCGGCGGGCCTCTGCCCGAACTTCGTGGACGCGGTGATGACCACCGTGCCGACGTACAGCACTTGGACTTGGCTCGACGACACGGGCGCGGTCGTCAGCACCGACGCGGTGCCCGACCTCGGCCCCGGCACCTACGCTGTGGAAGTGCGCGACGCGAACGGCTGCCCGGCCAAAACCGAGTTCACGATTGACGAATTTCCGTCGCCGAACCTGAGCGTGACCACGCCCGACCCGACAGGTTTTTGCAACAACAGCGTGTTTGTCACCATGTCCGCGCTCGTCACCGCCGACGGCGACTACACTTACAATTGGTTCAAAGACAACGTGCCGCTCGGTGTGAACACCCCGACCTACACGACCAATCAATACGGCAAATACACCGTGAACGTCGTCAACCAATTCGGCTGCCCAGCCAAAGACGGCCCCATCACGCTGTTCGAATATTGCGGTGGCGGCGTGTGCCACAACCCCAGCCACCCGCAAACTTGCCCGCCCGGCACGGTGGACATCGCCATTGACCCGGCGACGGTTTGCAACACGTTCCAATTCCACAATTCGAGTGGGCCGCTGTACCAGCCGGGCACGGCGCAGTGGGCGTTCGGCGAATCGGGCGGCATCGCGCTCGGCACGAGTTTCGACGAAAACCCGCTGTTCATGTTCCCCAACGCCGGGCACTACATCGTCGTACTGTACGCCACCGCGACCAACGGAGCCGTGTGCAAAGACCTTGATTCTGTGCGCGTTAGGGCGGTTGCGCGGTTCGAGGCCACGCCCGGCTGCCCCGGTTTCCCGACGGTTTTCAAAGACATCAGCACTTTTCTGCCGGGCGAAGCCATCGCGGGTTGGGCATGGAATTTCGGCGACCCGGCCTCTGGCGCGAACAACATTTCCACGGCCCAAAACCCCAGCCACACCTTTGCCGCGCCGGGCGATTATTCGGTCTCGCTGACCGTCTCGATGGTGAGCGGCTGCACGGCCACTTGGTCTTTGACCGTCAAAGTGCCGCCCGCGCCGACCACAAGTTTCGCGCCTCCAGCGGCGGCTTGCGCGGGCAATGCCCTCGAATTCAATGCCGCCTCTGACGTGACCGAAATCACTTGGAACTTTGCCGACCCGGCCTCCGGCGCGGGCAATTCGGCCAAAGTCACGCCGGCCTACCACACGTTTTCCGCGCCGGGCAGTTACGTCGTGGCGGTCACGGCGAAGAACGTATTTGGCTGTGAATCAAGCTTTTCGCAGCCTGTCACCGTGCATCCGAACACGCTCGCGGGCAACATTTCCATGTTCCCCAATTCGCCGCTTTGCGAAGGCAAAACGACCATGCTGACCGCCCCGGCGGGTGCGGCTTCGTACAAATGGTCGGACGGCAGCACGGCCTCCACGCTCATCGTCGGCAACGAAGGCAAATACACCGTGACGCTGACCAACGCGCAGGGCTGCACCTTCGCGCCGCCGCCCGCCGCCGTCGAAATCCTGCCCGCGCCGGACGCGCTCGTCAAGGCCATTTTGAAAAACGACTTGGGGCAAATCGTCGGCACGGCGTACCCCTCGCTGACCATTTGCGCGGGCGAGGATGTGTTTTTGAACGGCATCGGCGGCGTGGGTTCGGGCGCGGTGTTTTCGTGGTCGGGCGGCGGCACGAGCAAAACGCTCGAATTTTCAGCGGACAAATTCAACCAACTGCCCGTCGGGGCGCACACGTTCACCGTGACCGTCACGGCGACGACGACTGGTTGCACGGCTGCCAGCCCGCCGTTCCCGGTGCAGGTGAACCCCAACCCGGCCAATATTTTCATCAGCAGCACCCAATGGCCGCCCTGCGCTGGCACCTCTAACACGTTGACTTACAGTGGGTCGCAGCCTGCGGGCACGCAATTCATCTGGAACACGGGCCACATCGGCACCACTTTGACGACCACCAATCCCGGCCAATATTTCCTGCGGGCGCAAAACCAGTTCGGTTGCTCCGCCGAAAGCAACCGCGTCGCCGTGCTGCCCGGCCCGAACCGGGCGGCCATCCCGTCGGGCTGCCACACGCGCTGCCGCCCCGACACGCTTTGCCTGCCCGCGCTGCCCGGCGTGGTGGCGTGGCAATGGCTGCTCAACGGCACCCCCATCCCCGGCGCGAACTCGCCCAATTTCATCGCCACCTCGAACGGCGCGTACTCTTTGCAAATGACTGATAATCTGGGCTGTACCGCCACCAGCGACCCGCTTGTGCTGGATTTGTACGACGGCTATGGCACGGTGGCCGGGCAGGTTTGGGCCGACGTGAACGGCAACGGACAGATTGACCCCGGCGTGGATACGTTGGTCGCTGGCATCCCGGTACTGCTTTCCGAAAACGGCACAACGGTCGGCAACAGCCAATCGAACGCCAGCGGCGACTTCGCGTTTGCCAACATTTTGTCCACGAATTACAGCGTGTCGCTCGATTTGCCCAACCTGCCTGCGGGCTGGACGGTCGTCATCGGGCAGCAAAACATCGCACTTTCCGGCTGCGACGATTTGGAAAAAGCCGGGCTGCTGCTCACCTCGTCCAACTGTCCACCGAGTTTCGGAAGCCTCCAACTCGCGGCCTGCGCGGGCGATTTTGCGACGTACAACGGCGAGCCAATCCCGGCTGGCG